>JBAXXB010000137.1:0-11128 GCA_037128115.1 Bacteroidota bacterium
AGCTATATTAAAATAATAAGCGTTCTAACTATGAGCCTTGCACTCTTTTCCTGCACAAACGGGGATAAAAAATCTAAAACAGAATCGGGTACCGATTTCAAATTCCTTGTTGAGCAATTTGCTGACCTGAAGATCATGCGCTACCAGGTTCCCGGCTTTGAGAGCCTGAACCTGGAACAGAAGAAACTGGTATACTACCTGAGCCAGGCAGCCCTTTGCGGGAGGGATATCATCTTCGACCAGAACGGGAAATACAACCTGGCGATCCGACGCACGCTCGAAAACATATACCTCACTTATAGCGGCAAAAAGGAAGGTGCCGAATGGCAGGCTTTTGAAGTTTACCTGAAAAGAGTCTGGTTTTCGAATGGGATATACCACCATTACGCCAGCGATAAATTCCTGCCCGGTATTGATATCTCCTATTTCAACGAGCTGGTTAAAAACAGCGATCAGTCGAAGTTTCCTTTAAAAACCGGGCAGTCGGTTGAACAATTGATGGCTGAACTCAGGCCCGTGATGTTCGACCCGGGTGTGATGCCCAAAAAGGTAAACCTGGCCCCTGACGCAGACCTGGTACTTACTTCGGCGGTTAATTTTTACGAGGGAGTAAATGAGGCTGAAGTAGAGGCTTTTTATAAAGGAATGAAACAGGCTGATGCCTTGCATCCATTATCCTTTGGACTGAATTCGAACCTGGTGAAGGAAAATGGCAAAATTGTCGAAAAGACCTGGAAAATAGGCGGCGGTTACACCCAGGCCATAGAGAAAATCGTTTTCTGGCTGGAGAAAGCCATGGAAGTAGCCGAGAACCCTGAACAAAAGGCGGCTCTCGGGAAGCTGGTTGAATATTATACAACCGGCGACCTCAGGACCTGGGATGAATACAATGTGCTTTGGGTCGAAGACCTGAAGAGCGATATTGACGTGGTTAACGGTTTTATCGAAAGCTATGAAGACCCGTTAGGCCGTAAGGGAACCTGGGAAGCCATGGTGAATTTTAAAGATAAGGAAGGCACCAAGCGTGCCGAAATCATAAGCGGCAATGCGCAGTGGTTCGAGGATAACTCGCCCGTCGACAGCCGTTTCAGGAAGAAACAGGTGAAAGGGGTTACCGCAAAAGTGATCACGGCCGCCCAGCTTGCCGGCGATTGTTACCCTTCGACACCCATTGGGATCAACCTGCCGAATGCTGACTGGATCAGGAAGGAACATGGTTCCAAGTCGGTGACCATCGAAAATATTACCTATGCATACGACCAGGCAGCCCTGGGCAATGGCATGCTCGAAGAGTTCGTGCTTTCGGATGAAGAGCGCGGGCTATCAAAAAAATACGGCTCCCTGGCTGGTAATGTACATACCGACCTGCACGAATGCCTGGGCCATGGTTCGGGTCAATTGCTGCCGGGAACCAGCAGCGAAGCGCTAAAGAATTACCAGAGCACCCTCGAGGAAGCCCGTGCCGATCTTTTTGCCTTATACTATATTATGGATCCCAGGATGGTGGAGCTGAAAATATTACCTTCGGCTGACGCTGGCAAAGCCGAATACAACTCCTATATACGAAACGGGCTGCTGACTCAATTAACCCGTATTGCTCCCGGCAAGAACGTGGAGGAATCGCATATGCGCAACCGTCAGCTGATTGCCAGTTGGTGTTTCGAAAAGGGCGCTGCGGGCAAGGTAATAGAGTTGGTGAAACACGAAGGCAAGACCTATGTGAAAGTGAACGACTATGCACAATTGCGGCAGCTTTTCGGCAAACTGCTGGCTGAGATACAACGCATTAAGTCGGAAGGCGATTTCGGAGCGGGGAAAGCTCTGGTCGAAAACTACGGGGTAAAAGTGGATAATGCCCTGCATGAAGAGGTGCTTGCCAGGTTTAAAAAACTGAATGTGGCCCCTTATGGCGGGTTTATGAACCCTGTTTTCAGCCTGGTAACGGAAAATGGAAAGATTACAGATGTGAAAGTGGATTACCCCTCCGACTATGCCGGGCAGATGCTTGACTATTCCAAAAACTATTCTTTCCTGCCAAGTTGGTAAGACAGGGTACTGCTTTGTATTGTCAGTACTTAGTTTCCTGAATCCTTCAGCTATAAGTCATTCTTTAAGTAATTAATTTGAGCAAGTTTAAGACTCCTTTCTATCATAACGATGCCTATGCCGTCTGGCGCATCGGCAACTTCAGGCGATTTATCACAGGGCGTTTCTTTATGACTTTTGCCATACAGATGCAGAGCGTGATTGTAGGCTGGCAGGTTTACGACCTCACACATGATGCATTTTCACTCGGGCTCATAGGCCTGTTTGAAGCCATACCATTTCTTGCAGTGGCATTGTTTGCCGGGCATGTGGCCGATATGATAAACCGCAAGTCAATTGTAGCCGTTACCGCTACCGTATATGTGCTGTGTGCCGGTATTTTGCTCTACCTGAGTTATTCGATGCAATCCCTGTACCAATCTGTCGGGGTTCTGCCATTGTATTGCGTGATAGCCGTAACCGGCCTGGCGAGGGCTTTCTTTTACCCGGCCCAATCGGCCTATATGGCGCAGATTGTACCCCGTAACCTGTATGCAAACTCATCCACCTGGAACAGCACAGTGTGGCATATAGCCGCTGTTTCGGGGCCGGCAGCGGGCGGATTGATTTACGGGTTTGCAGGCATTCACGCTGCCTTTATCTGCGTGCTGTTCTTTTCGACCTTCAGCCTGTACTTCTTTTATACTTCCAAATCGGTTCCGCTCCCTCCGCGGCTTGTAAACGAAGGGATTTTTACCAGCCTGGCTACTGGTATACGCTTTGTTTTTCATAACCAGGTCCTGCTGGGTGCCCTGGCGCTCGATATGTTTGGCGTCTTATTCGGGGGGGCTGTTGCCCTGCTCCCGGTTTTTGCATCCGAAGTGCTGCATACGGGTCCGCAGGGGCTCGGTTTCCTGCGTGCCGCACCTGCCTTCGGGGCAGTTCTTATGGCTATGATACTCGCTTACCATCCTCCTGTCCGCCGTTCGGGTGTTAAACTTCTGTGGGCAGTGGGAGGATTTGGTGCCTGCATCATCTTCTTTGCCCTTTCGGGTAATTTCTGGCTTTCGCTGACGCTGCTGGCCCTCAGCGGGATGTTCGACAATGTAAGTGTAATTATACGTGGAACCATATTACAAATGTATACTCCCGACGAAATGCGCGGCCGTGTAGCTTCGGTTAACAGCCTGTTTGTGGGTTCGTCGAATGAACTGGGCTCCTTCGAGTCGGGTTTGGCTGCGCGACTGATACGGCTGGTGCCTTCGGTGGTTTTCGGGGGTGGAATGACGGTGATGATTGTTCTGGCCACAGCCGGGTTTGCGCCTAAGCTGAGAAAGATGGAAATTAAGGGGATGAAGTAAGGGGGAAGTTTTAAGTTGGGAGTTTTAAGATAAAAGATAAAAGATAAAAGATAAAGGATAAAGGATAAAAGATAGAAGATAAAAGATAAAATGCCCTACTGCTATCTTAATTGTTTTAAAAATGGGTAAAACCCAGCAATTTAGTGCAGAGACTAAAGTATTTAAAAATATAACCGCAAGGGACGCTCAGGTTTTCGCAAAGAACGCCAGGCCTGGTTTGTTATAAAACGTTGCTCTCTTTGCGAGATCGTTGCGCGCTTTGCATTAAAAAAAATCAAAATTTCATGTTTTGTTTGAAACTATGGATTTTTATTCCATTGTGGTTTAGCTATTCTGTTTCAACCCGGTATTTTAATTTATAGGCTATAATAACGATAAAGCATAAGACGCTCATTATTATAATATAGGTAACAAAAGTGCTCGGGACGAGAACGCCGATGACGAGGCCGCAAACGCCGATGACAGAGCCGCGAACTCCGATGACGGAGCCGAAAACGTCGATGACGAGGCCGCGAACGCCGATGACGGAGCCGCGAACGCCGATGACGGGGCCGCGAACGCCGATGACGGAGCCGCGAACGCCGATGACAGAGCCGTGAACTCCGATGACGGAGCCGAAAACGCCGATAACGGGGCCACGAACGCCGATGACGGGATCCATTATGGATGATTAAAAATGATATTCGATATAGTTTTTTTTTGCCTATTTTTACAGCTTCTCTTCCTGCGCGAATACTTATGAAATCACGGCTCACTCTACTATTCTTACTCCTTGGCTTTCTTTGTTCGTACGGGTCTGTAGCAAAGGAATTGATACAAACAGATAGTCTGAATTCGGCCCTTAGGGTAATTAAGAATCCGAAAGATAAAGTGGATGCCATACTGAAATTTCTCGATAAGCCGCAGAATCTATATCTTGAAGATTCGGTGGCAATTGAGCTGGCCGACAGGGCCTTTGTGATTGCGCAACAGGCGAATTATCCTTTGGGCAAGATTCATACTATGCTTAATTTGAGCAACTCTTATTTCAGGATCAGCGATTATAAAAAAGCGATGGAGTATGCCCAGAAATCGAAGGAGATGTCTGAGGATATGAGTTTTGAGAAAGAGCTGGCTAATTCGTATCGTCTTATTGGGACCATATATTCTGAGCTTGACGATTATGACCATAGTTCTCAATATCTGTTCAAAGGATTGAAATTATTTGAAAAGCTAAAGGACAAAGATGGGATTTCCTGTGCATTAGGTAATATAGGTTGCGACTTTTACAGTCAGCAGGATTATAAAAAAGCACTGGAATACTACAATAATTCTTTAACTCTTGCTAAAGAGATCAATTCTCAAGCCTTACAAAAAACGCAGTACAATAACATTGGAATTGTTTACGAAGACCTGCAGAAATTTGATTCTGCAATATTATTTTTCAGAAAAGCCCTGGAAATAAATAGCAAACTGGGTAATAAACTTGGAGAAGGGATCAACAGGATGAATATTGGTTACGACCAGATGAATAAACTGAATTTTGTTGATGCCCGTATAAGTTTCCAGCAATCGCTTGAACTGTTTACCGAGGTTAATAATCGTATGCATATGGCGGAGTGCTTTGTGAATTTTGGGTTTTGTGACGATGCGGCAAACAGAACGTATGAAAGTATAGCGTATTTTAAAAAAGCATTAAACGAAGGGATTAATAACAGATTTTATCGAATTATAGCACCTGCGGCACAAATGCTTAACCATATATATGCCGGAAAGAAGGATACGATTAATGCATATAAATACCTTGCTTTAGAAAAACTTGCCGCGGATAGTTTGTATGCATCCAAAAAACAAATTCTCATTTCGAAATTTGAACTTCAGTATATTTACGAGAAGAAGGAATTTGAACAGCAACAAACCCAGCAGGCTAAAAGTAAAATAATGCTTATTATAATTTTCAGCCTGGTCAGCGGACTGGTTATTCTGGGGCTGGTGTTTTCGCGGCAGCGTTTAAAATCTAAATTTGTTGTTCTCGAAAAGGAAAAAGTGCAACTTGAAAAAAATAAAATTGAATCGGAATTAGTTATTAAGGACCGCGAACTCACTGTTAACCTGATTTCATTGATCAAAAAGAATGAAATATTTTCGGGCTTTTCGAGCAAACTTTTACAGCTTGAACGTAATGCAAAAGGCGTGGAAGCAAAAGAAGTGATAACACTTATGAGTCATGAACTCCGCAACAGTACTGACGATAAAATGCTGAGTGAATTCTCACTCCGTTTTCAGGAAATTCATGCCGGGTTTTATGAAAAATTATTGGATATGCATCCTGATCTAAGCCAGAATGAACTTAAATTATGCGCCTTCCTTCGTTTAAATATGTCTACCAAAGATATTTCGGAACTTACCGGACAACAACTCGCATCCATTGATCAGGCCCGTTACAGGCTTCGCAAAAAAATAGGGCTTTCGAATTCAGAAGCCAACCTGGTGACATTCCTGTCGCAGGTGTAATCAAATCATCATCTGAAATTAGTTCTTTTAGAAACTTCCTCTGAAATAAATGCGCATTTTTAAAGGACCAACCTCCGACTTGTTCTGCATTTAGCTTAAACTTCAACTTCTTACATTCTACTTAACCAACCTGTTTTAATGGTGGTGTTACCCGTTTTAGATGGGCTTTCATTAACTCCGTTATATCAGAATATATCCCACATATTTTAAATCCTACGTATTCATATGTTTTTACGAATACGAATTAGGTCGCACATTAGCAGCTATATAGAAGAATTTGTATGTAAAAAGTAGAGATTATTTTTACTCCATGTAGCCAATTTGTCGGGATGGAATATTTGGTATATGCTAAACGGGCATTGATATTTGCAATCTGAAACTATCAAAAACCTATGCCTAAGAAAAATAAACATCCTTCTGATTCCGAAAACGTAAGCTGTCCTTCCGATTCGGAGAATTCTATCGAGAATATCAAGTACATTAAAAAACTGGAGTTGCAGCATGCCGTATTGAGTAAGCTAATGGAATCCGGAAATACCCGGCCGCTTGCAGATACAGATTTTGATCCTGACTTTCCCGAAACGAATAATCAATAACCACCAAATAACTAATCATGAAAAAAACCCAAACTTTTGCTTTATTGTTCAGTGTTCTACTGGTATTTTGCCTGGGCATTGAAAAAACCTCGGCCCAGTGGGCACAGGCAGGTCCCAATGGCGGCAATGTCGCACTACTGGCCAAAGACGGTACTACGCTTTATGCAGCTGTAAATACCGGCTTGTACACTTCAACTGATAATGGAAATACATGGACTATAGTCCTGTCGCCGACGTGGCCTGGGGGAGGCAAAGCGCTGGCAAAGTTTGGAGCTAATTGGTTTCTGGCTTCAAATGCCGGTATATACCGTTCGGCCGACAACGGCCTTACATGGGTAAAAAAAGGCACATATGGAGGATATTGTCTTGCAGCAAATAGTACAGCCATCTTTTCAGGAACATCCGGAGGAGTGCTGCGTTCGACCGATAATGGTGAAACCTGGACAAAAGTACCCATCGGATCGTCGCGCAATCAGCTTAATGCTGTTGCAGCCACAGATACGGTTGTTTATTCGGGTGATTCTTATAGTGGGGGAGTACGTCAGTCAACTGACAATGGCCTCACCTGGGGAGTTTGTTCAAATGGTGCTAGTATCGGAAAGGTTTATTGCCTTTCAATTATCGGTACTGATGTTTACGCTGGAGCATCAGGAATTTGGAAATATACGAACGGTACCGGGAGCTGGACCCAGACAAATGGTTCTGGGGGAGGGTCAGCTATAGTGGGAGATGCTACTGTAATTTTCGCATCCTCTAATCCTGGTGTAATCCGAACAACGGATGGAGGTGCAACATGGACAGCTCTTAACAGTAATGGGATTACAAGGGGTGTTGTTCCTATTGTAATGAGTACCGGCGGAGTTTATGCGGGTACGATTAGCGGCGTTTTCCGTACGCAAAATAACGGGGATACCTGGGTTCAATCGGATGTGGGCATTAAAGGTCATGGTGTAAATCAGCCTGCCATTGCTATGTTAGGATCGGATATTTTTACCGCTACAGCAAGCTCAGAGGTTTTCCGTTCATCCGATTTGGGTCAGAACTGGACAAATATGAGCTCAGGGCTGATACCAAATACAAACCCAACGCCTTATACTCCTTTTATAGGAACAGATGCAACTTCTGTATTCTACGATGTTTCCAGGTCAACGAATGCCGGCAATAGCTGGACCGAAAACTCTGCTCCCGGACGGGTCGGCGTTTATCAGTCTGGCACTACTTTTGGCAATTTGCCATGGTTAACTCAAAATGGTGTGTATCTTACCTGTGATTACATCAACGGAGTTTCACGCTCAACTGACAATGGAGCAACATGGACCTTAAGTAATACCGGAATAAGCGTATTTGCAACCGGTTATTACAGTCTTTATTCCGACGGCTCCCGATTATATATAGGAACATCTTCAGGACCATACTATTCAACCGATGATGGACAGAACTGGACCCTTGGTGCTATTGACTGGTACTTTCAAAATATGGGCCCTGGCGTATATTTATCAACCGGGACCAGCATGCTTTATGGCACTTCCTATTACTCGCAGAGAGGGATTTTCCGGTCAATGGATCATGGAGCTACCTGGACACAGGTGCTGGCTGCCAGTTCCGACCGTATGGTTATAGCCGGAGGCTCTATCTATATCTCAGGACGGACAACAGATGCTTTTGGAGTTGATGCAAATACACTTTACAGATCGGATGATGACGGGCAAACCTGGACGAACATCACATACCCAATTCCTGTAGCTGATATGTATACCACAAGCCTTGCTGCAAGCGGATCAAATGTTTTTATTTCAACAGGTAATTTAACCACCAGAAATATCTGGGGCTCAAATGACAAAGGCGCTACCTGGCATAATGTGACTGAAAACATCTACCCTCAAACAAGTGCCTCGTCTATTGTAATTTTAAACGGCAAAGTATTTGCTAATGGAGCCTCTCTTTGGTCGAGGAACCTGTCGGAATTTACCGTACCGGCACAACCATCGGCAATTACTGGCTCATTAGCTCCCTGCATTGGTTCATCACAGATTTATAGTGTAACTAATGTTTATGGCGCAACCTACTCCTGGCTATTCCCTGCCGATTGGGTTGTAACTGCCGGTGGAACAACCAATTCAGTTACAGTAACAGTTGGAAGCGAAACAGGTGTTGTGCTGGTTATTCCTGCAAATATGTTTGGGACTGGACCTGCAAAAACTCTGTTTGTAACCCCAACCTCAAGCGGTCCCGCCCAACCCAGCGTCATCACCGGTTCCACCACTCCCACCGAAGGCAGCAGCCAGGTTTACTCAGTAACCAATGTTTCGGGCGTATCCTATACCTGGACCTTCCCATCAGGCTGGGTACAAACTGCCGGAGGCACCACCAATTCGGTAACCGTAACGGTAGGTAGCGGATCGGGAGATATTGTAGTAACTCCATCAACCGCCTGTGGCGATGGCACCACCCGGACACTTGCGGTTATCCCTGTAGGCGGATCGAAAACACTTAACCTTGTGATATTTGAGCAAGGTCTGTATGCCGGCAGCGGAACCATGCACCAGGCCAACGACGAGAATGGCCCACACTGGCCAGCCGGCGTAGCCGATCATATTACGGTTGAACTGCACAGTGCTTCCAGCTACAGTACCATAGCTTACACAGCCTCTGATATTCCTTTGAGTACTACCGGTATAGCCACAGTAACAGTGCCTTCAAGCTATTCAGGCTCGTATTACATTACTGTAAAGCACCGCAACAGCATACAAGCGGTAAGCGCAACAGCCAAATCCTTTTCAGGCAGCAGCGTGACCCAATCCTTCGAGGCAGCCTCCGATGTATTTGGCGGCAATGTGGTTCTGATGGCAGGTCCAGGCACCCATTATGCGATGTACGGAGGCGATGTAAACCAGGATGGTATAGTCGACGGCAGCGACTTTGCTCCGGTCGACAACCTGGCAGCACAGGCCAGTTCGGGTTACCTGCCCGAAGATGTAAATGGTGACGGCTTAATTGATGGATCCGACTTCCTGATTATTGATAATAATGCTTCACAGGCTATAGGAGCTGTTACCCCGTAAAATGGTTTTCGGTATCCAAAAGGTATTCGTTTTGATTCCTTTTCTTAACCATCCTCAAACAAAGATTTGAACTTCAAAAAAAAATAGATCAGATGAAAAAAACACTAACAAAATTTCTGAAAGTCGTTCCGCTACTGTTTTTACTGCTTGCAGTACTGCAGATAAAAGCTCAAAGCCGTTATTCACCTCTGGCCTCCAGCGATTTCAATCTCACCCTGGCAAACGATGTACAAACAGCGAATAATATTCTTGAATTCGATGTTTACCTGCTCGATACCGATGGCTCCAATACATTTGAATTGGCCGCAGTACAGGCTGGCATCGTAGTGAATTCGGGCATATACAACGGGGGCACCATTACCATGTCGATTGTTGCCGGCACATCACAGTTAGTAGCTGCCCAGCAGCCCGGCAGCGTAGTATGGTCGCAGGCTCAAAACACCATTAAACTTACCCCCCGAACACCTCCTGGTGCCGGTTCAGGGTCTGTTTTGAGCTCAACTGCTCCCGGTACACGGGTATGCCGCCTGCGTATTACCAATACCGTGGCTTTTACGGCCAACTCACAGGCAAACCTTGCATTCAACTTCACCACCTCGCCTTACCCTACTAAAGTATTTCAGTATATAGGCGGTACAAACACCGAGCTTACCTGCACCACTTCAAACAGTTTCAGCAATGCAAGCAATATTGTGCTTAATGCATCGGCAACACCACCCACAGCTTATGCTGTTACAGGTGGAGGATCCTATTGCCAGGGTGGCAGTGGTTTGCCTGTTGGAGTGGCGAACTCCCAGATCGGAGTTACCTACACTCTTCTCAAAGGGGGAGTATCCCAGGTTCCCACTGTAGCCGGAACGGGCTCAGCCATTGCCTTTGGCAACCAGCTTTCCGGGACCTATACGGTAAGCGGCACCAGTGCAAGCGGCACCACTCCAATGAGCGGAAGCGCCGTGATTACCGAAACGGCCACAGTGGCTGCCAGTGTAACAATAGTTGCCAATGCCAACAACGTGAATGCCGGTACCCTTGTAACCTTTACCGCCACCCCCGTGGGAGGCGGAGATACGCCGACGTACCAGTGGTTTAAGAATGCGGTTGCTGTAGCAACCGGGGCTGTTTATTCCTATGTACCGGTGAACAACGACCTGGTATATGCAGTAATGACCTCCAATTCGCCCTGCGCCAGCGGCAGCCCGGCTACTTCCAACTCCATAACGATGGTTGTAATTACTGTTATCAGCAATTTCAACCTCACGCTTGCCAACGACACACAAACAGCGCCTAATATCATGGAATTCGATGTGTACCTGCTCGACAGCGATGCAAGCAGTCCTTTCGAGATGGCAGCCGTACAAGCCGGTATTGTAGTAAATCCAGGCATTTACAATGGGGGAACTATTTCCCTCTCCATAGTACCCTCCTCCTCGCAATTACTAACGGCACAGCAACCCAACAGTGTTATATGGTCGCAGGTACAGAACGCCATTAAACTTACGACCCGAACACCTCCCGGCGCGGGATCGGGTTCAATACCAAGCACAACTGCACCCGGCACCAGGGTATGCCGCCTTCGTATCACCAACACGGT
>JBAXXB010000138.1:0-11124 GCA_037128115.1 Bacteroidota bacterium
TATTTTATTCGATTCATCTTTTTGAAAAACAACTTGAACATTCTGTTTTGTAATCCTCACCGGGCCAGCCGATGTAATGGGTTCTATCCTCGAAGATCACAAAACCGGGAACCTCTGGGTAGGAGATTACCTACTGGGGTTGTTGTTAATGGACAAAAACGGGAAGATCCTGAAGCGGTACGATAATTCAAATGGTCTGCCAAGCAATTCGATACGCGGGATGCTGGAAGATTCAAAAGGGCTATTATGGGTCAGCACAAATAATGGTCTGTGCCGGTTCAATCCTGAAACAGGGCAATCCCAGTTTTTTGACAGGTTGAATGGTTTGCAGGATATGGAATTTAACTATTGTTCCTTTTGTGAAACTGCTGAAGGGGAAATCTTTTGTGGCAGCAAGAGCGGTTTTATCTCCTTTTATCCCGATAAAATCAGAATTGATACCATAGGACCCCAGGTAATACTCTCCGATCTTGATATTTCCGGAAAGCCGGCCACCCTTGGTGATAAGGGACAAATGCCGGTCCATATTTCAGTAGCAGGAAAGACTACCTTTACCTATAACCAGAACGACCTGACCTTCCATTTTACCGCCATACAATTCAACCGAGGTAATGAATGCCGTTTTGCCTACAGGCTTTCCCCAAATGATAAAGACTGGATACAGGCAAGTATGCTACGCCAGGCCAGGTACACTAACCTGGGACCGGGAAAATACAGCTTTACCGTAAAAGCTATGAATGCCGACGGAGTCTGGAATCAAGAAGGCACTACTTTCACTTTTACCATTCTACCGCCCTGGTGGGAAACATGGTGGGCGTATAGTCTTTATTTCATCCTGGTAATTGGTAGTGTATGGTACTATATAAGGAGAAGGGTAGCTTCATTAAAGAAAAGGCAGAGAACCCTCGAGGAGACCGTTACCCAGAGAACGGCTGAAGTAGTGGTTCAAAAAGAAAGGGCTGAGCAAAGCGAAAAGTTCAAGCAACAATTCCTTGCCAATATGAGCCACGAAATACGCACTCCCATGAATGCCGTAATGGGGATGACGAACCTGCTGATCGACAAGAATCCACGTGAAGACCAGAAACACTACCTGGATGGTATACGAAAATCATCCGACAGCCTGCTGCATATCATAAATGATATTCTCGATCTTTCGAAGATGGAGGCCGGTAAAATGGAAATTGAGCAGATTGATTTTTCAATCAGGGATTTGGTTGAGCAGGTGAAACAGCTTTTACAGCATAAAGCCGATGAAAAAGGAATTGAGCTTATGACCGATATTGGCGGCAACATTCCGCCGGTACTACTTGGAGATTCCGTGCGTTTAAACCAGATACTCATCAATCTTGCCGGGAATGCCCTGAAATTCACCGAAAAAGGGAGTGTAACCCTGGAGGTGAAGAAGGGAACCCATCAGGATGCCGTGCGGTTTTCGGTCATAGATACCGGCATAGGCATACCGGAAGACAAATTGCAGACCGTATTTGAGAGTTTCTCACAGGCTCATTCGTCGGACACGCGAAAATTCGGGGGCACCGGCCTTGGATTAACCATCAGCCGGCAACTGGTGGAACTGATGGGTGGCACTATTTCCATCGAAAGCGAAGAGGGGGCAGGCACTGTTTTCTCCTTCGAAATTACCTGCCCGGAGGGTTCAGCCGGTAACATGGAGACCCGGCAAACGAATGAACAGCTGGACGGCAGCATACTGGATGGCCTGCGTATACTTATAGTCGACGACAACGAGTATAACCGTATCGTGGTGCGCGACACCCTTCTATCAAAATCAAGTGTAGACCTTTCAGTCGCCACTAACGGGATTGAGGCTGTGGATTTCGCTCAAAAAAAGGATTTTGATGTAGTCTTGATGGATGTGCAAATGCCCCTGATGGACGGCTATGAAGCCACACGGCAGATCCGTAATTCAGAATCCGCAAGCCGGAACCGGGATGTCCCAATCATTGCATTAACTGCAAGTGTAGTGCGCACCGACCTTGATAAATGTCGTGCTGCCGGAATGAATGATTATGTCCCTAAACCCTTCAGGGTATCGCAGCTTATTACTGCAATCGCAAAAGCAGCAGGAAGGGAGATAAGGTTATTGGATCAGAAAAGTACCAGGACTGCCGGCAGGAAAGAAACGGGCACAGGTGTTTCAGACCTTGCCTATCTCGAAAAGTTTTGTGAGGGTGACAAAGTACGCATGCGGAAGTACATACACATGTTCCTGGATACGGCTCCTGTTTTGACAGAAAAAGTGACCTCGGCCCTGGCCTCCGGCGATTATGGTGAAATTGCCGGCCAGGTTCATGCATTCAAAACCAAGTGGATCATGATGGGAATGAATGACTCTAAAGAACTTGCGCTGAAAATAGAGATGGACTGCCGGCAGGAAATAAAAGGCCCTTTCCTGGATGAAAATATTCAACACTTGCTTCTTTATATACGGCAGGCAATGACCGAACTGGAAATATTCTGCTCCACGCCTGATTAGAGCGGTATTTATATACTTAAATAACAGTCGTTTATAAAATAGGATGGGAATTGCGGATCGTTTATTCTCCCTTCTTCCACACTTCTAATCAACATTCTCCCCCTTTACCCTCCACATCTCTTCCCTACTAAAATCTTAAATGAAAGTTCACACGGCACAATTTTAATTTTTACGCATAGGGAATAAAATATTAGCCTTAAATTTACAAAAAAAACAGCCATGATGGAATACATAAAGCCCAGGAAGATTTTTGTAGTGGATGATGATTCCATGCTTACTGAGGCATTGGAGGATTATCTCACCCGTAAGATTGCCCATAAAGTTCATTCTTTTCACACCGGTGAAGATTGTTTGAAAAACCTTTCGGAAGAGCCGGATGTCATTATCCTCGACTATTACCTGAACTCGGTTCACAAGGATGCAGCCAATGGAATGGAAATTCTTGAGACTATCAAGAAAAATTACCCGGGCATTCATGTCATTATGCTTTCGAGCCAGGAACGCTACGGGATTGCTATACAGACCTTACAAAAAGGCGCCGAGCAATACGTGATAAAGGACGAAAATGCTTTCGAGAAAATAGCCCAGATGATCAATGAGTTGCCGTAATCAGGCAGAAATGGCTTTACTTATCAGCCGCTCTTTGGGCGCCCCAATTGTTAAACCTGGCCCAACTATGCTTGTCTCCTGCTATGTTCAATAAGCTCACTGCCGGCGCATTAGTAGATTCGGAATATTTTTGGATTTAGTTTTGACCAGGGCAAATCCGGATTCAACTGATGCATTCATGTAAATTTTATCCTGGCGATGGTTGTCCCATTCATGAGCGGCTTCTACTGAGGTGGTTGGCAGGACCCATTCCCCTAATATTCCTGGCTGATTTTGACAGTTACATGCCCGATCCCGTTTCGGACACATCCGACAAATATTGATCAGTAGAAGCTCATTTGTATGGCTCGCTCTTTTGACGGCCCAATGAGATCGGGTTAACCGACAGAATTGGCATTTTTCTCTTAATGGCCACGATCTTGTTTACCAGAAATACCTGGCCAGTATTATTACTGCGTATTTGAATAATCTACCTTAAGAAAGAATATCTTTATCGGATGAAAGAATATACCGCCATCATTATCGATGATGAAAAGAATAATCGCGAAGCATTATCGATATTGTTAAGACAATACTGTCCCGAAATTCATGTATGCAGCGTAGCCGCATCTGCCGCCGAAGGGAGGGAAATCCTTGAGAGCAATATAGTGGATTTTATTTTCCTCGACATTTCCATGCCAAAAGAAGATGGTTTTGCCTTTCTGCGTTCGATTCCCGCCAGTAATTACGGGGTGATTTTTGCCACAGCCTACCAGGAACATGCGTTAAGAGCATTGAAAGCAAATGCCGTCGATTATCTCATGAAGCCGATTAACCCGTTTGAACTGCAGGAAGCGGTTAAGAAGGCCATATACCATCATGAACTTCGCCGTAGCTATACAGAAATCCAGGATGTGTATAATCAGTCATTACAAAACCTGCACGAACACCTGCAATCCAAAAACAGCACTGTCACCAAACTGACTATACCCGAACAAATGGGGTTCCGCTTGGTGAATATAACGGATTTGATGTACCTGAAGGCAGATGATAACTATACTGTGCTTTACCTTACAGGTGATCGTAAAATCATTGCAACCCGCACTTTGGGCGAATTTGAAAAGATATTGGAAAGCCCGGAGTTCTTCAGGATACATAAGTCTACAATTATTAATCTGAATTTCCTGACGGGGTATTCCAGTTTCCAGGGGAACTTTGCTGAGCTAAAAGATGGTTCCCTGCTGGATATTTCAAGACGCAAGCTAACAGAATTTCGTGAAGTGGTTAAGCAGTATTCAATTTCAATAAATTAAATTTGAGAAAAACACCTTTACTCAATATTGCTTTCATCCTGGGATTTTGTGCCAATATTTTTGCTCAAAATCCCTATATCCGTCATTATACCACTCTCGATGGCTTGCCTACCAATACGATTTACCAGATTTACCAGGATAGCCGGAAATTTTTATGGTTCACTTCCGATGCCGGGGTAGTAAAATTTGATGGTTCCAACTTTACCAGCTACAGGAAAAGGGATGGCTTAAGCAGCAATGATGTGGTTCGTATTAAAGAGGATTCAAAAGGACGGGTTTGGATTTTTAACTACAACGGAACTGTAAACTTTATTCTCAACAACAAGGTCTTCAATGGCAATAACGCCCCCTTCCTTAATTCATTAACCGGCAAGGGCTTTCCTGTCGATTTTATCACAGATTCCAGGCAGACCATCTATTTCTACAACTGGCAAAGAGAGGTCTTCGCTTTGGATACCAATAACAAAGTTTCAAAATACCTGCTCTTTAAAAACATAGCCTCTGAGCTACCTTATATCAAAAAATATCTGAGCATTTTTAAAGTTTTATATCTGAGCAAAAAAACCTCAGGAGATTGGGTAATATGGTGTAATGGAGGCATATACAGCCAGGATTTGCCCCAAAATAAAAAAACAGCAGTTCTTGACTCCAGTTTGCATTGTATGGCAGTTTTTCCTGCCAGGAATAATACATATTATGTAAAATCGTATGATAGTGAACTGATAAAAGTCACAGGTGATTTTCAAAAGGAAAAAATTATTTTTCCGGCTGGAGCAAATAAAATTAAAACTGTACTTGAAGATTCTGATGGCTACCTATGGATAGCTGCATACGATGAGGGCGTGTATTGCCTTAAAAACAATAAAGTCGTCAGGCACTTTAATATCAGGGATGCACTCGGTCTTTTGCAGGATCACGAAAAAAACATTTGGATCAGTACACAATCGGACGGCATTTATGTGATCAATCATGATATATTAATGCAAAATCACTTTGATCGCACATATTTTGATAATTATGGGGTTAACAAGCTTTGCGATTCCCCTGGACTTGGGATTTGGTGTACAAGCACCAAATCAGCTTATTTATTAAAAAACGATTTTTTTTATGTCTTGCCGGTGCCAAAGGATTTACGGCCAGTTAATATAGCATACCTGTTAAAGAACAATACGCTTCTGTTAGGTTCTATCGGTAACAGGCTATGTACATTTGAGAATATAAAATTTATGGCTTTATCCAAAGAGATTGGTTACAGTAAGAGGCTGATTTACACCATTCATATAAAGAAAATTACCGATGACTACCATGGAAATCTTGCTGCCTTGTTTGATCAAAATACAATACTTCTTACGAGCACCTTTAAACCTTTGCTGAAAACCAGTTTTAATGAGATCAGCGAACGAATCAACAATGCTTTCTTTAACGCAGAAAATGAATTAGTTATTAACGCAAAAAAAAATTACCTGTACCAAAATAACGGACTGGTTATTTGCCCGGATTTATCCAGATTTAATGGAACGACCATTTTGGGCCATGTGTTTCTGGATAATTCTACCGAGTTGCTAAACATTGACGGGGATAGCCTTTATATTTTGCAGAATCACAAGCTCTATAATCTGACGAAGGCATTTGATACTCCTGTCGAACTGCAAATTAAAAATATTTTTTATACGGATTCTACCTTGTACCTGGCCACAATCACTGATATATTTGTTTGTCACAACCCGAAGAAGGTAATTACTGGAAATTCAATCAGTCTAGAACCTTTGAACATTAGTTTTAATAACATAAATGATATCCTTATCCATAAAGATACCTTGTATATCGCGAGTGACGACGGCCTGACAATTATTGCCAAATCATCTATAATAAATTCTGCTCTGCCACCTACTCCATTTCTGCAATCTATAAGCGTAAATGATGTACTGAGTAATTATCCTGGCAATGAACTGAAACTTACTGGCAAAAACAAAATAAACTTGTCATTTGGCTGTATAGGCTACTCCTCAGGCTCGGTATTTTATTCATATATGCTTGTTGGTGCTGAAAACAAATGGACCCTTGGAAAAGAAAGCAGGATTGAAATTGTGTATCAAAATCTGCCAAAGGGCCATTATGTATTTAAGTTAAGGGTCCGAAAATCAAATTCCGGATGGAGCAGCCCATTGGATTTAGCCATCACCATCAAACCAACCCTGGTCGAATACCCGGTCTTCTGGGCATTCATAGTGCTCATTGCCTCCGGTATTATCTTTCTGATCATTTCACTGATCCGGATTCAAAAGATGAAACGGGTGGAAGTCAATCACCAACTGATAGTTATGGAGCAAAAAGCACTGCAGTCGATGATGAATCCGCATTTTATTTTTAATTCACTGGGGTCAATTCAAAATTACCTGCTTAAAAATAAAGGAAGCGAAGCTGTTATATACCTGTCGCAATTTGCCAGTTTAATACGACAAAACCTGAATTCCATCAACACTCCCATGATCGTTCTCGAAGAGGAGGTTGACCGTATGAGGAATTATCTTGAGCTGGAGAAAAAGAGGCTTGAAAACAAATTCGATTACAGCATCGAAATGGATGAAGCTTTTGAAGAAAATGGAGTCTTCATTCCCAGCATGATTATTCAAACCATTGCTGAAAATTCCATCTGGCATGGGATAGCATCGCTGGAGGACCAAGGATTTGTTAAAATCCGTATCCTGGCCTACAAACCAAAATCCTTGAAAATAATTATTGAGGATAACGGGATCGGGATGAAAAAATCACAGGAATATTCCTCTAAAAACTCCCATCATCAGCATTTGGGCTTGCAGATCATTCAAAAGCGTTTAGGCCTGCTGAGTAAAAAATATAATACCGAATCTAGTATTAATTATTCGGAATCCATCCCTGGCAAGTTATATCCGGGCACGAGAGTAGAACTTGTCCTGCCATTCCTGTATAATATCAACGATTCCTAATGAACTGCCCCTCACTAAGAGTCCTAGCCGCGGCAGGGATTCCCTTCAGTATTTACCTTTCCTTTGCCAGAAATGCCATCTTACCTGATTAATCATACCGTTCACTCAAAGAGAAAGCAACGTGGGGGAAATGAGTCTACTTTTGTGGCATTAAAAAGAATTACACAATACAAACCTCTATTAACGCCTCAAGATAATATTCTATAATATCCCTTTTTAAACCTACTTTTACTTCCATCTTAGTAGCTATATCATTCAGTTTTGCAGCCGCCCTCTGTCAGGGCGGCTGTTTTTTTTGCTTATCTGCCGGTTTTGCCCTCAGCGGCTTCGGCATGCAATTTATAATTTCTGTGATTAATCGGCCGAAATTTCGCGTATCATCCCTTTAAAAATAAAGGCATGAAAAGGCAAAACCGAATACCAGTAAAGCCTGCCCATTAATCCTAAGGGGCGGAATGTAGCCGTTTGAATTAATTTATCGTTTTCATCAATTTTAAATTCCAGCCATGCTTCCCCGGGCATTTTCATTTCGGCATAAAGCAATAATCTTTTTTCATCCCTGTCAGCATATAATACTCTCCAGAAATCCAAGGCATCACCGGGGAATATATCCGTATCACTTTTTCTGCCTCTCCGCATCCCTACGCCTCCTTCCATCTGGTCGATAAACCCACGGATCTCCCAAAGCCAGTTTCCATAATACCACCCGGTCTTCCCCCCTATCTGCCAAATTCGGTTAAGAGCTTTTTGGGTGTCTTTCACTTGCTCTTTCCGGGTATCTATAAAGCATCCATTAACCGGAACTTCTATGAATTGCGAAATGCCCTTTTGTAAGAGATCACTCGTTTGGGCATCTTTCCAACTTGACAGCACCTGGTTCTGCTCAATTTTATCAAATGCAAGCCTGATTGAGGTATTAAAATCAAGGAGTGAAATCCCTAAAACGGAAGCTAAATTATTCGGGTTGCAGATTACCTCTACCTTCATGCTATGGACCAGGTTCTGCGCTAAAGCGTACGAGGTAGCAGTTACAAAATACAACCAATAGGAGGAAATCCTGGGTGTCATAACAGGAACTACAGTTATACTCCGCTTTAACCCCCTGATTTTTGCAAAATTCAGCAACATTTCTTTATACGAGAGTATATCGGGACCGCCAATATCATACGACTTATTGTAAGTCAACGGGTTGCACAATACACCATATAAAAATTCAATCACATTCCGTATGGCGATGGGTTGGCATTTTGTCTTCAGCCACCGGGGAGCGATCATAACGGGCAGTTTTTCAACCAGATCACGGATAATTTCAAAGGACGCACTGCCCGAACCAACAATAATGCCTGCTCGTAATGTGGTTAATGCAAAAGTGGATTCTGACAAGAGGCTTTCCACTTTTTTCCTTGATGCAAGGTGTTTTGATAAGACCGTTTCATTCACAATGCCACTCAGGTATATGACCTGTTTAGCACTGGTATTTTGTATTCGTTCGCGGAAGTTTACCGCACAAACTTTTTCCATTTCCTCGAAGTCGCCCGATTGTGTTGACATGGAATGAATCAGGTAATAAGCCACATCAATATCGTTGGGGATGGCCGACAGAGTCGCCTTGTTAATAAAATTAACTTCGATAACACTTATTAGGTCGGAGTCGTATTTTTGAGAATTAAACCTGCTTTTATCTCTCACACAGCACACTACATGATGGCCTTTTTGTACCAGGACCGGCAGCAGTCGTTGGGCAATATAACCAGTAACACCTGTTAGTAGAATTTTCATACCCTATATTATAAATTGATGATATACTCCCACCTACAGGAATAATTGGCCTGATTTCCCAATCTTTTTACCTTGGAGTAAAAACACTGCAATATCGGCAATAACTTTTGATGTTACGTTTCTTTTTGATATACGAAGGCTTTTAAAACCTTGATTCCTTGCAATCTGCTCTATTGAAAGGCGGGCAGCTTAGATCTCCAATTTTGTTTTCCTCCTAATACTATTAAAGTACTGATTGTCGATCAATGCTGTGGAAAAACAAATAACGGATTAAGTGTTTTTGAATTTCATAAAATTCATCATCTGTGACTCTTACCGGTTTTTCCGTTTTTTCATCCCATAAATGAGATAGTCCGGTTACCCTGAAAAATAATTTATTGTAGATTTTAATGATAATCCCCTCCTTTTCAAAGACCACATTGTCAAGTCTCCGCTTTCTATAGAATTTCCCAAACCGGAATTCGTTAATTTCATCAAAATCCTCATGAAAGGTAAACCCTTCACTGGCTAAATCCGAAATCATTTTTTTCACGGATGGGCTTTCAAAGTTTGTCACGTTGGTGCTTTAGGATGTGCCGAAATTACAGAAATCTGAAATACCATTTAAGAGATATAATCGAATTGACAAGAAATAAAGCAAGAATTCTCTCCGGCTGCTTGACTTCGTATTTATTGCTGTATAAATACCTGATAACTTATTATTTACTGAATATAGGCTAAACCATCAGAAGTTTATTATTGGCTGAAAGTTTAGGTCCTCTTTACAGACCGAAACAAAAAAACCTACTTTTACACAAAAGAAATGAATATGATAAATTGGATCAGGTTAAACATAGGAATTAAAAACTTCATGGTACTGGGTTTAACTGTTTTAATCATACTAGGGTTTCTCACAATACCACCAATCTATAAAAAGATAAAAGAAAGTCAATACCAAGGCGTTGCCAGGGTTGAAGTTAGGAACATAGTGGATAAAAAATCATCCTTTCAGCACCTGAACGGAACTAATCAGAAGACGGTAGGATATATGATAACCTATATTATTGAAAATAAAGGTAAGCCCTATTCGAAAACCGAATTAGTAGAGCCAGATTCTGCCGTTAAATCCCTATTTGATGAATTCACTT
This sequence comes from Bacteroidota bacterium, assembly GCA_037128115.1. Lineage (GTDB taxonomy): Bacteria > Bacteroidota > Bacteroidia > Bacteroidales > UBA4417 > UBA4417. The sequence continues at coordinate 10,271 of JBAXXB010000138.1, forward strand.
CAGGCCAGGTTTGTTGGATAGAAGTAAAATACTCCCTGAAAAATCCCGCCGAAAGCATGATTTCGCGGCTTAATCTGAATTAATAAATGGGCTGATTTGCTTTTAAGAATCTGTTTTTTTTATTTCCCCAAATCCATCCTCTGCCAACTGCCATCCTTTACCTGGCTTGTATAAAACGGAAACTTGTACGGGTATTCAATTCGGAAGTCAGAATACCGGTGTAAAAACCAGGGGACAGGTCGTTTGTTTGAATAGTCATACTATTGCCACTGTTCACAATTTCTTCACTTCTGACTAAAATCCCCTGGGAGTTGTAAATGGCAGCTTTTAATTTACCCTGGATAGGGCTATCCGTTTTTACCCTGATAAAATCAGTTGCGGGATTAGGATATACTTCTGTCGTTGCAGATTTCGGTTCAATTATCTCCAGAGGACTCAGGTGATAAATTACAGTAACCCTGGCTTCGACAGGTTCAGTAAATGTTGTATTGTCGAATATAGTATAGGTAATCGACGTCAATCCCGGGGGCAACAGGGGCTGTGGATAATCAAACCTGCGCACATGGGTTACATGGGTTGCAAAAGTATAATCTAAACCTCCGGCAGGAATAGTATCAGCAATATTAGTCGTGTCGTCATCGGGCCAGCATTTGACATAAAAACAAAAATAATCGCTTGTGCTGTCATTCATGTGGTTGACCGACTTTCGCAAAAAGACTGAAAGGGTTGTGTCGGTATTGTTTTTCATGACAAAGAGTGCCGTGAGCTGATTTATGGATTGATCGCTACTGAAAATGGTTATAGTGGAATCGTTCACAATTTTATTGTTGTTTCCGCTATCCATAATAATCAGC
>JBAXXB010000139.1:0-11082 GCA_037128115.1 Bacteroidota bacterium
ATGTTGGGGAAGTCGGTCATACGTGTACCCAGTTTCAGGATATGGCTGGTGATATCGTTGTTATTCAACGGGTTATTAGGTTCTTCCACCAGCAGGTCAATTTCCTCTTTGGGCAGACCGTATACCTTACCCAGTTCGCGCAGGATAGATTTCCCTTTGAACGTGGAGGTAGCACCCAGCAGGGCTGTATGTTTGTGCCCGTAGCGTTTGAAAATATAGTCGAAAACTTCGTCACGGTCTTTCCACGAAAAGTCTATATCGAAATCCGGCGGACTGCTGCGTTTCGGGTTCAGGAAGCGCTCAAAATAAAGATTCAGTTCAATGGGGTCAACATCGGTGATGCGAAGGCAATAGGCTACAATGCTGTTGGCCCCGCTGCCGCGCCCCACATGGTAGAACCCGCGGCTCATGGTATAACGGATGATGTCCCAGGTGATCAGGAAATAGGATGAAAACCCCAGTTTGTCGATGATCCCGAGTTCGTGTTTTACCCGTTGCCTGGCTTCCTTATTGCTTTTGCCGTAGCGGTAAACCAGTCCGTCGAGAGCCAGCTTTTCGAGCAGCAGTCGGTCGTCGTAAGCGCTGCGGGTGAACAGTTTTTTGTTCTTTACAGTACCAAATTCGAAAGCTATACTGCAATCATCCAGTAATTTGCCGGTGTTGGCTATAATCTGCGGGTAGTATCCGAATAAGGATTCAAGTTCTTCCTGCCGGGTAAAACGCTCGTCGGGAGCGGCCACCTGCGAAGGAACCAGCATGCTCAGCAGGGTGTTGTTATCGATGGCACGCAGGTTGCGGTGCAGTTCATAGCCAAGTTCACCGTCGAAGGTTACGGGGCACAAGGCTACGAGTTTGTGCTGCTGCTTAAGGTATTCCGACGAAAGCAGGCGGTTTAATTCCGTGCTGCGTATGCCGGTGTATTCATTGGCGTGCAATTGGGGAGGTGTTTTTACCCCGAAAGGATAAATAACATAGCTGTGGCTGAAAACAGGTGCTGTGCGGGGCAGGGGAAGCTTGTTGAGGTTGTGATGGCTCAGGAATTCGTTCAGCTCTTTGAATCCTTCGTTGTTGCGGGCAATACCTATATATAACAGTTCGTTCCCGTCGCGGAATTCGATGCCTGCCACCGGATTTACCCCGTTTTTGTTGCAGGCCTTCACAAAATCGACCACACCCATGCTGTTGTTGATATCGGTAAGCACCAGGGTACCAATGCCATTTTCCGCAGCCATCTCCGCCAGCTTTTCAACCGGGAAGGTGCCGTAACGCAGGCTGTAGTATGAGTGGCAGTTGAGGTACATTTATTAATGTTGGAAGTTGGAAGTTAAGAGTTGGAAGTTTTAAGTTGGATTATGTCTTCTTGTCAACCATCTTCTCAATCATCCTCATCTTCCTCCGTCCCGACCCCCACAGCCCTGATTACGGCAGCCCGTCCATAGCGCAGGCGCATACGGTCAACGGCCTGGTAAAGGTTAATGAGTTCGGGCGTCTGGTCGAAAAGGTCGATCTGCTGCACTCCCGTTACCAGGTGGCTCAGCCTTACGCCCACAAGCCGGATAAGCATGCGGCGCTGGTATAGTTTGCGGAACAATTCCTTGGCCACGGGTATAAGCACATGATCGAAGGATGTGTAGCCGATGCGTTGCTGAACGGTATGCGTGTCGAAGTTGGAGTAGCGGATCTTTAGCGTTACGCAGGAGGTGAGTTTCTGCTTTTTGCGGAGTGTAAAGGCAATTTTCTCCACCATGCGCACCAGCAGTTCGTTGATCATATGTATGTCGGTAGTATCGTGTTTAAAGGTGGTTTCGGTGCTGACCGATTTGCGTTCGGAGTAGGGGATAACCGGGCTGGTATCGATGCCGTTGGCTTTTTTCCAGATCATAAGCCCGCTCTGCCCCAGCACCTTTTCCATCATTTCGGGGGGCATATGACCGAGGGTGTCGATGGTGGCTATGCCCATGGAGCGTAGCAGGCGGTAGGTTTTTTCGCCTATGCCGGGGATTTTGCTGATCGAAAGCGGCCCCAGGAAAGTGATCACCCTTTCGACGGGAATTTCGAGTTCGCCGTTGGGTTTGGCTTCGCCGGTGGCTATTTTGCATACCGTTTTGTTTACCGAAAGCCCCAGCGAAATAGGCAGCCCCGTTTCGCTGATGATACGCTGCCTGAGATTATGCGTCCATTTCACGCTCCCGAAAAAACGGTCCATGCCGGTAATGTCGAGGTAATGCTCGTCGATAGAAGCTTTTTCATACAATGGCGCACTCTCGGCAATAACATCGGTAACCATATTGGAATATTTGGTGTATTGCTCCATGTCACCACGTACCACAATGGCATCGGGGCATAGCATGCGCGCCATTTTCATGGGCATGGCCGAATGTACCCCGAAAGTGCGGGCTTCGTAGCTGCAGCTCGACACCACGCTGCGATCCGAAAAGCCACCTACGATCACCGGCCTCCCTATAAGTTTGCTGTTCATAAGCCGCTCCACCGCGACAAAAAACGTGTCGAGATCCATATGCACAATGGTGCGGCCCGTTTTACGAAGGCTGTCGGGTAAACCCTGCGGTGAAATTATTTTTATCTCGTTGTACATTATTCCTTAAAATGTATTACTTTTGATTAATAATTGATCAAAAGAATGACTACAATATAATCATAATTTTTGAATTACGGCCGGAGGGAGATAAAAAAAGTGCCTTAAGTACTTAAAGTGCCTAAAGTGCCTAAAGTGTCTAAAGTTAGCACCAACAGTCAGACTGGCCGGATTGATTTGTGATTTTTGAAATGTCGAAAGAGCTAAAATTCAGTATTCCAACTTACTAACCATGGAACCTATATTCGGACAAAACATCAAGCTGCTGCGCAAACGGCGCGGCCGCACGCAGGACGACATTGCCTTCGCCCTTACTATGAAACGCTCAACCCTGAGCGGCTACGAAAACGGGGTGGCCGAACCCGGCATCGAAGCCTTGCTGGCACTGGCGAAATACTTCAAAATATCTGTGGATACACTACTCACCGTTGACCTGGCTACGCTTTGTGAAAGCGAATTATACCAGTTGGAACACGGGTACGATATTTTCGTGAACGGGGGCAACCTTCGGGTGCTCACTACTACCGTCGACAGCAACAACAGGGAAAATATCGAAGTAATAAACCAGAAGGCCTCGGCTGGCTACCGCACCGGTTTTGCCGATCCCGAATATATAAAGGTGTTGCCTACCTTCCAGATGCCGTTTCTTTCGGCCGACCGCAAATACCGCACATTCCAGATATCCGGCGACTCCATGCTGCCTATTCCCGATATGTCGTGGGTGACCGGCGAATTTGTGCAGAACTGGGATATGATACGCGATCGCCAGGCCTATATTATCCTTACGCTGAACGATGGCATCATGTTCAAGGTGGCCGAGAACCGGCTGAAATCCGAGGGCCGGCTGATGCTGCACTCCCTTAACCCGCTCTACGAGTCGTACCCGGTGGAACTTAAAGACCTGCGCGAGGTTTGGCGCTTTGTACATTATATCAGTTCGGAACTTCCCGAGCCAAACCTCCCGGCGAACCAAATGGCAGGCGCCCTGGCTGCTTTGCAGAATGAAGTTGCCGGAATTAAAGCTAAAATGGCCGTTCAGGGGAACCTGTTCGAGGATAAAAATCAGCAATAGTTCAATGGAAACCACTCAGGCTGTAATAGTTGTTATTTTAAGTGCCTAGAGTGCCTAAAGTTATCTTTTAGTAACTTGAATTGCTGTTACAATACGGTATGGAATTTGTTAATCTCTAGATACGTGAACCCTGAAACCCACTTTATACGGCTCATTAAAAGCGTATTGCTATGAAAAACTTTCTGTTTTCCTTATTTATCTTGTTGCTGGTATGCTCATGTTCTACTCAGCAAAAAGCAGCTTCTTCTGCCAGGGGCATCAGCATCGTAAATGATAGTACCGAATATGAAATAACCATCATCGATCCGGGCTTCGACCAATGGTACACCTTGAATTTTTCCCCTTCCAAAGATTACAGCAACGAATATTACCGGGGCAAAAACCTGAATACCGTCAGCAACTGGAATATTTACCTTACACATGGCAAATACCCTCTCGTTATTGATTCGTTTATCAATTATGATCCGTCAGTTGATTACGGTATAGAGGTGAATCGTCGGCTATTCTGGTATTTTAAATACTCGGAGCAGAAATACTATATGCGGATTTTCTAAAATGACACCCCGGTTTTGGCGGCTTGCCAGGCAGGATTGGCGACATTCGGTGCCCGTCTTTTACCTCTTTTTTTTCACGCCTCATGTTACTACCTTTGCAGCTTTAAATCTATAGGAAAATGGCGCTGAAATGTGGAATTATAGGTTTGGCCAATACCGGCAAAACCACTCTGTTCAATTGTGTTGCAAATACGAAGGTGCATAGCCAACCGGGCATACAGAAGTCGCATATGGGGCAGATCAACGTTCCCGACAGCCGGCTTTATGTGCTCGATTCACTGATTCATTCGGTTCGCGTATTGCATGCTACCGTCGACCTGGTCGATATTCCCGGGCTTACAAAAGGTTCGGGGCAGGCCGAAAGTACTTCCAGCAAATTTCTGGCCGAAATACAGCAAACGGATGCTTTGATCCATGTGCTTCGTTGCTTCGACAGCGATACGGTTCCCCATATCGAAGGATCTGTCAACCCGGTCCGGGATAAGGAAATCGTGGACCTGGAACTTTGCATACGCGACCTTAATATGGTGGAACGCAAAATACAGCGTACCGAGAAACTGGTGAAAGTGGGTGATAAGGATGCGAAGAAAGTAATTGACGTATTGAATATCTATAAAGAGCATCTCGAAGATTTCAAACCGGCACGTACTGCCCCGGTACACGAGGATGACCGCAAGCATATTGCTGACATGTACCTGATTACCGACAAGCCCGTTATTTATGTTTGCAATGTGGATGATGCTTCTGCTGCTACCGGCAATGCCTACTCCGATAAACTGAAACTTGCTGTAAAAGACGAAGATGCAGAGGTATTGGTGATGGCTGCCGAACTCGAAGCCGAAATTGCTGAACTCGAGAGCGCCGAGGACCGTGAAATTTTCCTTGCCGACGCCGGGCTCACTGAACCTGGAGTAAATAAAGTAGTACAATCAGCCTATAAACTACTGAACCTGATGTCGTTTTTTACGGTTGGGGTAAAGGAGGTGCGTGCCTGGACCATTCACAAAGGTATGACGGCCCCACAGGCAGCAGGCGTGATTCACAGCGACCTCGAACGCGGCTTTATCCGCGCCGAAGTCATGAAATACAACGACTATATTACCTTAAAAACGGAACATGCCTGTAAAGAAGCCGGTAAGCTGGCCATAGAAGGTAAAAACTACGTGGTGTGCGACGGCGATATACTGAATATCAGGTTTAATGTGTAGTGGCGATGCTTTATTTTGCCATTCAATCGTGTGTTGGTAATGCACAGGGCTTACCCGTGAAACTTGGAGTAAAACGATATATTAAGGACTACCCTGACGGTTTTTCCATTCAGCCTTCCTTGAGCCATTTTGCTGTTCGTTCTTTCATGCCGAAACATTAAGGCTTTTATAACCCTATTCTTCCTTACCCGGCTAAAATTCTATTTTGATCAAAGTCGCAACCTTCCTTTTAATTTGAAATAGACAGGCATATTAAACAAAACCCTTTTCGGTTTGCCATCCTGGGTGCCTGGAATCCACCTGGGTAACAGGCGGGTTATCCGAAGTACTTCATTGTCAAGTCCCTTGTCAATCCCTCTGAGGATTTTAACATTTGAGACACTGCCATCTTTTTCAACAACAAAAGCAACATACACTGTGCCTTCTATTCCTTTATTCAATGCATCCTCAGTGTATTTCAGGTTTTCGCTGAGAAACCGGTTCCTGGCATCATCACCACCTACAAATTGCGGCATCTTCTCAATCAGGGTATAAATAGGAACATCTTCTATTTTCGAAATTTCATCTGACCATGATTCGTCTTCATTTTTGGAAGCTGCATATACAATACTGTCCGGGTCACATTTATCATGGATGATTTCTATATCAACCACATACGGATGTTTTTTCAGGATTGAGTCCGGCACGGGGTTATCAGAAGTAGTAAACTGGCATTTGTCCCTGAATTTTTTATATGCATCATAATTACCCTTTAAGCGTGCTGTCTTCAGGTCCATGCAGAAGGCACAACTGTCGCCGGTGTTGTAGTAAGCCTCAGACCGGTTAAGGTAGGCAAGTGCGGTCGGGTTTTGCTCTATTGCCATAGTCAGGAGCGATATGGCTTCAGTGTAATTTTTCGCATGAAGTGCTTTTAAGCCTTTCTTGTAATTTGGGCTGGAGTTTTCTTTCTGCCCAAAGACGAAAATGGCACTAAATAGTATAATTGTAAAAATCAGAGTCTTTCTCATTGAATATTAATTACTTGATTTATAGTTTCTTTCAGAAGTAGAGAGGGCGAAATTTCACCCCTTTTTTATTGAATTCCACTGCTGGCATCGGGATTTTGATAAAACCAAAGGTATTGAGCAGGAGTTTCAGCATTTTTGATTTCACATGGATACGGCTCAGGTCGATATCGGGCGATAAATAAAACTGCCTGTACCGCTCGGTGTAGGGAACCGGGATCCCATTTATTTCGGCGGGGTTGCCGCTGGGTGCTGTCATGCCTTCGGCACCATAACCCATTGCGACATTCAGCCATTTTGGGAAGCCTGTATGCTCAAGGCCCAGGCTGCTTATATTAGCCGAAAGCCAGTAAGTCTGGCCGTTATAGTCTTTCAGCATGCGTTGAGGGAGGTTGCTCCCGAGCTGATCCGGGTTGTATTGCGCGTATGGTGAGCTGTGAAAAGAATATTTCAGGACGAATTTCTGTTCGTGCCAGGCCAGCTGCTGGCTGATAAACAGGGCTGTTCCCAGTGTGTTTGCCGCCAGGTCGCCAGGCGAAAAGCCCCATTCTTTCGAAAACCCATCCATCACCTCAACGGTGGTAAGGTATACAAAACCGGTCATGCCCCCGTACCATATTGCTTTTTTCTCTTCTAGCCCGGCCCATCGCAGGGATGAATAACCTATCAGGCCTACATAATACGAGGTTGTCACATGCCCGCATTTATCCATCTGCAGCCACTCATTATTATCATTGATAAAATGGAAGCTTGACTGGGGATAATTTTGATACCACAGGCTGTAGAGCCCGGTCATGGTTATTACATAAAGCGAGGATTCAGTTATGGTGACCAGTTTGAGCCTTTTCCTGTTCAGGGTATCGGAAGCAAAAGAGTCAGTATTTGTTCCCTGGGCAATCAGGATGTTACCATTACTTAAAAGTATTAGCAAGAGAGTTAAAGTAACAATACTCCGGTGATTTAGCACAAGTGGTTAAATATTAAGTAATTGTCTATTTTATATTAAATATTTAGAGACAAGCAATCCGTGGTGGAAGTCGGGAAGTTACTGGGTTTACATTACTCCTTTCTCAATTCTCGCCTTTTACAGAAGAAGATCACGCCCAATTTTACCAAATCATTCTTCATTAAAAGTGCTATTTCAGGATTCCTTTCTGGTCGAGGGCCTGCTGGTATTTGGCTGCGTTAAGAAGGTGCTCGTTCATGGTGACTGCAAAATTATGGTAGCCCGAAAAATCTTCCCTTGCGCAGAAATACATGTATTTATGCTGGCGATAGTTTAATACTGCATCGATGGATGAAATGGAAGGCAGGCAGATGGGTCCCGGGGGTAAGCCGAAATATTTGTAGGTGTTGTAAGGCGAATCAATGGTTTTGTATACGTTGAGCACACGTTTTATGCTGAAGTCGCCCAGAGCGTATACCAGTGTGGGATCGGCCTGTAACAGCCACCCATCCCGGAGGCGGTTCATATATACACCGGCAATATCCGGTTTTTCGTCGTTCTGGTTCGATTCCTTTTCGACAATAGATGCAAGGGTCATAGACTGTAATTCGGTAAGCCTTATCTCGGCAAGGCGGGCTTTACGTTTTTCGGTCCAGAAGGCAGTATATTCCTTGTGCATGCGTTCCATGAATTTTTCAGCGGTAATATCCCAGTACACTTCGTAGGTGTTGGGAATAAACATGCTGATAACATTGGCTGGTGTAAACCCAAACTTCTTCAGGTAATCGGCATCGTTGAGCAATTTCAGCAGGGTGACCGAATCAGCTTCTATCTGTTCACCAATATGGCCTGCAAGTTCCTGCTTGATCCGTATATTGTTGAAAACCAGTTTCACCGGGTCCTGTTGTTTCGATCTCAACTTGGAGAGTATCTGCTTGTTGCTCATACCTTCGCGGATCACATAATGCCCGGATTTAATATGGGCAGGATATTTCATGATACCGGCCAGTTGCTCAAACGATGCCCTGTGCACAATTGTGCCGTTTTTATAGAGCATTTGCTTAACATCTTCCCAGGTGGAGCCCGATTTAATATTGAACGCCATCGACGGCTGACCGTTAAGCCAGACGTTTGGTTTGTAGACCATACTGTATCCCAGGTAGCCTGCAATTGCCGCACCCAACAGCATAATGAAGATAATACCAAGGATAATCTGTCGCCTGCGGGAGCGGTTTTTCTCGCGTTTGATAAGGCTTGAATAGTAGTTGGGCATGGGTATGTAGCTTATCGGTTAGTATGAGTTTTTTCTGGAATCTTAGTCCTGGCTTATCCAGGTTATGTGTTTTCCAGATCAAAGATATTCAGAAGTCCCCAGCTTTCATTTATTAGTATGCACTTTTCAGCGGAATAGGCCAAATCCTGAATTGACGTAATGTACTGTTATTAATGTTTTATCAGCTGAAAAATCAATTCATCGGTCCAATTTCCTTTACGCAACAGCCATTCTTTTTTATTTCCACATTCAACGAAACCCGCTTTCGTAAACAAACGTATACTGTCGGTATTACCTTGCTCAATATTGCAGTATAACTGGTGGAGGTTTAATGTATTGAAACAATATTGAATAAGAAGTTCGAGTGCTTCGGAGGCAAATCCTTTTTGTCGCGAAGATTCATCAATCAGTATTCCTATGCCGGCCCTCATGTGAAATGGGTCGAAATCGAACAGGTCGATACTTCCAACCGTAATGGCTTCCGGGCCCGACGAATGCCAGTCGATCATCAGGCGGAGTTGTTTGGACGCAAAGATGTCATCAGTGGTATTGAGCACAAATTGTTCGATGGCGAACCTGGAATAAGGTGTGAGTGTATTGCCCAGGTGCCAGATGCGCATATCGTTCTCCCAACGGAATAAAGTATCGATATCGGCGGGTTCGGGTGCTCTGAGTAATAAATTGGGGCCGATCATAAACATCAGATTTCTATGGTTCCTTCAAATACCAGCCTGGCAGGACCTGTAAGCTTTACCTGCCTGAACGTATCGTCAGTCCGGGTGAAACTCACATGAAGCCGGCCACCGGCAGTGTTAACGAAAAATGCATTACCTCCGTACCGGATGGCTGCCGCAATAGCCGATGCCGTTACACCGGTTCCACAGGAAAGTGTCTCATCTTCAACTCCCTTTTCATATGTACGAACGTAGAGTTCATTTTTTAGCAAGCGGGCAAAGTTCACATTGGTGCCATGGGGGCCGAACCTGGCATCATAACGCAATTCACGGCCATCTTCCGTAATGTCTATATTATCAGGGTTATCCACAAATTTAACAACATGGAAGGTGCCGGTATTCAGGTAGCAGATATTGTTATCGGTGCTGTATAGCACCGCATCCTGCATCTGGAGCTCAACCACTACACCCAAGCCGTTGTTTTCGATAACCTGTGCCTGGTGGATTCCGTCAGCGGCCATAAACCGGCAGTGGTTGTTGATAAAACCCATGTGCTGTGCGAAAGCGGTTATACACCTGCCCCCGTTACCGCAAAAAGTGGCCGGGCTGCCGTCGGAATTGAAGTAATTCATCCCGAAATCATAGCCTTCGCTATGTTGTAAGAGCAGTATGCCGTCGGCACCAATGCCAAAATGTCGGTCACAAAGTTTCCTGATTAGTTCTTCACTGGCAGGAAACTGTAACTTACGGTCATCGATCAGTATAAAATCGTTGCCGGTTCCTTCGTATTTACTGAATTGTAGTATCATTTCGGTAACAAATTTAATACAATCCTTGTCAATATGTCAGATTCAGGAATCATTATGACAATTTTTATTCTGGTGGTGAAATGTGGCTCTAATTCCGTGGCCGGAATTTGCTAAAGAAGTGACAAAGGGCATAGATTTATGTAGTTGAAAAATAGCGTATTATATTTACTGTTTAATCCAGGATATAAGCTGTAGTGTCGATTCTTAACATTAATTAACAAGGCCTGAAAAACTATTGGTATTATCCTTGCGTTATGAATTCAAAATCTTCGGTAAAAACAATCTTAAAACTGAATTTCAAACAATCATTAATTAAAACAGACGAAAAATGAAAAAGTACGCAGGTTTTTTTCTGATGGCGGTATTAGGCGGTTTAATTTCATTGGGTGGATATACCCTGATTCAAAAAAATACCCGGAAAGTTTGGGGTGTGCCTCAGCAAACAGCTCCGGTGCAGCTGGCAAGCATGACAGGATTAGTTCCTAATTATCCCGATTTCACGGTGGCAGCCAATACCTCCATACATGCCGTGGTTCATATCAAGACGGAGTATGCACGCAAAAACAGTTTATATGATAACTTCTTTAATTTTCACGACTTTTTTGGCGACAGTCCCCTGGGTGGTCAGGAACCTTTGCAGGGAGCCGGTTCAGGCGTGATTATTTCACCCGATGGATATATAGTTACCAATAACCATGTGGTTCAGGATGCTACCAAGATTGAGGTAGTTCTCAACGATAAGCGCTCGTACGAAGGTATCGTAATCGGAACCGACCCCTCTACCGACCTGGCAGTGGTTCAGATTAAAGAAAGCAACCTGCCGTTTCTTACCTATGGCAATTCGGATGATCTGCAGATAGGCGAATGGGTGCTGGCAGTCGGTAATCCGTTTAACCTTACCAGTACGGTGACTGCCGGTATTGTGAGTGCCAAAGCAAGGAATATC
>JBAXXB010000140.1:0-11041 GCA_037128115.1 Bacteroidota bacterium
GGAAAATGGTTAACAGAAAAGGGGAAAGTCCTGCATTTTTGTTTACAACTCCCATAGACCATTTTCTATCAACATTAATTATAACCTTAAATGGCTGGAATCTACATCCATATTCCCTTTTGCAGGCATAAATGCAATTACTGCAATTTCTATTCCCTGGCCAGCACCCGGTATATGAGCCAGGTTTCACAGGCCATCGTGAGCGAATTGCAGCAAAGAAAAGAATACCTCGAATCCTGGCCGGTAGAAACCCTTTATTTTGGCGGCGGAACGCCATCTTTTATTGATGTTGCCGATATTGCACATATTCTTGAAACTATTCATACCCAATTTCAGGTAGAACCTGATGCAGAAGTAACCCTCGAAGCCAATCCCGACGACCTCAGCCCGGAAAAACTGATTGCTTTCAAAAAAGCCGGTATCAACCGCCTGAGTATCGGCATTCAGTCGTTCCGGCAGGAAGACCTTGAATTCCTGAGCCGTACACACACGGCTGCCCAGGTTGAACAATGCATTACCGACGCACAACTGGCTGGTTTTCAAAATATAAGCATCGACCTGATTTACAGCATCCCCACGCTCAGCAACGAGGGATGGTCTGAAAACCTGGAGATGGCCTTTTCATACGGAATTTCCCACATTTCGGCTTATTCGCTCACCGTGGAAGAGAAAACCCCACTGGCAGTCATGATCCGGAAAAATAAGACGAAGCCCGTTGATGAAAACCTGTCCCTTTCACATTACCAGATACTCACTGGAAAAATGCGGCAGCATGGATACGAGCACTATGAAATATCCAACTTCTGCCTTCCGGGGGCCTATTCGCGTCATAATACAGCTTACTGGCAGGGGAAGCCTTACCTGGGTGCGGGCCCTTCGGCCCATTCCTATAATGGTATTTCGCGCTGCTGGAATGTGGCTAACCTGAACCGGTATATAGAAACGGTGGCATCAGGCCGGGTTGATTCAGAGCAGGAATTGTTAAGCGAGGTTACACAACTGAATGAGTATATTATGACTTCCCTGCGTACCATATGGGGCTGTAACCTGGAAACAGTAAGACAAAAATTTGGCCATGATAAAGCTGAAATCCTGCTTAACAACGCAAAAGCTTTTATTAAAGTAAACCAGATGGTAAACCAGGATGGCAAACTCATCCTGACTTCTGAAGGAAGACTTTTTACAGATGGCATTTCAGCTTCCTTGTTCGGGGAGGAAGAACCGACAAGGAGAAATACAGACGGGATTTAACCTGGCAGATTCCTGGTTCCAGCACTCTGGCTCAACCCTTGTACCTGTAGGCTTGTGATCCAAAACCAACAACTGGTTCTGCCTTATAGATTTTCGGTTAAGATAAGTTATTCTTTAGTGTTGATTTCTATTTCATTAAGACTATATTTTTGTCGACTGCCCTAAGTGAAAATCCAGACTATGGATAGATGGACTGATCCTGATAATGGCAACCTCTCATCCGAAGAAAAGAGGCTGGATGATATTATTTTACTCGTTTTCAACTGATTCAGGTTAAATTAGGGTAAGAGCAGGCGTTTTGGTATGCCTGAATTTAGAAATTATTCCTAATTTAGCCATCTGTAAAATAAATTTGAGAAAATAATGCCCATACTTGGATCCATCATAAAGAGTGCAATTGAGTTCAGGAGCAGGATTCCCATTGAAAACCTGAAGAGGCAGGATGCCTACAGGGTACAGGTCAGGACTCTCAGGAAACTGCTGCGCCAGGCCCAACTTACCTCTTTTGGTGAGGAACATGGTTTCCAGGAAATGCTCAGGCAACGCAACCCACTTACCTTGTTCCAGCAACGGGTTCCTCTTTTTGACTACGACAGCATGCACCGTCGCTGGTGGTACCGCACGCTGAATGGCGAAGCTTATGTGAGCTGGCCGGGCCAGGTGAAATATTTCGCACTCAGTTCAGGCACTTCGGGTGCTTCGAGCAAATACCTGCCTATCACCCGCGACATGCTGAGGGCAATTCAGAAAACCAGCATACGCCAGATCTGGTCTCTCGCCAAGTACGATTTCCCTCCCGATTTTTATTCCAAGGGAATACTCATGCTGGGAGGGAGCACCCAACTTCAGTTTAACGGCACCTATTACGAAGGCGACCTTTCAGGTATTACCGCCGGTAACCTGCCTTTCTGGTTCCAGCATTTTTACAAGCCGGGTAACCGTATTTCAAAAGAGACCAACTGGACTACCAAGCTGGAGGAAATTATTAAAAAAGCACCCGAGTGGGATATTGGTGTGATCTGCGGCGTTCCGGCCTGGCTGCAGATACTCATGGAAAAAATTATCGAGACTTATAACCTGAATACCATCCATGATATGTGGCCGAACCTCAGTATATATGTACATGGAGGAGTTTCATTCACGCCATACCAGAAAGGTTTTGAGAAATTACTGGCCCACCCCCTGACCTATATGGAGACCTACCTGGCCTCTGAAGGGTTTATCGCTTACCAGAGCCGTCCCAATACAAATGCCATGCAACTGGTCCTCGACAACGGTATATTTTTCGAATTTGTCCCGTTTAACGAAGTGAATTTTGACGACGATGGCAACCTGAAACCCGATGCCACCGTGCTCAACATCAGGGAAGTAGAAGAGGATAAAGATTATGGCTTACTCATCACAACCTGTGCAGGGGCCTGGCGATACCTCATAGGCGATACTATCCGTTTCACATCCAAGGCATTGAGTGAGATTGTCATTACCGGCCGTACCAAGCAATTCCTGAGCCTGTGTGGCGAACATATCTCCCAGGAAAACCTGAACCATGCCGTTGAAATGCTTTCACAAAAACTGAACATTACCATTCGGGAGTTTGCAGTGGCCGGCGTGAAACACGAGCAAGGCATGTTTGCCCATAAATGGTACCTGGGCTGCGATTCGCCCCTCGATGCCGATATGGCTGCCCACTTACTGGATGAAAACCTGAAGTTACTCAACGATGATTACCGAACCGAACGCCTGCATGCCATTCGTGAAGTAAGCGCCGAAGTTATGGAACCTTCGGTTTTCTATGAATGGATGAAACTGAACGGGAAAGAAGGCGGCCAGTATAAGTTCCCGAGAGTACTTAAAAATGTGAAACTCGAAAGCTGGCAAACTTTTTTAATCAACAGAAAATAAAAACTCTGGAACAAAATCAGCAATTAAATTATCTTTCATACGTTTGCTACTAGCATTAACCCTATTACCCCTTGTTTCCTCACCTTATCTCCTTTTCCCTTCCCTTCACGCTCAAACCCATAATCCCAAATCCCTGACTACCAAATGCATCCGTTACTGCAAGGAATATTATTCGGATTCACGCTCTCGGTTTTACCGGGTGCGCCCTTGTTTACCTTGCTCCAAACCAGCATACACCGCGGGCTGAAATCGGGTGTTTTCCTTGCTGCTGGTATTTTCCTGAGCGATGTATGTGTTGTATATCTGGCATTCCTGGGGGCATTGCAATTTATCAATCAAAAACACAACTATATATATGCAGGCATTATAGGTGGGGCCATCCTTATCGGTTTTGGCATTTATACTTTTTATCATAAAGTGCAGATCAACGAAAATAATATGCCTGTGGAAGTGCGGGTTGCCGGGCCGGTGACCTATATATTAAAAGGGTTTTTTCTTAATATATTGAACCCCTTCGTTTGGATTCTCTGGATTTCGGCCATGGTAGGTGTCAGTTCCGGTTTCGGTGACAACAAGCATGGGGTTGCGCTCTTTTTTGTAGGCACCCTGGCAACCATCTTCAGTTCCGATATGCTTAAGGTATTTATTGCCAACAAGATAAAGCAAAAGCTAAAAGCCAGCCTGATATCCAGCATTAACCACCTGGTTGGATTGATGCTGGTCGTTTTTGGTATTTTTTTAATCATCAGTGTATTTTTCCGTTTCTGAAACTCTGCGGTTTTCCAGGTGTTCCTGGATGGCCCAAATCCTAGTTAAACTCTTACGTTTGTTAAACAGAAAACGATATATCCCTGTTCGAAGCATTTCGGCAAAAGGGAAATTCCTGGTCGCGGCTTTGCGGACAGCATTCAGTTTCCGTCGATTTCTGGGCGGTAGCGACTGGGATACGGAACTGCCTGGCCATCACGAAGACCCTTTGCATATGCGCCCGGTCGAACTGTTGCACATGGCTCACAAATATTATTACCGCATTATAAACAAAGCCAGCGAAGGCAATGATATCCATGGGCTAATTCAAAAAAACCGGGAAAAACTGCGGCTTCCCGATCACTTTGTCGCGGAACAAAGCATTACGCTCTCAGCCGGTGGTGACCTCATGCCCTATTATTGTATCACAAAGGAAGCCTGTTCTTCGTTATGGGATGAATGTGGTGATTTTTTCTTTGGGGCCGATATAGCAACGGCTAACCTGGAAACGCCCCTGGACCTGACCCGTAAAGCATCAGCCGTGCCGGAAGTCATGCTGAAAAATATGTATTTTAACAGCAGCAGCGAAATGTTCGGCGTATATTCCGGATCCGGAAAATTCAAAGGGTACCAGGTCCTTTCGGTAGCCAATAACCATTCGCTCGACCAGGGGGAATCCGGCTTGTTGCATACGCTCAAATTTCTGGAAGAAAAAAGCATACCCTATTGCGGTGCAGCGAAACGGGAGGACTTGCGTGATAATTTTCCTATAATTGAAAAAAATGGCATACGGATTGCTTTCCTGGCGGCAACCTTTTCGCTGAACGCATTGACGGCTCCTGCCGGTAAAGAATGGCTGGTCAACCATTTGAATTTAAACACTCCGCATCCTGATATACAACTATTAATTCACCAGTCGGGACTGGCCAGGGAAAGAGGTGCTGACCTGATAGTTGCACATTTGCATATGGGCCTGGCCTATCAGCCATATCCTTCGAATCGCACAGTAGAGACCATGCACAGGATTTGCGAACAAACCGGTATTGATATTCTACTGGGAGGCCACCCACACAATCCACAACCGTTTGAATTTTACAGTTATACAGACCCGTTCAGTAAGAAGGCAAAACAAAGTTCCATCATTTATTCCCTGGGCGATTTTGTAGCATACGATATATTTAAATGGTGCCATCTACCCATGATGCTGAAATTTACAATCAGTAAGGGTGAATCGGGTACCTGCGTCACAAATCTGGAGACGAAACTAGCCTATATGCAGGCTGAAGTCCAAAAAGGCAGGGTTATCAACCTGAAGCTACGTGATTTTAGTGGTTTACTCAAAGACAGCTCGAGCCTGGACCCAGATTCACTCAAGGAATTCAGGGAATTGGAGGAATTCGCACGGGAGTTCCTGCTAACGGGCAACGTTGTTTCTTTCCTGGCACAAGAGGTTTAACATCCGAATTATTCTCTCAAAAAACGGCGACTATTAATGGCCAGACTAATACAACGGCAAACCCCAGGAACAGTATTCCTACTGCCTGGTCAATCACCCTTAGAAACTTAACCGTAACAAAACGCTTTAGCTGAACAGCCCCCAGCGAAATCAGCAACTCGGTTCCAAAAATAGCCGATATAGCTGCTATATAGAAAATCACACTCATTTGAGTAGTATACATTGCCACCTGTGAAAGATTAACAGAAACTACGGCCCAACCCAGCAGGTTCCCGGGATTCAGAATATTGAGCAGGAAGCCTGTGCGCATAAAATAAAAAATACGCCCCCGTTTTGTTGAAGGATACGTTACCTTTTTAGCCTTCCGGAGGTTGTTGATTCCATAAAAAAGCAAAAATATGGTGCCACAAACCCTGACAATGTTTTCCGTAATTCCACCACTGGGTATCAGAGTCGAATTAAACAGGGTAATTGAAATCAGGATTATATCCGAAGTAATGACTCCCAGCGAAATAAGCATTCCACAGCGGAAACCGTTGTCGATGCTGTTCTGCACCAGTGCAAAAAACACGGTTCCCAGCATGACGCTCATCACCATGCCGGTAAAAAGTCCTAAAAACAGTGCTTCAGTCATCGGTATGCAAAAGTAAATATTTTAGTTCTATCCCAAAACGCTGTTTTAGCGTTCCTCTTTATTTCAGGGTCACAGCAAAGTTTTCTTCAATATAAACCATACAAATTTAACAGTATCTGTTTGTTACACACAATCCGCATGCCCCATTTCAGGCTGTGAAGGGTTTAAACTGAAACACAACTGTACTTGGAAAGGAATCCAATGCAAACCAGGGGATGGGGCTGGAAACAGTCAGGATAGGGATGCGAGAAGTCCTGGAGAATAGGCCTACGTATTTTGCCGGACAAACGGTTACTGCACATCGTCGCAAAAACGGATATCCTTGATGTTAAGCTGTATGTTTTTCACCCCGTTCCATTCATTTTCCTCAATATGGTAACAGATATTCATGCTCTGGCCTTTCTGAATGGAATCGTATTTCTCGCCCTGCTGAAAAGCAATCGCCGAGTAGGGTGCACTGCGCACCGATTCCTGGAAAACCGTCATTTTAACATGGTTCTTGCCTACGATGCGGGCATGACCGGTATCAACAGTATCGTGAGTCATAAATACGGGTGACATATTTCCCGGCCCGAAAGGTGCAAATTGCTTGAGTATCCGCAGGAATTTAGGCGTGATCTGGTTCAGGTTCACCTCAAGATCCACTTCAACTTCGGGGATCAGCATTTCATCGGTAATGCTTGCCGAAACAATGGAATTGAATCTTTCCCTGAAAGGTTTAAGATTTTCGGGTTTCATGGATAACCCGGCTGCATACATATGCCCGCCGAAATGTTCCAGCAAATCGCTGCAGGCATCTATGGCATCGTAAACGTCGAAATCTTTCACTGAGCGTGCCGAACCAGTGATCAAGCCATTTGATTGTGTGAGCACTACCGTCGGCCTGTAATAGGATTCAGTGAGGCGTGAAGCTACAATTCCAATTACACCTTTGTGCCAGTCGGGGTTGAATACAACGGTCGCCCTGGCTTTACGGAGTTTATCGTCTTTGGCAATTATTTCGAGGGCTTCCAGGGTGATCTGGGTATCCAGGGTTCGGCGTTCGGTATTAAATTCATTGATTTGCTGGGCCATGCTGGCAGCCGTTGCCATATCCGGCGATATTAGCAGTTTTACGGAATTCCGCCCGCTTTCGATGCGGCCGGCAGCATTGATGCGCGGACCTACGACAAAAACCATATCGCTGATGGTGAGTTCGCGGCTGAACAACAAGCTCTGTTCTTCACCCTCTTTGCTGATTTCCTCTTCGGGTTTGCGAACTATATTTGCCACACCCAGTATGGATTCAATTCCCGGCCTTGGGTTAGTATTGATGAGTTGTAATCCGAAATGCGCCAGTATGCGGTTTTCGCCTATTATAGGCACGATATCGGAAGCAATACTGATTGTAACCAGGTCGAGGTACTTGTACAAGGTTTCGAAAGGAATATCATACCGCTGCGCATATGCCTGGATCAGCTTAAATCCAACCCCGCAGCCCGACAGTTCGTCGAAAGGATAGGTAGAGTCAAGTCGCTTGGCGTCGAGCACAGCCACTGCCGGGGGCAATTCGTCACCGGGCCGGTGGTGATCGCAGATGATAAAATCAATGCCCCTCTCCAAAGCATATTTTACTTTATCTACGGCTTTAATTCCGCAATCGAGTGCAATGATGAGCGAAAAATTATTCTCTTTTGCAAAGTCAATTCCGGTGAAGGAAATTCCGTAACCTTCGCTGTACCTGTCGGGAATATAGTAATTCAGGTTCTGAAATCCATTTTCCTTCAGGAAGGAATATACGAGCGAAACGGCTGTAGTACCATCCACATCATAGTCACCATAAACCATAATCTTCTGCCCGTTGGCATTGGCAAAAGCAATGCGTTCAATGGCTTTTTCCATATCATTCAACAGGAAGGGATCGTGCAGTTGTGACAGGTCGGGCCTGAAAAACGCCCTGGCCTCCTCAAAACTTGTAACACCCCGTTGCACCAACAGTTCAGCCAATGCATTCTCGATCCCCAGCGCTCCGGCAATACCCGAAACAAGGGTCGCATCACCTTTCTGTTTTAGTACCCAGCGTTTTTCCATAGTTCAGCCCTCAGGCAAAAATAACGTAATTATTTAATAATTGCATGCTTTTTTAGGATACAGTAATGAGCTAACACAACAGTTGCTTCAAATAGCCGTTCCGGAGAAAAAGCAAGGTTAAAATGTTGATCGCATTGCTTCCACGGGGTCGAGACGCGAAGCCGACCATGCAGGAAACAAGCCTGAAACCAACCCTATAAATGCCGACACCGAAAGCCCGATAAAGATATTCTTGAAACTGAGCACTAGTTCCATGCCCACAAATTTCGTAACCAAAACTGTTCCTATGTATATAATGAGCAAGCCAATAATACCTCCTAGCATGGATAAGAATACGGCTTCAAAAAGGAACTGCTGCAGGATAAAAGAATTCCTTGCTCCCAGTGATTTCTGTATCCCTATCTGTGCTGTACGTTCCCGAACCGAAACAAACATGATATTCGCAATGCCAAACCCACCAACCAGCAGCGAGAAGCCGCCAATGATCCAGCCCACTATGGCAATAACACCAAACACCTGGTCGAAACCCTGGGTGATGACACTGGTTTCGTTGATAGCAAAATTATCCTTAGCCGTGGGCTTTAGTTTACGTACAGATCGCATAATTCCTGTCAGTTCATCACGAAGCGCCTGGTTCGAAATATTCTTTTTACCCCTTACCATGATGGATGATCCGATATTGTCCTTATTCAGGTCAATATAATTACGGGCAAAGTTTACCGGCATCATCACCCAGTCGTCATTCGATCTTCCAAAAGTATTATCACCTTCTTTCTTGAACGTTCCAATGATCTGGACCTTTCGGCCAAAAACCAGCAGTTCTTTACCAATAGGGTCCCCGGCACCAAGGAGTTCCTTGATAATTTTATCACCAACCACGGCAACCGGGCTCCCGCTTTGCGACTCGGATAATGAAAAATACCGACCCTGCCCCAGGTTGATGGTCTCCACTTTTTCATAATCATGTGAAGCTCCAATTACAGCTGCTCCTTCGTAGGTAATCCCGTTTTGTTTCACATTCCTTTCGGTAGCAACATAATAAGCCACCGCATCACAGAGGTTACTGCGTTTCTGTATTTCCTCCATTTCCTGCAGCCGGGTTTCAGGGCGTTTCATAAACTCCCACCAGGCATAATTGGCATCACCCATGGCCCATGGCCATTTTTGCACGAAAAGAACGTTGCTGCCCAGCTCTTCGATATTCTTGCGTAATTTCATCTCTATGCTGTCGAAGACAGTAAGCACCGAAATCACTGAAAAAATACCTATTGTTATGCCCAGGAGGGATAAAAAAGTACGCACCCTGTTGGCAAAAATGGCCTGCATGGCAAAAGCGAAGGACTCGCGGATCAACCTCAGGTAAATAATAGCTTTGTTCATCGGTTATATTTTTAAGTTGCAGTCCTGCTGCTTTCTATTTTTTCGGTTGCTTTGTTTAATAGTAAATCCCAGGGCTGCACTTTCATGAGTTTTACACTTGTTAATAGGTTGTGTTTCATTGCATTAAGAATGATATTTCCCGTGTCGCCGTATTTTAGTTCTACAACTTTACTTTTTCAAAATTGCCTTGTCCTCAACCCCCTGAGTTGTCATTTTAAGAAGATTTTCCAAAACCAATTCCCACAGACTATTGTTACTATAATACTCTTATCTGCCAACCCTGAAACACTGTATTACTGAAACCCTGAAACCTAAAATCTGGAAAGTACCTGTCTCCAAAGATTGAATGTACTCAGCTTCCACATAAAGCAGTTCCCTAATCCTGATGTAAAATTACATACAATTTTGTTGTTATTCATCCTAAAGGTGTACATTAGATAATTATTGACTGTTTTTCGCGTTTCACTATATATCACGCCTAAAAAATCAATAAAATTGCAGTCTTTTTCAGTAAAACATAAATCCCTATGAATACGACAAAACCTATACGGTCAGCCCTGATTTCAGTATTCCATAAAGATCATATCGATGAAATCGCTCATAAATTAAATGCCTTGGGTGTAACTATTTATTCTACCGGGGGTACGTATGATTTTATCCGTGGCCTGGGGATTGAAGCCATTACCGTTGAGAGCCTTACATCGTATCCATCCATTTTCGGCGGAAGGGTGAAAACCCTGCACCCGAAAGTATTCGGAGGTATTTTATACAGGAGGGACGAAGCTGAAGATCAAAAACAAGCTGACGAGTTCGAAATTCCACCCATCGATCTGGTGATTGTGGATCTTTATCCTTTCGAAGCGACGGTGTCATCAGGGGCTGACAATGAAGATATCATTGAAAAAATCGACATAGGAGGTATTTCTCTCATAAGGGCTGCGGCAAAAAACTATAACGACGTAATTATAGTACCCTCTTCGGAGCGGTATAAGGACCTGATACGCTTACTGGACGAAAAGAACGGGAGCAGCGACCTGAGTGACCGTTATTATTTTGCCGCACAGGCATTCAATGTTTCGTCGCATTACGATACAGCCATTTTTAATTATTTCAACCGGAAAGCAGGGATAAAATCATTTATTCAAAACCTGAGCACCTGCGAAACCCTTCGCTACGGTGAAAACCCTCACCAGGAAGGTATTTTTTACGGCGACCTGGGACAGGTATTCGAACAACTCCACGGCAAAGCCATCTCGTATAACAACCTCGTAGACCTGGAAGCCGCCCTAGCATTGATAAAGGAATTCAGCGAACCCACCTTTGCCATTATAAAACACACCAACGCCTGCGGCGTTGCCAGCCGCCCGACTTTGAAGCAGGCATGGGCCGATGCCCTTGCCGGGGACCCTGTTTCGGCCTTCGGGGGGGTAGTAGCTACCAACTGCATAGTGGACCTGGAAACAGCCGAAGAAGTGAATAAACTGTTCTTCGAAATAATAATTGCACCGGGCTATGAAAAAAATGCACTGGAACTCCTAAAGGCAAGGAAAAATAGAATAATTTTGCAGATTAAACCAGTTGATTTTCAGGCAAAACAATTT
>JBAXXB010000141.1:0-11001 GCA_037128115.1 Bacteroidota bacterium
GGGAGGCAATAGAGGATGAAATTATTGCTGCATACTGGTCGCAAAAAACATCACACTCAAAAAAAGCACTGGCCGGGGCTAATACCCCGGCCCACACTCCGGCACCCGAACCAAACGTGATAAACGGCGAAAAGCTGCCCGAAATCATTAATTCGGCCTTGTTACAGGACCTATCGTTTACCAAAGCTGGTTACACCGGAAAATGGTTAAAGCTCATCGGCGATCCGGTTGAGCCATACTACACAATGATATGGAGCAAGCCCGGCAAAGGCAAATCAAGCCTGGCTATTGAGTTTGCAAAGTACCTGGCCAGCGAACATGGCAAGCACATACTGTACATTAGCAAAGACGAAGGCAACAACTCCTACACCATGCAGGAAAAGTTCACCCGCCTCGATGCCTGGCACCCGAACATATTTATCAGCAACGGCACCATACCCGACAAACTCGACGATTACGACTATGTAATTTTCGACCTGATGAATGACTTTAATTTCGAATACCAGGATTTTAAATTCAACTACATCGAAAAGTATCGGAAAAAAGGCGTTTCGCTCATCTGCATTTTCAAAGCCACTGCCGATGGGAAGTACAGAGGTGACAAGGATTGGGAAAATATGTTTGATGTGTCGATCAACATCAACGACGAAGGCTACGCCCAGGCACAAAAAAACCGTTTCGGCTCGTTTGGGGTAATTAAATTCCTCGAAGGCAAAACCGAGAAGGTGTACAAATTCAACACCCTACAGGAAGCCGAACGCTACAAGATCAAGCTAATGAAAGAAGGAACGCCTATGGCCCTGGTAAGCGGCAACGAAGGCAAGTTTTGGGTAGTAACCCGCGAACATGCCGAAGTGCTGAAAGAGCAAGGGTTTTCGGAACTGGATTAAAACCACAAAAAACAACAGGGTTTCGTTTCGGCGAAGCCCTGTATTGTTTTAACAGTCAGTCGCCAAACATGAATACTTACGATAAATACATTGTAGCCTTTTCGGGCGGCAAAGATTCGATAGCCTGTTTCCTTCACCTTTTGGATATAGGCATACCCAAAAGCAAAATTGAACTATGGCACCATTGCATCGACGGGCGCGAAGGATCAACCCTTATGGATTGGCCGGTTACCGAGGATTACTGCCGGAAATTTGCAGCAGCTTTCGAGGTCCCTATTTTCTTCTCCTGGAAACAAGGCGGTTTCGAGGCCGAAATGAACCGGGAAAATGCATTAACCAACCCGTCGAGCTTCGAATATCCCGACGACAATATAATTGAGTGCGGCGTATCTGGAGGCGAACGCGGTAAGCTGTCCACTAGGTTAAAATTTCCCCAGGTGTCAGCCGATTTGACTGTGCGCTGGTGCAGTGCCTACCTTAAAATTGACGTTTGTACCATTGCTATCAACAACCAGGCCCGGTTCCACAATTCGCGCACCCTGGTTATTAGTGGCGAACGCGCCGAGGAATCACCGGCCCGCGCCAAATATTCCGATTTTGAACCCGATAGGTCCGACAACCGTACCGGGAAAACCCGCCGACATGTTGATCGCTGGCGGCCTGTGCATAAATGGAAGGAAAAGGAGGTATGGGCCATTATCGAAAAGTATCGCGTTAATCCGCATCCAGCTTACCGAATGGGCTGGGGTAGATTGTCGTGCATGTTTTGTATATTTGGTTCGGCCAACCAATTTGCATCAGCCAATGCAGTTGCCAGGCATCGTCTCAAAAAACTCATTGATTACGAAAAGGCGTTCAGCTCAAGCATCAAGCGCAAAAAGTACCTGCCCGAAGTAATTG
Source organism: Bacteroidota bacterium (assembly GCA_037128115.1). GTDB lineage: Bacteria > Bacteroidota > Bacteroidia > Bacteroidales > UBA4417 > UBA4417. The sequence continues at coordinate 1,791 of JBAXXB010000141.1, forward strand.
CTGAAGGCACCCCCTACAAAACCATAACCCCAGGGCTGGCCTTAAAAGCCTTATCCAAACGCTATATAGATAGCATACTGGTCGATGAATGGATTACACCCGCCGGAGCTTATGCCGAAAGTACCGGGCCTACTTAATTTATAGGAATCATAAAAACCGCTATATTTGCTATAAATATAGCAATATGGAACTGGTTAATGCACAGCATTTAATGCAAATGAACCCTGGCGGGTTTAACGCACCTACAGAGCAGCAAGTTACCAATATGGCCGGTCCGGCTGACAGCGACGGAAATCTTATCACACCCTTTTACGCCCAGGTATGCTTGTCCGGTGAACGGTTTTGGCTTAAAATATTATACCGTTCGTCGTTTTCGGGTATATACCAGGGTATTGTTGATAATGATTTAGTAGGCACTGTAGAGCATGGAATCAAACTTGGCGATCAGTTGCACGCATGTTGGTTTAATTTTTACAAAATTATGCCAGCGGGCAACAACTTCAAACCAAATTAACTACATTTGCAGCCTAAAGTTCACACAAGTTGTGATTTGCTTTCAGATTGTAATTATGAAACCGGCCCATGGGCCGGTTTTTTTATGCCCGGTAAGTTGTTAAAGGTTGTTGAGCAGTTGTTGAAAGCCTATATTTCAACAACTACCACCACACTACCTTTGGTAGTTAGGGGTAAAAATCGCAAGGCTTCGAATTGGTATATACTGCAATATCAGCTATTTAGCGTTTTTATTATTTAGAATGAGTATAAATTACATACTCTCCTTAAAATAATTGCCATTATAGTTGCACATGTGTAACTATTAATGTAATTTAGCTGCTTCAAATTCACATAGTCGCCACCTAAAAACCTCAAAAACATGGAAACAACAATTTTTGGAAACCTTATTAGCGTGTACAGCACGCGCGAAGCCGTCGAAGATGGCACCTTAGTGCTGTTGGATTTCGAATTAACAAGTGGAGCCGGTATAAAATATCCGGTATTTGTAACAAGGACGGTTTTCGATAGGTATGTAGTAGTACCGGAAACAATGTACGCAATCCAGGATGAAACTGGACGCACATGGGATATACTTATTATGTTCCGATATGCAGCAGCTCATACCGATGGCGATACCGTCCAGTTTAAAATATCCTGTGCCATACCTAAAACGGAACCACTGTTGGTGAACGAACGCCACCAGGTAAATTCGGAAATTCCTTCGCGCCTGGTATTGCTTAAGTCGGTAATTGGGCCGCGTGATTACGACGATCCGCGCCCCGCTATATATATTATGTTGCCAAACGAAGATTAACAACCACAATAGTCGCCATGAAAACCTTACTTATTGAACTCGAAAAAGTAGCCGAAAGACTTTCGGTTTTGAAAGACCAGCGTCAAGAAATATTTGATAACCGCAGCGAACGCTGGCAGGAAAGCGAAAAGGGTGAAGCCTTCCAGGAAATTACCGACGAAATAGATAACTTGTTAGATAGTATCACCGATTTCATCGAGGAACACCAATAACAATCATTAACATAACAGTCAGTCGCCATGAATACTACAGAATTTAAGGGAACGCTGGAGTTTCACTCTCCCATTAACAGCGAAACAAGTTTCACAAGCACAAATCTTTCCAAAAACACGAAAAGCAACATGGACATAACCATTAACCAGGATGGCACCGGCCATGTGCTTTGGGAAATAGAGGAACTTGAAATGGAGGAGGGTATCGGCCTTTGGTTCGACCAGGACGAGCTTACCGATTACGACGGCGTATTTGAGCTACCTAAGCAGCTAATCGCCTTCCTGGAGGAAAACGGGTTCAATATGGATTGGGCCAAAGTATAAATGTTATGAGTACCACAACCCGCTACGCCGCTAACGGCCATTTTTTCAAAACGAAACCGGAGGCCGACCAGTACATTAAAACCCTGGGCTATCGCATAACGCAAACCGAAACACTACGCCTTAAAAACGGAAATCTAATACACCTTCTACACTTAACCCAAAATAATAGCCATGAGCAAAATAACTAAAACATTTCGGGTACTTCCCGAAACCGAAGCCGAGCTGGTGAAGCTGCACGGCAATGTGTCAGCCGGTGCCACCGAGGCCGCTGATGCGTATGTAGCCATACGAAAATACACCCTTTCGGAGTTGAAGGGAATGTTTACCCGCGACGAACTTACCGGCCTGGTGTCGTCGCTTAACGGCAGCATGTTTGAGCCTTCGTATGCTGCCAATACGCGCATGTTCGCGATCCACTGCCAGGATGCCGAACTGTACGAATACAGTTTTTCGAGTAACGGAGCCGATGCCAAGGCCCTGCTTGCAAAAGTTAATGCGCTCACCGCCGCGCAGTGTTACTTCCTGCAACTGGAAATTCGATTGTTTTGGGACGATGATAAACGGTCCCTGGACGATTTGTACAACAAACTCATAGTAAAATAACCCACAAAAATGCAGCAATGATAACACAGGAACAATACGAATCAGCAATGCTTACAATATATACGTTTATAGCAGAGCGTATAGATGAGAGCGTACAGGGCAGAATTGCATTGAAATTAATCGCAACCGAAAAGGCGATTGATAATGCAGCCATGAAAAATGAAATGGTAATTGAAAATGAACTTTTAAATTTATGTGCCGGTACAGGCGTACTTTTAAATAAAAATAGCGATGCGGATAAATCTTAAAAAAAAGGCAAAGCGGTTCAGTGCCGCAAAAAAAATAAATGTAGAGGCTCACATGTTCTATAACTATGGCACGAGATACGAACCTAACATGGAAGATCAAAGCAAAGACGGGAAAAGTGAGGCAATACCCTACCTTGATACCCTCTTTATTGATTATAGACTTGCTATACAGGTGGAAAGTTATATTAAACGCTTCCGTTCCCTCCCTCCCATTGGGATGTCATTCATGCTTACATTAGAGGATGAGTATGACTTTTTCCCTCATGACTTTGTGGTTTTAGAAAGCTTGATGTATTGCGAAAATCAATTAGTATGTTTTTTCGTTTTTGATGAAACAGAGGAGGAAGATGATACCTATTAATTTATAATTGGTTTGTATTCAGGAACCGGCTTCGCGCCGGTTTTTTTATGCGAAAACACAAAGCATGAAAAAGCATGAAAAAGCATAAAAAAAGGATAAGGCATATTACCGGTCCCCTTGTACATCGTTTTCGGGTGTCGTTTCCTGTTTTTCGGGTGTCTTATCCAGCAGATTAGCGATAGTTAGGCCAGCACGGTCCATTATATCGTCGGGAAAGCTATCGAGGTATATTTGTGTTGTTTTGGTGTCGCTATGCCCCAGGCCCTCGCTAATCAACTCAACCGATAAGCCCGAAAACTTTGCGATTGTTGCCCAGGAGTGCCGCGCAACATAGCTGGTAAGGCTGTTAGGTAGCTCCACGCTTTTTGATATGCGTTTCAAAAGCTGGTTATAAAACCTGCGCTGGCTCTTAACGTCGGCAAACTTACCGGCATCCGATTTGCGTTTTATGATTGGGAAAACATATTCCAACGGTCCTTTGCCTGGTGTATAAATATCGAGTATTTCGCGGGCCTGTGGTGTAATTTGTATATTGAACTGCTTGCCTGTTTTGGCCCTGGCATAGCGCACGCGATCAGCCTGTATATCGCTTATCTTTAGGTTTGCCATATCCACAAAGTTCATACCCCGCATATAGAACGAAAACAAAAAGTATTTATGTGCATGGTATTCGGGCAGGCTGGCATCAACAACCAATTCCTTTACCTTTTTGAAATCGTCGAGGGTTATAGCCCGTTTGGCTGTTTTAATTGTTTTAATCGGGTATGCAGCAAACGGGCTGTGATCTTTGGAGGCTATGCCATCTTTAACGGCCCGGTTATAAATAGCGCGTATGGTTCGCATATAGAAGGAAAGGCTATTCACTCCATTGCCATCAGCAAAATGGGCTGTCTGCATTTTGAGTAACGCCTGGTACGTTAATTCGGGAAAGCGAATGTCTTTGGCCATACGGCTCAAAACAAATTCCTTGGTTTGCCGGTAACATTCAGCATTGCCGTATTTGAGTGATTCTTTGAGTTGTGATACCAGCTTGTCGGTATAGGTACCGAAGGTGTATTCCCGGCTAATGCTGGCATTGAAGCAGGCCAGGCTAACGGCATTTGAAAGTTCGGTAATATCCATCATGGCCAGGATATTGTTAGCCGCAAGCGTGTTAATGCAGTGAATGGCTTTGAGGTGGTATTCGCGCAGCCGTTCGTTGGTCAGCTTCACATTTTTTACGTTCGGCTCCTTATTTTTTATATAGGTTGCAGTATCAAAATTACCATCCGTAATTTTTAACCCCTTGATCGGAATATATACCTTTTTCCGGTCGTGAACAATCATAATATAAATGCCAACCAGCCCGTCGCGGTTTGCATTATGACCAGGTATTATTTTGACGGAAGCCATTGTGTTGTTAAATTTTGCGGAACATTTGCGGAACAATACCGTTTAAGTTCGCGCAAGTTCGCGCAATTCAAAAGAGCGAAACCCTTATTTTTCCTGTAAACTTGCACGTACTTGCGCGAACTTGAACGGATTTGAAAAGCGTGTGAAGCATGCGCTCTGAACCAACTGAGCTAAACTCCCTTTATGATGCAAATGTAAAAGAAAAATCCATGGCAAGTATATATAATTTTTTCAAGAGGATTTTCACTGTAGATTATTCCCGAACACTATCGACTTTTTTACCACTGAATTTGAATAGTGCTTTTAAAACTGATGGGCTAGCTTCTACCCATCAGTAAATAACGGTATTAATGAGAGTTGCAAAAGCTAAGAATGAAAAAATAATGTCCCCTGAATTTCTTTACTTATTTTACACCTCTTAGCTTTTAAGTACGACTATTCGCCGGGTTAAAGAAGAATTATCTTTAGATAACCGGATAAAATAGACTCCGTTTTTAAGTCCAGGGATATTAATAGTCTGATTCTTACCTATATTCTTTTGAGACATAACTACTTTGCCCGATTCATCAAGAATAGTAACATCTGAATTGATTGCATTTTCAATCACGATTGAACTTGATGCCGGGTTTGGATAGATCAGAATATTGTTTGAGCCCAGGGTGTTGTTCACTTTATATACCACTTCATAATCAGTCGTAAGTCCGACAGTGGAGATTCCCTGCGGCAAAACCAAGGTAAAAGGATCAGAAACGTAGATATCACTGGAGGCATTCGACATTTTAACTACTACCTTATACGTCCCTGCCTGGGATGCGTTAATAGTGTGAAAATTCCCGGCGGGCAAAGGCGCATCGTTGTAAAACCATTGATATAAAGTATTTACCGTCGTATCGGTTGTTAGCTCAACCTGTGAAATAATAGGTTTCGCTTTCATAATATTCTCTTTTGCTTTTTGGGCAATAATTTTTGCCCCTGTGGAATTAGGATGGATGCCATCAGGGAAATTCGACGACATATTCGTGGTTGCATTGTACATGTCAATCAGATGCACTCCCTTCTCAAAAGCTATCTGGTGAAGAATCGGGATAATTTTCATAACGATGGTGTAATCGTTGATATTATAAGCCGAAGAATAGGCCTTTGCCGGCGTAATCATATATATAATTGGATGTGAAGGCATTGCGCGGAATTTGTCTATCATATCGATGTAGTCGGCTTTATAGTTTACCGGCTTCCAATTGCCGCCTTTGGAATCGTTTGTTCCTAGTTTTATTAGAATAATATCCGGGTTCAGGCTAAATGTGTAGTTGTATTGTGGTTGATTCCACCATGGAGAATCACCTGATTTTGACATGGTTGTGCCCGATACACCCAGGTTTTCGGTATAATACCCACTACCCATCAATTCCCTCAGGCGCATCGGCCAGCTATTGAAATAATTACCTGCTCCGCCTTCGGTTATACTGTTTCCAATGCAGGCAATTTTTGTATCTGAAATGGGGCTGCCATCTGCATTGCAACTGCTGAATTTAACGACAGGCATGTTTAAGGAGCTACCAGCAACAGTTACTCTTCTCTTCGACCGGAATTCGCATGTGCCAAAAACTACCTCGGCATCACTCAGTGTATTTCCATTCAGGAACTTGTATTCATAATCATAATTAGGGATAACAGGGATGGATATATCGTAAATATTGTCATTGTTATCATCTTTTAGTTCCAATGCTGTTGTATTCCAGCTATTGAAAGATCCTGCCACATGCACCCCATTTGGAGAAACCGCCACGCCGGTCATATCCACGCTAAGATTCAGGTTTGTGGTTGTGGTTGAGCCGCAATCCGCACAAGAATTAAAACATACAATACCTAATACCGTATTAACCTGTGGAACAACAATATTCCTGTCAGCATTTGATGATCCGGAACCACAAACAGTTCCCGCCATAGTTTCGAAGTTATCCCAGTTGGTATTACTGCGTGTATACCTGTAATTATATGACTCGCCGGCAGTAAGATAGAGTGTTGTCTCAAAAATACTATCGTGATTTGTATCCGTCAACAGCTGAAATTTATCGAGACTCCATCCTGCCCAGTCGGAACCCACATAAACACCGTTTGTAGGATATGCTGCTGACATGTTAACCCTAAATGTCACCATTACACTTGCTGCAGTTAAAAAATTTGAGGAAAATAACATTAACAGAAGAAATGTTAACCATAATTTGCTGGTACATGATTGGGTTGGCAATTGCTGTTTCATATGTTTCACTGTATAAATTATTGATTTGATTTGTTTCAGGACTGGCAATAAAAATCAGAGGTTTTCCGGATTACTCCATTTTGACTCTTAAGGAATTCACCTCACAAAACATTCACTTCTGTATTACGAAAATTTCGCAATTATAACAGTAAGTCTATCAGGTCATCTCAGTTGAATTCCGGAGATCTGTCTTAGGATTTAAAAGGCAGTACATTGATACAAATCATTAATGATCTGATTAAAAAACGCTAAAGAACTATAAAATGCAAACCAGTATTGTCCGACTATAATTTAAAAAGTATTGCAGTATAACCGGATTGATGGAAAACGTGCATTCGGGTCAAACAATTTCTCCAGACCACCTTAAACAAGACCTGATCGGGAAGCTTGTGTATTTTTGTTTGTATTAAAAAAAATCGCCTGTAAATATTTAATTTACAGGCGAATATTTATTAAAATGTGACCCCGCCAGGATTCAAACCTGGAACCCCCACATCCGTAGTGTGGTACTCTATTCAGTTGAGCTACGGGGCCGTTTAGGAGGGTGCAAATATACAACTTTATTTAATTTAGCAAATCAATATTGCTAATTTTGCGATAAAATTTGACAATCAACCTATGAATAACCAGGATTTCCTGATTCAGCTGCCGCAAATGTGCAGCGAACTACCCTTCGCCATCACGGTTTGCGATACAGTGGGCATCATACTTTACATGAACGAGCGTTCCATTAGCACTTTCCAGAAATACGGGGGGGCCAACATTATAGGAACCAACTTATTCCTGTACCATCACGGATCTGCAGCCGTCAAACTGAAAGAATTGTTAGAAACAGGCACTAAAAATGCTTATACCATTAAGAAAAACGGTATCAAAAAGATGATCTACCAATCGCCCTGGTATAAGGATGAAAAATTTGCAGGCTTAATTGAACTCTCATTGGAAATACCCATGGAGATGGAGCACTTTGTGAGAGTATAAGAAACAGTCATACTGACCATTGCATAGTATAGGCGTTACAGAATTGCAGCCATGTTCAGTTATTAAACATCGTCAGTTGCATCCCACCTGAGACTTCGATCGGCTTTTTTGCCCGACTGAGCTTTCTTTCCTTCAATACGGCGAATCCTGGATCCTTTTGTCGGTTTGGTAGCTATACGCTCTTCTTCTGTTTCAAAGGCCTTGTGCACCAGCTTAATGAACTTTTCTATCACCAGCTTGCGGTTTGCCAGCTGTGTACGCTCCCGCCCTGAACTTATCCTGAATATACCGTGTTTCGAGATGCGGGTATGTAATTCAAAGAGAAAAACTGTTTTCTGCTCCGGGTCCAATACCGTGGATTCCTGTACATCTAACAGCATGATCACCTTGGTCGATACCTTGTTGACATTCTGACCACCTTTGCCGCTGCTGCGGGTGGCCTCGAAACGGCATTCATTTATAAGCGCATCAATATCAGGCAGTTTAGCCATGTGTGAGTTTATATTTAGTATAAAGTCTTCGCCTTTTCCAGGTTCCAGACCACAAAGATCACAAAAGTATGACAACTGTCCTGATTTTTTCACTTTCCAGATTATTATGAAGCCTGTGCTACCTGGTTTACTCCGGGAATACAAATCCCCTGGGAATAATACCCGCCTGTATGGAATCAACCACTGAACCATCTGACGCATTTATTCTGAGCACAAGGCCGTCGTTCACATAATTTTTAGGATCGGATGCATAAAGATAACCGGTTTTATTCTCGTATCCCAGCGAATAGAAGGATCGGCCAGGCAAAAATAATTCCGGTTCAGGATAAGTCATTGTCAGGTTAAACCTGTAGATGCCATTATTGTAGAGGAAATACAAATACGATTTCTGCTTGTTGATAACTGGCTTATCCGGGTGATCGCCCGATCCGGGAAACAGTATTGTCATGTCTACCTTTAATGTGTTTGGATCCACACGAACCAAACTCCCGGGAGTATCTCCCGGCTGAGGCCAACCTGGAAAGCCCTTTCCTTTGCATAAAACCCAGATTCGGCCATTGCCGTCAGCTACCAGTCCGGTAGGGACATCTCCAATCTGTAAAATCTTAACCACTTTATTCGTGATAAAATCGATAACAGTCACTGTGCTGTCGACACCAAAACCACCTGAATTAGCCACATAAACGAAATTCCCCGACTTCAGCATAGCATCAGGACCAGTGCCGGCAGGAATGCTTCCGGTAACTGTGTTCGTTGTAAGATCAACCACCGCAACTTGCCCAATCCAATCGGAAACATACGCCTTTTTCTCATTCACCACCAGGAACTGGCTGGGATTAGTCAGGTTTGTTATGGTTCCCAAAGATATAAAAGTAGCAATATCAACCACTTCAACCTTGCCAGCATTGTTTACTACAATGTAGCCTTTTCCATTGTATATGGTCATACTTTGGGCAATATTTCCAAGCGGCCTTCCGTTCACTTTTTCAAAGACATCCGGCTTCACCAGGTTGCTGTCAGGCTGAAAATA
>JBAXXB010000142.1:0-10979 GCA_037128115.1 Bacteroidota bacterium
AATACCCGTATACACAGCAGCCGCCTGAGAGCGCATTTTTCGGAATGGTATTACCGTAATATACATCATGTGCCGGAACTACTGGATGTGGCCCATGAATACCTGCTTCAGAGGGAATTGAAACAAAAGAAACTGAACGAGAAAATCAGGGTCATTGACCTTCATAGGAGGGGATCGCTTAATTACCTGGATATAAGGGTGTTTAAGGAAGAATTCCGGACCATTCCTGAATTCCGGCAGTACAACTGCATATTCAAGTATGAATTCTATTTTACGACGGTAGGAAAACCCAGCGCGCTTACAGGGCTTCCGGATGAAAAACGGATGCGCTCCCTGATGGAACTCTACAAAGAAGGGCTCTATCGCCTGCCTAACTACCAGGCCATACTGTTCCTGCTCTTCTACGGATCGGATGAGCCGTCAACGATCATTCTCAGCCTGCTGGCAACTTTAAAGCAGGAATTACAGCAACTCAGTACCCCGGGCGAAGGCAGTCCTGAATTGAAAAGGCTTCTTCAGCAGGCTTTTCCGGCTGATGAAAACGAACTGATAAGTGAATTATACAAAACCAACAGGGAGCTTTTCGATCGCTTTACGACCGAGAACGACTTTGTGCAAATGATTGAAGAAAATGAACACGCACAGGGAGTATTTTGAAAAATACAAAAACGGGGAGCTGGATGAAGACAAGGTTGATGCGTTGCTTCACAACCTGGTTGAACTCTATTTCCGTGCACCCGCAGCTCTCGACCAGGCAGAAATGGAATTTGCCGAGGACCTGGTTATCGAGCTTTATGCAGCGGGAACCCTCGGCGATATATACCAGCAGCAATTCAAAATAGCCTTATCCGTAAATCCGGGCCTTAACCGAAAATGCCTGCTGCTGAGAGAACTAAATGAGAATAAGGAGAGTCTTAAAAACCCGTATTTGTCGCGGCTGCGGTATTCCGAAAATCCAGTATCGGACGAGGAAGAAGAAGAACAATTGTCGCAAATACTGCTTGAGGTGATTGAAAAGGTTCATGTTGAAGACGAAAAAGGCCTGGTTAAAGACAAGCCCGGGAAATTGCTGTTGAAAATGAAAGCCTGGCTGGAGGGTTTAATCCCGGAGATGCATATTGCACAACCGCAGGTCCGTATGGCCCTGGTCCTGGCTTCAGTGCTGATCATAGCCGGGATTGTATGGGTGACGGTAGTACCTGATAAAAACAAACCAATTGCTTATCGCTCCATTTCAGATACAAACTTAAACAAGCCTTATTCAGATAAGGACAGCGCGCAGGTTAAGAAAGTTGTCCCACCTCCGGCAATTCCTAATCCAGTATACGCATCTGCCGATTCGGTGAAAAACCGTAAAGTTCCTGAAGTTCAGTATGCCGGGAAAGAAAATGCACCCGATACAAGCAGAAGCTCCACGCTATATCCTGACCCGGCCCTGCTGGCATATGCAGAGGATATTCCCGCATCAATCGACTATGTTCAGCTCCGCTCCGTGTCGTCGGCTGCAAATGACTCGTTCATAATGGCTGCCGAAAAATACGGTAACAGGGAGTATAACAGTTGCCTCGTAATTATTGAACGATTACTGGAAACAAAAGCTTTCAGTTCAGCTGACACAATCAATGAACTTAACTTTTATGCGGGTATCATCTATATGAAGAAAGGCTTTGATAAACCCTCCTACAAAGCCCTGAACAAGTCAATGATGTGCTTTTCAAGGATAGATTCAACGTCCTCTTATTACAACGATTCCAGGTGGTTTGCTGCATTGTCGGCCACCAGGTTGGGAAAAGATAAAAAGGGAATTGAAATACTTGATGCCTTAATTGAAAAAGGTTATCAGAGAGCCGGGGAAGTCAAAGCTTTGAAAAATAGTATTGTAGCCAGGAAGCGGGATTAAGCCGGGGTAAATGACAAAATCAGTGCTGATCGAACTAATTGGCTTTTATTTGCGTATATTTGGATAAGTTTTCCTGTTCTGCTATTTTAAAACCAGGCTTGCTTGTACGACGGTAAGCCGGCTAAGGCCGGAAATTAAAAAAAATGAGCGCTGCGTAAAGCAGAAGTTTTGTAGATTTTTTTTATTTCCATTCACTAACAACATGAATTATGAAAAAATCATTTCGCTTGTTTATGTTTATGACGGGTGTGGTTGGTATGCTGAGTACATCCTGTATTGTTCCTGACAACCAGGTAGATAAAGCAAAGGATGATAGCCTCCGTGATCAGAAAGCCGCTACCTCTGTCATTGACTGTACAAAGATGAAAGCTAATATTCCTGATAACCAGCTTGATAAGGCTGTAGGAGATTCAATAGTCAACAAGCGGGCCGAAAAGCGCATGCAGGTAAAGATGCAAAAGAAATCAAAATAGATAGGGAAATCCGTAAAAAGCGATTCTCTCTTTCGTATTGGTGTGAAACTCAGCCAGGGCAGGTCTCAGCTTTGAGGTAAGAGAGTATTGCCAGGAGAATGCAGTTTTTACCTGCTATGTTTGGATTTACTTTCCGGTCTGAATAAGTTAAAAAGACCAGGCTGCTCTTAGGCATGGCCTGATTCAAGTCAGTAAGATCAGGTGTTTTCCAGGCAAAGAGTTATTTGATACCGACAGCAGGGGAGATGTCACCAGGTTAACAATAGCATCGCTTAATTACTCATGCCAAATGGAAGCTGATATTTCTTTATTTAAAGTGATCAAGAGTAGGCCAAAACGTGGGCTGATATTGTGGATATTCCTTCTCCCGGCTCTTATTGTTGCCGGGCAGGATTATAAAACATGCATGGGTCTGGCCCGTGATTTTTTTAAGAATGGTCAGTATCCGGAAGCCGCCCAAATATGCGAAAAATGTCTTCCAATCGTAAGGGAGGCTTATGGCGATCATGACACAGCCTACCTCAACCTGGAAGCCATGGCTGCTGATTGTTTCCGTTATTCCGCTCAATACCGAAAGGCTCTTCAAATATACGCGGATCTGAATACTATTCGTTCCAATGACTCTGTGAATCACCCGGCTGCGTTCGCCTGGATTTTAAGTAACCTGGCCGATTGTTATTATAACATGGGTGAATATGATACTGCCTTACCCTTATATGAGAAAGCCAGGAGCATCAGGTTGCTGGCAGTTGGCTCCAGGCACCCTGATTATGCAAGGTCACTGAGCGACCTTGGAACTCTGTATTACGTTAAGGGAAATTTTAAAAAAGCCTTACCTTTTTTTGAAGAGGCCTTAGCTATCGACAGGGATTCCCTAGGCAAACACCATCCCCGGTATGCCGATGATATCGGTAACCTGGCCATGACAGAAAAAAAGCTCGGGAATTTTGATGATGCCCTGCCCTTACTTAAAGAGGCATGTATAATATCGAAAGAAGTATCTGGCGCGAAGCACCCTGATTATGCCTCGGCATTAAGCAACCTGGCCGGACTTTATATTTCGACCGGGAATTATGAAGCAGCATTACCCTTATACGAAGACGTGAAGGATATAAGGCTCGAAGTTTTGGGTGCTATGCATCCCGATTATGCCCGGGCTTTGAGCAATTTAGGGTTTTTATATATACGCATGGGAAATTACGAAGCTGCTTTACCGCTATACAAGGAAGCTAAAAGCATCAGGAAGGAGGTACTCGGGGCAAAACACCCTGATTATGCCACTTCCCTTAACAACCTGGCTTCACTCTATCGCCGGCTGGGGAATTATAAAGCCGCATTGCCCGTTTACAAAGAAGCATCCGAAATATACAGGGAGAGCCTCGGCAATAAGCACCCCGACTATGCTACTTCCTTGGGAAACCAGGCTATGCTTTACACCGAAATGGGGAACTATGAGGCTGCATTGCCACTCTATCTTCAGGCCACTGCAATTGATAAGGAGGCTCTGGGAGCTGAAAACCCTGATTATGCTGCCGACCTGTTGAACCTGGCCAATCTTTATAATGCCATGGGTGAAGACACGACTGCTTTAGCTTTATCGGAGGAAGCATCGGTAATTTATAAGAAAGCTCTGGGTAGCCACAACCCTGATTATGCCCTTTCGCTCAACAGCCTCGCGCGCTTGTATCAGTCGATGGGGGATTACAGTGCCTCATTGCCTTTGTTATTGGAGTCGTCTTCGATATATGAGCAAGACCCCGACACAAAAAACGTAGGATATGCCAAAACACTAAGAAACCTGGCCAGGACCTACAAAGAAACCGGAAATTATGAAGCAGCGCTGGCATCGTTGCTGAAAGCGACGGATATTTACAGGAGGGTGCTGGGACAACGTCACCCTGAATATGCTATTTCACTGAATAATTTAGCAGGTGTATACATTGCTATGGGAAATTACCAGGCTGCCATGCCATTGCTGGAGGAAACAAACAGCATCATCAACCGGAATATACAGGAAAATTTTTCCTTTATTTCGGAAGAAGAGAAGGAGAAATATTTCGACCTGGTGGCAAATAATTACCAGGTTTTTCTTTCATTCTTACTGAAGGTGTCATCCATCTCGCCTGAATATTGCCGGCAGGGATATGATAATGAACTCTTAATCAAGGGCCTGATACTCACTTCGGTGAAGACTATGCAGCAATGCATTCTTAGTTGCGGCGATACAGCACTGATACGGGAATACGAGAAGATGCGCATGCTGCGGCGCCAGATCAATTCGTGGCAGCAAAAACCGGTCGCGGAACGCAGAGCAGATATAGGTAATATTGAAAAACAGGCGACGGAACTTGAAAAGGATCTTACGGTGCGCTCACAGTCTTTCGGGGCCATGCAGGCATCCTTCCTGATCAGGTGGGAGGATGTTAAAAAACAACTTAAAGCTAATGAGGCAGCAGTTGAATTTGTGAGTTTCAGGTATTATAACGACAGGAAGGCTACTGACAGCACTTTGTATTGTGCACTGGTATTGAAACATGACGATACGGCTCCTCATGTGGTTTATTTATGTGAGGAGGCTGCGTTAAAGAAGGCTACTCCCGCATTCGGCGCCAGCTATACCTATATTAATGAAATGTACAGGAAAAAGAAATTGTATGATTTATTGTGGCATCCGCTTGATAGCTTATTCAGGAATATTAATACCATATATTATGCTCCTGCCGGCCTGATGAACAGCATTTCGATGGCAGCTATTACATGTAATGACAGCAGTTTACTTATGGATAAGTACAACCTGGTGCGGCTTACCTCCACACGAAGCCTGGCTTTGAGGGAAAAAGAGGGACATATTAGAAATGCAGTGGTTTATGGCGGGATAATTTATGATACGGATACCCTTACTTTGCTTCAAAAAGCAAGAAAATACCATAGCACAGACGATTATCCGCTTGCACATAATCGTTCGGGTTCAGCTGATATGCGCAATGGTTTCAGGTACCTGGAAGGAACCATGAAAGAAGCCGGTATGATAAGCGCCAAGCTCAGGAATAAAGGGATAGAAACTAAAATGTTATCGGGCACAGAAGCCAATGAGGAGTCCTTTTTTGCCTTATCAGGGGAAAATGCACCCTCACTTATCCATATGTCGACCCATGGATTTTATTATCCCGAGCAGCAGGGTAAAAAAAATAAAATAAATGCCAGTGAAGCAGGTGAACCTTTGTTTATGCATTCCGATGATCCCCTGATCCGTTCCGGGTTGCTGATGTCGGGCGCCAATATTAGCTGGAAGGGCTCTATACTGCCTCCAGGTGTGGAAGATGGAATCCTAACGGCAAAGGAAGTTTCGAACATGAACCTGATTCGTACCCAGCTGGTGGTGTTAAGTGCATGCCAGACCGGGCAGGGAGATGTGAAAGGCAGTGAAGGAGTTGAAGGACTGCAGAGAGGTTTCAAAATGGCAGGGGCAAAGTATATCATGATGAGCTTATGGGAAGTGCCCGACCGTGAAACTGCTGAGTTTATGGATACATTTTATGATAAATGGCTCAGCGGACTGGATATACACGAAGCATTCAAAGCAACGCAGCTGTTCATGAGCAACAAATATAAGAATGATCCTTTCAGATGGGCCGCCTTCGTGCTGGCGGAATAAGCAGTAGTAAAGATTTATGTCCAATATTGTAAAAAAGAGGACCGAATATGCTTCGATCCTCTTATGGTATACTGTTTCCCGTAAATATTTAATTGAATGTTAAGCACTTATTACTTTTTACTTTTTGCTTTCGGTTGAAGCCAGGCGGCTTTGGGAGGGAAGATCCATCTGTTCAAAAAGGATAGTGCCTGCGCAGGCATGGCGGCTCATATCCCCCGATTGTGCTATAAGCAGGGTGAATGGCCCGTCGGGTACATTCATGGCCCTCCTGAATTCGTTGTTTTTGTCGATGAACACGTCAAAATCAATTCCCAATGCACTTATTAAAGGATGGATTTTCCCGGTAATGCCTGAAGAACTGGTGCAAATGCCTATTACTTTAACGTTTCTTTCCTTCAGGAAATTATGCGAATCGCCCAGTTCCCGCATTTGTTCGAGGCTTTCCCTGTCGTCGATGTTCCAGAAGAACAGCCAGAGGGTCTGATCGTTCAATGGTAGGTCGCTGGCGTTAATACTGTTTCCCTGAAGCGTGCAAAGGCCTACGCCGGGGAGCAGAGTGTTTTGCGAAAAGGCTACCAGGCGAAGGGATAAGAGGATAAAGATCAGATGTAAGTGGTTTGTTTTCATAGTATAGTTTTTTAAAAGGTTCGAATGTTTACAGTTTATGTGGTGGTTCCGGATTCTGTAACAGCCTGGCATAAATATTTCGAGATTGAGGAATTACATTGGCCATGGCCTGTCGTTCGGTATCAGGACCAAATATTTATCCGGGGTGTTACAGAATTAAAAATGCTTACATCTATAGCAGGAGATCATACAGCATGCTAAAAAAATGGAAGGATGAACAGCCTGAAATCGTTCAGATTGAAATCGCCGCCTTTTGCAAGTTGATGACCACCAAACAGTAAAATAGTTGTGTAACCTTAAACTCTGTAGCCATGAAAACGACATTTAACCTAAAGGAACAAGTAACTGGTGCCTTACTGGCACTCGCTTTTTTCGCTGCCCTGCTCATTATATCCTTTAATGCAGGTATAAAGGACCTCGTGTTTTAAACCTTTTGCAGTAAGCGGCAGTAAACATGGCCTGGCAGGAGAATTGCCGGGCCATGTTTTTTGTGCCCGTGGTTTACGGTGTCATTCATCACAGAATTTTTCCCTGATCCCTTTTTATATTGAGTTATTAATATTCGTTTAGGCAGGTTTATCGTTGCCATGCAAAAGATGAATGATTTACCATGTAGGATTGATATATTGCCTACAGGCGGGACTTATATATTAGGTATGACACTTTGGTTTCAACCAACATTTAGTTCATCCGGGACTGTTACAACTGAATATTTACGAAAGCAAATGCTGTATTGAAAGACGGACAAGATTTGACCAGAGTCACGTCAGGTATGAAACAAGTACTATCAGTACAACTGTCGCATAGACTATACCTATTTATATGTTAATGCAGCCATTTAAGTTTAAGATTTAATACGTATAAGGCTTATTACAAAAAAAATCTGGCTAAAGGATCATGGCATTAAACTAAAGATAATCAGTGCAATAGTTCTGTTTGTAGCAGTATGAAATTACCCATTATGATATTATTTTAAAAATATTTTGACCCGGCTGTTACATTTTTTTCTGGCCCTACATCTATTGTAAAACACGGTTATGAAACGCACAATCCATCTGAACCCCAGGGCAAGCCCACACGAAGCTGGCCCGTGAAACCCGGAAGAGTCCCAGCCGCGCGAAACAAAGTTTAAGCGGCAGTAAAAACAAAAAACACTCAAATTTTAGCAATACAATCAACAAACAATCAACTCACAATTCAATCCTAATCCATAAACCTTTAAATTCTTAAAACCATGAAAACCTCGAAAACAATCCAATTCTTCTTCCTGTCGCTTATGACCGGTGTTATCCTGCTCTCCTCCTGTAAGAAAGATGAGCCCGATATGTTTACTTCGCCCAGCCAGCACAATGCTGCAGTTAAATCTGCTACTCCCGGCATTGCAGTGGCTTCTGTTTCGAACTGGAGAGAAGATTTCTCCACTGCCGATGCCCTTGCCTTACGCTGGACACTCTATGGTACTCCTCAACCCCAGTGGGTTTCGTTTGCCGGCAACAGGTTTGGCCTGTTCGATAATAACGGTCGCCTGCCGAATGGAAGTTACGCTGTATCCAAAACCAAAATAGGGAATGGTCAGGGGTATATCATCGAATCGGAAGTCTTTATCGACGCTGCAAATCCTAATGCAACTGTTATCTGCCCCGAAATAGGTGTGACCCGTTACTTCAATCCAGGCGCAGAGCCTGTAAATGTAGAAGCGGGCATATCGATGAGGCTGATGTATGTGGGCGATGGTGCAACTTCTGTTCCCCCTGCCCTCCGTAAGCACACCTATATAGTAATGAGCGCCCTTTTGAGCGACAGAACCTATGCTACAACCGGCAATCCTTTGGAAGCAACCAGTGCATCAAAAGACGATTATGCCATGAAAGCTGACTTTGCAGGCAACGGATGGCATAAACTGAGGATTGTTGTCAGCGCTTCGAGCAGGGTTTCCTTCTACCTCGATAATCAGCTGGTCTGGACGCCCGCCAAAGCAATACACACCTCCCTGATGGCCGATAAAAACGTGCTGCTCGGATTTACCTCGCCAGGAACGACCGGAAAAGCTTACCACGACTATGTTAAAGTGAGTTACCCCTTGCAGATAGCCGAAGACACGACAATTGATCCCCCGGCACCGATTGAATAATAAGCTGGAAAACTCACTTAGTCACAGTGCAAAATTCTTACCTGCTTCCCTTCACCGGGAAGCAGGTTTTTTCTGAAGCATAGCGTAACAAAATCGAATTATATCGAAAAACCCAATTTTACTTCAGGCATTTAGTACATTTGCATGCTTAAACGAAACCATTTCATTGGGAAGCCAAGTTAATAGCTTTTCTGGTTACTAATGATGGAGGGCGTTATTGGGCTCAAACCGAAACCCGGCGATTGTTGCAGGCATAATAAAAAAAATTCTTAAATTATTAAATACAGAACCCCAGTACTGAATTATGAAAAACGCTCTCGCATTTACCATTCTCCTCTTAACCCTGTCAATTGTTGCCTGCTCGCCTTCGCGTGATGAAATGCTGAGCAAAATCAAGAAAATGGAATCGGATCTGAAGACGACCCCGAAAATTGATTCCAATGCCGTCACGAATCTGCTGGGAGCCTACCAGAATTTCGCGGCTAAATACCCAAAAGACAGCCTGGCTCCCGATTATCTTTACAAAGCAGCAGGGATGGCTGTCGGTTTCAACAAGGGCACCCAGGCAATTGATTTATATGAATCCATTATTCAGACTTACCCTGACTATAAAAGAGTGCCTGAATGTTTTTTTATGGAAGCGTTTGCATATGAGAACGTTCTACATAATATAGGCAAAGCCAGTGAGTTATATAATAAGTTCCTCATAAAATATCCTACTCACGACCTGGCCGATGATGCAGAGGCAGCTATTAAATACCTAGGCAAAACACCTGAGGAGATGGTTCGCGAATTCGAAAAGATGCACGCCGACTCGCTTAATGCAGCTGCAAAATAGATACAAAAGGAAAGGAAACTTAATTATTTAAGTGGCCGCCAAAAGAAACAGGTGCGAAGGATTTTAATCTGCAATACTTTCTTATCCCTGTTTTGTTACCGAAAAGTCTTCAGTTAACATCGTTTTTAGTCCCGATGCTTTAATGTCGAGCGAAAGTTCGCCGTTGCGGCAATACGAGATACGCCCGGTCTGTTCGGAAACGATAATAGCAATGGAGTCGTTTTTCTCCGTAATGCCTATGGCGGCGCGGTGACGCAGTCCAAATTCAGAGGGGAGGTCCATATCGCCCGAAACCGGCAGAATGCAGCGCGCGGCTTTGATCCTGTTCTCGCTGATAATAACGGCACCATCGTGCATAGGATTATTTTTATAAAAAATACTCTCAATCAGCTGATCGGAGATGATTGCATCGACGGCCATGCCTGTATCTTTGAACTCAGTGAGGTCATTTTTCCTGGCTATCACCACCAGTGCTCCGGTTAGCGAATGCGACATGCGGTGGCAGGCCTGCACAAGCGGGTCAATATCAGCAAGATTAGAGTTTTCGAGTTGCAATTTGGCAAACAGGGAGCGGAATTTATTCCGGGTCAGGAATCCCGGCGAGCCTATAGCAAGCAGGAATTTACGAATTTCGGGTTGGAAAACCACGATAAAGGCGATAAAACCTACCGATGTGAAAGCACCTAAGAGATCGCTCAACAGATCCATCTGCAGCGATTTTACCAGGCGCCATATTACGAATATGGCCAGTATGCCCAGGAAAATATTGACTGCAGCTGTTCCCTTCAGCAACTGGTAAAGCGAAAAAAGTAATAAGGCTACCAAAAACACGTCGATTACATCGAGTATCCTGACATGCAGAAAAAGAGGTACGGATGCGGCGATCATTAAACTTAGGTATGTGTGAAATGCAAATATACTTAGAGATTGCCTAAGATTACTAAATTGCTTAATTTTAGCATGGTTTTATTCTGCCAGACTAGGGCGTTGATAGATATGAGTTTGAGCTAAATCTAATGTTTTACTTCCGGTTTACCTTTTCAACTCTTTAAAAATCAAAAAGTTCGGGCTATTACTTAATCCTGTTGATTCATCAGGGCTTCGGCCAGTTTTATAACCTGGCAGGCTTCCTTTACATCATGAACACGCAATATCTTTGCCCCGTTCAGCAAGGCTGCCATATGCAGTGCCGAAGTTGCCGAAAGGGCTTCCTCAGGGCTGATATCCAGCAATTTATAGATCATCGATTTGCGCGATATGCCAACCAGCAAAGGACAGCCGGTTTCCCTGAGTTTATCCAGACCCTTGAGTAAAGTGTAATTGTGTTCCTTGGATTTTCCAAATCCAAAACCAGG
>JBAXXB010000143.1:0-10961 GCA_037128115.1 Bacteroidota bacterium
AGAGGTGGTCAATTTGGATCGGCAGACACTGGTCAAATGGAATGGTTTATCCACAGCTTCTCAATCGCACTTACAGATATACCATATGTGTCACTCAACTCATATTTAATATCTGTAAAAGTCCTTCCTGGTTTCTTCATTTGAAAATACCTTTCTCTCACTAACCATTTTCTGGCTTGATCAAGTGTAAGCAAACCCATGTCAAATAATTGGCTTACCTCTATCCCGGCAAGCTCTTTTATTTCCCTAAAAATCAAGTCCCTGAATGTCTCCATATTTCTACTTGTTTTTGTTATTACAAAGATACATATAATATTAATATATTATACTGTTATACAGATATTTTGCCAATGTTTACTAAAGTATTACTTTAAGTATTTTGTACCTTTGAACAAAATTTTAAAATCTACATTCCAATGGCAAAAACAAATGTTAAAACCACAGGTCTACCAAAGGTAAAAACTGCAAAAAAAGTATCACAACCGTATCAAAGAGCAAGAGGCGGAGGTGCTGACCTGGTAAAAAATGTAAAATAATTTTTAGTTCTAATTTTTAATCCTTTTCATCATGGCAAAAGCAAAAGTTAAAACCAGCGCAAAGAGCAAAGCAAAATCCTCAACTAAAACTCCTAAAAAGGGAGTTGGTAAGGCTGGTGCTGATCTTGCAAAAAATGTAAAGTAATGCAACGCTATTTCTCAACACCTCCAATCTTCTCAGCCCCTGTCACTAATATTGACAGGGAGCTTGGGATTATTCAGGGCGTGACTATTGCCAGGGTGGGAATTGCAAAAGGTCATGGTGGATTTGTTGACCGCACTTTCCTCCTGCAGATTGTCGACAATGCAGCTTCCAAACCTGCTGGTATAAAGGCCCGGTTTGGTCACCCTAATATGTGCAGTCAGGCTCTTGGAACATACTTGGGCCGTTTTAAAAATTATTCGTATTCAGGGGATCAGGTCAAAGCTGACCTTCATCTGGATGAGACTTCAAAAAATACACCTAACGGTGATCTGTTTTCCTACGTCCTCGATATGGCTGGGAAAAATCCTGATATGTTTGGAGCTTCAATTGTCTTTGAGATCGGAGAATCAGTATTCCTTGAAGAGGAGGTGGATGGGAAAAAGGTTGAAAAGGAATACTTCCGGCTCCAGGAACTAAGAGCAACTGATATTGTAGATGAACCAGCCGCTACAGACGGACTGTTTTCAGCCAATACCTTCCCAGGAATTGCAACTCAATTTCTGGATGAGAATCCCGAAATCATGGACTTGATTTTTTCCAAACCTGATTCCGTAGTAGAATTTTTATCAAACTATATAACCAATTCCAAGATGAATCTTTCTGAAAAGATAAAACAAAACTTCGCAGCTTTCCTGGCCGCATTCTCTGCACCATCGGTTGGTGAATCAGATACTGAGCAACGGTTGCTGAGCGAAGCCGAAACAAACACGTTGAATACTCTCTTTGACGCCGTTTCTGCTTCCTATCCTGAATCCTTCACTTCAGTAGAAGGATTAACATCACTCCAAAAAGCTGAAGCTTTAACAGCCTTCTTTTCTTCTGTAAGTGACAAACTGCAAACTTCACTGGAAACTGAGATGAATCAAAGAACGGCATTTGATGCTTTAAACACAGAGCATCAGGCTTTGGTATCATCGAACGAAGCAACTTTGGCAGAACTTTCAGAAGCCAATACCCGCATTCAGGATCTCACTGCTCAGCTTGGTGCTCGTCCTTCCATTCCTCTCAATGTAACTGATCCTGCAGTCGGTCTTTCTTCGGGTTCCCAGGAAAAGGATGAAACCGGCAAACAGATTCTTGCCGCTATGCCTAAAGACATCAAGCGCAAACTCAAAAATAATGGTTAACCTTTAAATACTTTTTCAACATGTCAAATATTTTTTCACAATCAACTTCCCCTGCCTTTAAACGCCAGGCCATCGACGAATACTTTATCCAGCCCATGTTTATGGCAGAAGATATTCGTGGACTCATCACAGTACGTACCGACATTAAAGGTACAGAAACCCTCAACAGGGTTGGTCGTCCTTCCATGCTTACTAAGCCAAAAACCACTCCCGGTTTCACTCCAGCAGGTGGTTTCAACCTGACTTATACTGACATCACAGTTAAGCCAATGGCCCTTGAATTTGAACAGAACGCACGTGCTTTCTGGGGATCAATCGTTGAGCAATTACTCGCTTCCGGGTACAAAGAAGATGACGTTGAGCAGATGAAATCCCCTGATGTATGGAATAAAGTCATGCTTCCGCTTATTGCTCAGGCAGGTCAGGATGACCTTATCCGTCAGATGTTTTTTTCAAATCCTGCTGCTGAAACATTGGTTTCAGGTATTCCAAATGGAGTGCCAGATTCAAACTATACTGGCTACACAGGCTTTATGTCCTGGCTCTTCAATGATTTGTATGCCGGTGTTATTCCATCCGTTCAGCACGTTCCTATTGCTTCAGCGGTGGCCTCTGTTAAGCAGGAAGTAATCCATACTTATACTGCCGGAACGGATACAGCTCTGAATATCACCATTAACGGTGTTCTTTATACTCAGCCTTATGCCACAAGTGCAGCTGCAACAGCAACCGCTTGGCTCAATACCAACAAGGCCAATGTGGAATCACGTGCAGGTATCAATGGAGTCATTGTCACCAATCCTTCAGCAGGTGCAATTAAAGTTACGGGAAAAGTAAAAGGTCAAAGTTTTACTTCGGTTGCAACTGTTACCGGTACTGGTACAGTAGCAAACTCAGGTATAGTTGCAGCTGTAAAAGCCGGAGGTTTGGCAGCCAATGAAGCTGATGTTACCCTTGAATCCATGCTTGATTCAGTTACTCCCGAAATGCATGAATATGATCTTCAGTTCATGCTTACCGCTTCCATGTGGCGTAACTTGGTTCACACCTTAAAAGATCGTCAAACAATCATGGGTGATGCTGTATTGAAAAACGGGCTCAAAGTTCCTACCTATGAAGGCTTCCCGATTATCGTTCGTCCTGATTGGGATAAATGGATCTCCGTTGCACAAAATGGTATCAAGCCTCATCGTGCAATGCTGACCACTTCAAAGAATCTGCTTTTCGCTACCGATGGTACAAGCGATTCCGAAATGATCGAAACCTGGTACAATCAGGAAGCACAAATGCGCAGGTATCGTGTTCAGTACAAAGCACAAACCGCTTACCTCCACAAGGAACTTGTCGTTCTTGCAGGCTTCATTGACTAGTCTTTTAAAATGCAAAGTCATTGCGAACCCGATTAAAGCCCATCCGGGCTTTTTTCGGATGAAGCAACCTCCACCTAAAAAAGCAATCTTGAATGAAAGCCTTCTCCAGTTATAATTACGTCCCGCTTTTAAATCTCAAACGTTCCGACTTTATAGATTTACGGACTAATTATGATATTTTTATTCCGTTTGGAGAAGATAACCTGCTACCTACGCAGCTTAATCAATTATCCAGGGAAGTGCCGGTACACCGGGCCATTCTAAATTCAAAAGCTTCTTATATTATTGGCAGGGGGTTGTCTACCTCTAATAAAGTAATTCAACAACTTATTAGCTCTCCAAACAATACATATGAAGACCTTAACGCGATCTTTCGTTATGTCGTTCTTGATTATCTTAATATTGGTAACTCTTACCTCGAAATTATTACCGATCCTAAGAAGTCCTTCACATACTTGTATCACATCGATTCAAGTAAATGCAGGTTATCATCTGTAGAAAATGATGTATTAATACATCCATCCTGGGCAGAGTTCACAGGAAAGAATGATGAAAATCTTACTTCACTTCCTTTATTCCCGGATTTCCGGAAAGGTCCTGATGGGCTTTTGCACTCAGTATATCACATCAAAGATTACGAGCCGGAGTTTTATTATTATGGACTTTGCTCATACTTTGCTGGGCTCCGTTCAATCATTATCTCTGGATTAACAAATCTATGGAATCAGAACCGCCTCGAAAATGGATTCACATCTCCTGGTTTGCTAATTGTACCTGGCATAAATGATGATGATGAAGCTGCAGTCCTTGAAGCCGAATTTAACAAATTCAAAGGGGTAGAAGGAGAAAAGGCAGGTGATATAATCATTCAATACCTGGCTGATTTATCACCTGGACAAACCTCCCAACAGGCAAAATTCATTGAGTTCAAAAAAAACGAAGAAGGGAATTGGATGGACCTGCACACGCAGTCGGAATTGTCAATTATTACAATTCACAACTGGTTCCGTTCTCTTACACCTTACTCTGGCGAGAAAACAGGCTTTGACGCAAATCGCATTGTTAATGAGTACGAAATTGCGCTGAATACGATCATAAATCCACTCCAGGCATTCTTTCTGCGACATCTCGATCAGATCTTCAAATATTTCGCATTGCCTGTTGGTCAGCTTTCATTTATCAATGAACCCCCGATACAGCGTATTAATCCGCTTAAATTCGTTTGGGAAGCCAGGCAGGAAGCTGGCCTGCCTTTTGATCCAAACGATCCGGTGCAGAAGTTACTGATTATGCAGCTTAAAAACACTTTTAATTCAGCCACACCAGACCAAGGTTCCATCATCTAATTCTGATTGATATGCCAATAATCTCAGCACAAGAAATCAAAGCTATTGCTTTCACAGAGCCAATTGATCTGGCTTTAATTAATGATGACATCATTAGTGCTGCCGAAGGTATGTTACTTATATCAGCCATCACAAAACCAATCTATGATGATCTTTCGGTTCATCCTGGTAACTACACAACTCTCATTGTTGATTATATTAAACCTTTCCTGGCTTACGGCACAAAGTTTATTCTCTATAGCCAATATTATTATAAAATGAATTTAACATTAGCAACTAATCAACAACGAGAGTCCATTTTAGATCAAACCAAAGCAATACTTGACGAAAGAAAAAACTTGTTGATAAATCATTTGATGTCAGGTGCATATCCTCTTTTTATAGCTCCCTCAAAGAAACGTATCTCAGGTTTCTTAATAAAATAGAATACTTCCTACCTTCCAATCTATACATCACGCAAATTCAGTCTAATCCTCAAATTCAGACCGGATGTATGTTGATTTGTATGTTGTAAAAGAAAAAAGCAGCTAACATTTTGTGCTAACTGCTTGATTTCCAGCTCCCCCTTCAGGACTTGAACCTGAGACCCTCTGATTAACAGTCAGATGCTCTAACCAACTGAGCTAAGGAGGAAGATTGATTTGGTATTATTCCCCTCTAAAGGGACGGCAAAATTACACATTCAATCGGAAATAACAATATCTTTGCAAAAAAAAAATCAATTTCATTTAAACCCCCTTTTAATAGCCTGGTATGAGTACTGTAATTGTTGGAACGGTAGCATTTGACAAAATTGAAACCCCCTTTGGAAAAACCGATAAAATACTGGGTGGCGCTGCTACCTTTATTAGCCTTACTGCAGCGCCATTTGCTGATGATGTGCATATTATTAGCGTCGAAGGGGGCGATTTCCCGGATGCTTATATAAAGCTGTTGACTGAAAGAGGTATTCATACCGATGGTCTCCAGGTAAAGCCTGAAGGTAAATCTTTCTATTGGTCAGGCCGTTACCATACGGATATGAATACCCGCGATACACTGGTGACTGAACTGAATGTGCTTGCTGATTTTGATCCTATTCTACCGGCAAGTTGCCTTGAGCCTGAGTTCGTTGTTCTGGGAAACCTCACACCCAGCGTCCAGATGCGCGTACTCGATCAGTTGAAAAAACGTCCAAAGCTTATTGTGATGGATACCATGAATTACTGGATGGACTCTGCCTGGGATGACCTGATGAAAGTGATTGCCCGGGTGGATGTACTCATGGTAAACGATTCAGAGGCACGTCAGCTCACGGGTGAATATTCACTTGTTAAAGCAGCGCAGAAGATCCTGACTATGGGGCCAAAATTCCTTGTGATAAAAAAAGGCGAACATGGGGCATTGTTATTTCACGGCGACAGCGTTTTCTTTGCTCCCGCTTTGCCGCTCGAAGAAGTGTTCGATCCAACGGGAGCAGGCGATACTTTCGCAGGCGGTTTTATAGGCCACCTGGCGAGTACAGGGGATATTTCTTTCGGCAACATGAAAAATGCCATTATTTATGGCTCTGCTATGGCTTCTTTTACCGTTGAGAAATTTGGAACCGAAGGATTATTGAATCTCACAAAAGAAAATATTTACGAAAGGCTGAAACTTTTTGTGGACCTGGTTCAGTTTGATATTTCACTGGTAAATTCATAATAAACCCTCAATAATCACCTGTTATTGAATTATAAAAAGCTGCTAATTACCCAATTAGCAGCTTTTTATTTTTTGTGGCAATTTCTTTTCCAGTTACACATAACTGACTTCTAAGAACAGGAATTTTCTCTGTTATTCCTAATGTAATAACTTATGCTATAGGTTATAAATATATGGGCTATGATTTAATAAAACGGTCATAGGGCACCTTCCTAAAGGCTTTCCAAGCCCGTATATATATAATAATGTGCATAGGATTGATCCATAATTCGGATATATCCATTAATGTTCCTTATATTTGGTTCACCAAATAGTATTTAACCCAATTATTAACCTAATAAAACAGAACATGAGAAAACAATTACTCTCCTCTTTTGCCTTATTTGGCCTGTTATTTCTTTCCGGAATAACTGGGTATGCGCAATTAACAGGAACAAAAACCATCCCGGGTGACTATGCAACCATTGCATTGGCTATTACCGACCTTAACACCCAGGGTGTGGGTGCCGGCGGGGTAATTTTTAACATTTCCCAGGGCTATACCGAAACTATTACAGCACCATTGTCAGTAACGGCAACCGGCACTTCCGCGAACCCGATCATTTTCCAGAAAAGCGGTTCAGGAGCCAATCCCCTGATAACGGCTTATGTGGGGACAGCCACGCCAATTTCAGTTATTCAGGATGGCTTATGGAACCTGGTTGGTTCTGATTATGTAACCATTGACGGGATAAGCCTGACTGATCCGAATACAACAAATCCTGCCTCAATGGAATATGGTTTCGGTTTCTTTAAAGCAAGTGTTACAAACGGATGCCAGTACAATACCATCAAGAATTGCGCAGTAACTCTCAACCGGGTTAACAATGCCAGTGCAACGGCCCCGGCTGTTGAAGGCTCGAGGGCCATCAATGTAATGAACTCGCTTTTAACTACGCAGACAACAGCCGTTACCCTGACTTCTGCATCCGGAACAAACTCCTACAATAAATTCTACAGCAATACCTTACAAAACTGTAACTATGGTATAGCCCTTATCGGTTATGCCGGAACCACTCCATTCACACTTTGCGATTATGGCAATGATGTTGGTGGGAGCACACTGGCAACAGGGAATACCATTATAAATTACGGTGGTGCTGCCGCAGCCACAAACCCTGCAGCCGGTGTAAGGACCCTGGCACAGTACGATTTGAATATCTCATACAATACTATTAATAACAATAATGGAACAGGTGTAAACCATGCATCTACCCTCAGGGGCATTTACCTGAACACTGCAACCAGTGCAAGCGCCACAGTCAATAATAATACTGTCACTATCAACAGCGGTTCTACCACCAGCCAGGTTTCGGTTATTGAAAATGCCTCCGGCAGCACAGCTTCCGGTAACACGATCAATATCAGCAACAACAGCATTCAAAACTGCACCTGGACCACTGCTACCACCGGTACTTTTTATGGTATATATAATAGCGCATCACCGGCGACAACTACCATTAGCGGAAATACAATTTCGACTTTCACCCTTCCCAATACAGGAACCGCTTATATGATTTATACCGGTAGCCCGACGAACCTCAATGTTTTTAACAATGAAGTCGGCTACATTACAAAATCTGTCTCAGGTACTCTTTATGCAATATATGGCGGAACCTCTGTCATGAACGTGCATGATAACAATGTACATCATCTGACGATGAGTGCTGGTGGAAATGCCGTTTATGGTTTCTACGATCTTTCATCACCGGTTAATGAGTCGTATTACAACAACACCTTTAATAACTTTGCTAACGCAGGAACAGGTGGACTTTTTGGGATTTACACTAACACTGCTGCAGGTGTACGTAATGTTTATTCAAATACCATCTTTAACTTCTCTGCCTCAGGTGGTGGACCAATTTATGGAATTTACGGCGCAGCCAGTTCTCCAAATATATATAAGAACAAGCTTTATAACCTGTCGTCAGGTACTACCGCCGGTCAAATATTTGGCATATATTTTGTTTCGGGAACAACCGCGAACATATACAACAACTTTGTTTCTGATCTGAAAACTCCGGCTTCCACCCTGACTGATGCAATCCGCGGTATCTATATTTCGGGAGGTACAACAGCCAACGTATTCTATAATACCGTATACATGAATGCCAGCAGTACCTCGGCTACCACATTCGGGACTACCGGCATTTACAAATCATCAACCACCACCGGTGATTTCAGGAACAATATCATCATAAACGTTTCGACTCCCGGCCCAACCGGTGGGTTGACCGTTGCCTACAGGTGGTCAGCCGTGTATAATGCAACCTATTATGCCGCCACCTCGAACGCTAATAATTTCTATGCCGGAACGCCATCGGCTTCTGCAGTCATTTTCAACGACGGTACTAATTCTCTCCAGACCATAGCGGCCTATAAAGCCTTCGTCACCGGTCGTGAAGGTCTTTCATTTTCTGAAAACACGGCTTTGGTTAACACTATCACGGCTCCGTTTGATTTACATATAAATCCTGCTATCGCAACCCAGTGCGAGAGTGGTGCTTTGCCTGTTACCTCGCCGATTGCCATAACGGATGATATCGACGGCAATACCAGGAATGTCTCTTCCCCGGACGTAGGAGCCGATGAAGGAACTTTTACCCTTCTTGACCTTGCTTCTCCTGTGATTGCCTATTCACCCCTGACCAGCACTTCTTCATTAGCTGCCAGGACTATAACAGCTACCATCACTGATGTTTCAGGCGTTGGCACAGGAGCAAATCAACCGGTAATGTACTGGGCAATAAACGCGGGTGCTTATACCGGTCCTGTTGCCCCGACATCTACTGTAGGAAGCCAGTATACCTTTACACTTGGAGGCGGAGTTATTCTGGGTGATGTGGTTAAATACTACTTTGTAGCCCAGGACCAGGCCCCGGCAAGCAATATTGCTTCCTCTCCCGTGGGTGCAACTGTAACAGCCAATCCGCCCCTGGCCTCCGCACCTCCTGCAACACCCAATTCTTATACCATCCTGGCTTGTATCTCCGGATCAAAAACAGTCGGGCTTATAGGAGATTATACAACCATCACAGCAGCCCTTGCAGATCTTAACAGCAAGGAGCTATGCGGCCCCTTCACGCTGCAGCTTTTGGATGCTGCTTACCCAAGCGAGACTTTCCCTTTGTCAATTAATTTCAACTCAGGTTCAAGCGCGGTCAATAAAGTAACCATTAAACCTGCAAGCGGTGTCACTACAAGCATTTCGGGTGCATCGGCAACAGGGGCAATATTCAAAATACAAAACAGCAATACGCTCATTGATGGCTCAAACTCGGGAGGAACGAGCAGGGATCTTACGATAACAAATACTAGTGCAACCTCACCGAGTGTGGTAGTTCTTTATTCGACGGGAACAACGCCAATCAGTGGAGTGACGGTTAAAAACACTATAATGATTAATGGTGTTAATACCAGCACAGCTCTGATGGTATCAGATGTTGCTGGTACGTCCGGGTATTTTAACAACATCACCATTCAGAACAACAGCGTTCAAAAAGCCTATAACGGGATTTTCTGCCTGGCCACAACAGCTGCAGGGAACGGTAACGGCTTGTTAATAACAGGTAACGACCTGAACACATCAGGAGCCAATGCTCTTCTCGGAAATGGGATCTATGTCCAGGGTGCCGATGGGGTTACCGTGTCGAACAATAATATTGGTAATACCACTCAGTCGGCCTATACTTTCAGTCCGACCGGAATATGGTTTTCAACCGATACCAAGAATGCCACCATATCCGGAAACACGATTACCAATATGGCCTATACAGGTACCAGCGCCTATTCAGCAAGAGGCATTGTTATTTCAAATACTGTATTAAACTCTAATATCAGTATTACCAATAACACGGTGTCCGGTATGTCAACCTCCGGTTCAACCCAGCCTTACGGTATATATATCTTTACCGCTTCAAGCGGAATTACTGTTGACAGGAATAAAGTAAGCAGCATCTACAATTCTAATACCGGGGGCTACGGTGCCCGCGGTATTCATGTTAACACAGGTATAGTTTCCAGTAATATTACACTAAAGAACAATTTTGTCTGGGATGTTAAGGCTACAAGCGATGCTACCGTTGCCTATTGGGGAATTGGTATCGGTATTGAAGGGGCTACCGGCGGAGTTAATGTTTACTCCAACAGCGTCAATCTTTATGGTAGCTATGCCGGTTATACAACAGCAACCGTTTCTGCAGCATTTGCCATTATAACATCAACAGCATCAGCTATTGATGTCAGGGATAACATTTTTGTCAACACTTTTGATAACACAAATGGCGCTTCCGATAAGAGTTATGCCATTAATACCCAGACAAGCAATACAGCTTTTACCGACATAAACTACAACGATTATTATGTTTCCGGCACTCCCGGAACATTGGGTTACCTTGGTGCTGATGTAACATCCCTGGCTTCCTGGCAAGCAGCTACCGTTAAAGATGCTAACAGTATCTCCGGGGATCCTTTGTTCGTTAGTTCGACCGACCTGCATCTCAACACGGCCCTGAGCTCTCCTGCAAAAAACGCAGGTTATACACTTCCTTCCGTAACCACTGATATTGATGGTGATACGAGGAACAATCCCCCTGATATGGGTGCTGACGACTATTCCCTGGTTCCGGTTGTAACAACCATTGCAGCTACTTCAA
>JBAXXB010000144.1:0-10896 GCA_037128115.1 Bacteroidota bacterium
GAAACGCAGTTTATTATCCCGAGGCAGGCAATGACGGGTGTGTATATAACTGAAGTATATGCGGCAAATGACGTATTGTTGGCTTCGCGCAGGTTTTCGGTTGAGGAATTCGTTCCCGACAGGATAAAAGTAACAGCTAAAACCGATAAAACAGTTTATCTCCCTGCCGAAGCCATTAACCTGGATATTCTGGCAGAAAACCTGTACGGCACACCAGCCGCAGGCAGGCGTTTTGAAGCCGAGTTGCGACTAAAACGTAAGCAGTTGATATCAAAAGCCTTGCCAGAGTATTCGTTTAATATCGAATCGAAAAACATGCCTGTGCTTGCCTCTGTTATGCAGCAGGGAAACACAAATGCCGAAGGAAAAGCTGCATGCGTAATGCAATCAGCAGCATTCAAGGACATAGGACTTCTTGAAGGTAAAATTTTCACTACTGTATTTGATGAAACAGGGAGACCGGTTAACAGGCTTAGCGTGATTGAGATCCCGACCCAGCAGGTTTACTTCGGGATCAGGTATTTTGACAGATGGCTATCGACACGAAAAACCATAAACCTGCAGTTTGCTGCCGTCGATCGCACTGGGAAGGTACTGCCCAGCGCAAAAGCCGGGGTCACAATCATCCACTACAGATACGAAACGGTGATTGAACGTAATAATAGCCAGTATAACTACATTTCACAGAGAAAGGATAGGATAGTTTTCTCTACTGAAATGAATATCAAAGGATCGGGGACAACCTTGCCATTTATTCCACTGGAATCGGGAGAATATGAGATCAGGATAATGGCTCCAGGAAGCGAAAATTATGTTTCGAGTTACTTTTACGCCTACGGTTGGGGCGATACTGATTTTTCGTCCTTTGAAGTCAGCCGTGAAGGTGAGGTGAATATTACACCGGATAAAAGTAATTATGCACCGGGAGAGAAGGCGAAACTCCTGTTTAAAGCACCCTTTGATGGGCAGTTGTTGGTTACGGTTGAGCAGGATAATGTGCTGACATACAAATACCTGATCCTGGAAAACAAATCAGCCAGCATGGAATTGGTAATTACGAATAATCATCTCCCCAATGTTTTTATTGACGCCACCGCTTTCCGTAAATCGACGGATATGTCTATGCCTTTGACAGTAGCTCATGGAATGGTTTCGCTTAAAGTGGATGATGCGACGGCGAAATTGAATGTGGCTATTACCGCTCCCGAAAAATCGCGTTCGTGTATAAAACAGACTTTTACCATAAAAACTGCTCCCGAGGCTGAACTTACCATTGCTGTTGTTGACGAAGGTATTTTGCAGATTACGGATTTCAAGACACCAGACCCTTTTAACTGGTTTTACCAGAAGAGGGCTTTGGGTGTGAATTCGTATGATGTTTATGCGTTATTGTACCCTGAACTGAAACGATCGTCCAGCCCTGCAGGTGGTGAAGCATTCGATCTTTCGAGAAGAATAAACCCTTTAACGGGTGATCGCATAAAACTCATTTCCAAATGGAGTGGAATCCGGAGAGCCAATTCTTCGGGCGAATGTACTTTCAGCATTGATATCCCGCAATTTTCCGGGGCTCTCAGGATAATGGCGGTCGCATACAAAGGCAGGCAATTCGGGTCGGCTGAAAAGACGATGAAGGTGGCTGACCCTGTAATAATAAGCATGTCGCTGCCGCGTTTCCTCAGCCCGGGAGATATTTGCAGTGTTGCTGTTTCCATGACCAATACAACGGGAAAAAGCAGCAATGCCAGTGTTCAATTCAGCGCGAACGGACCATTGACTGTCAGAGGCAAAAATTCAGCCTCCGCAAGCCTGAAGGCAGGGAGTGAGCAGGTTTCGTCATTCGAAGTTATTGCAGACAGAGGAATAGGTGTGGCAAGCATAACGGCAACTGTTAATGCGCTAGGGCAGAAGTTTACCCAGCAGATTGATTTGCCTGTGCGTCCGGCAGCAGGACTGACCTTTGTTACCGGGATGGGGTCTGTCCCGGCTGGAACAGTGAAAGCATTCAACACCAGCAACGACTTATACCCCAAAGGAGTAAAGTCGGTTCTGATGCTTAGTAAATCGCCTGCCGTAGAATTTGCCAAAAACCTCGATTACCTGATCCGCTATCCATATGGCTGCCTCGAGCAAACCGTATCGGTGGCCTTCCCGCAGATTTACCTGACTGATATAGCCAAATTATTCCCGTCGGTCTCAGGCCGGAATTATTACGGGGGTAGTTCACCTGGATACTATGTACAGCAAGCCATTCTTAAGGTTGAGTCCATGCAGCTATATAACGGGGGGATGTCATTATGGCCCCAGGGTGGTAGTGCCGACTGGTGGGCAACCGCATACACGACTCATTTCCTGATTGAGGCAAAGGAGGCCGGGTTTGATGTAAATAAAAAGGCATTGGATGGCACACTTAAATACCTGGCCCAGAGGGTGAAAGAAAGAGAGATGGAAACATACTTTTACCAGGAGAATGGTGTGCTAAAATCCAGGAATGTACCCCGACGCGAGATTTTATATTCAATATACGTGCTGGCATTGGCTGATATAGCCCCGGTTTCGGTCATGAATTACTACAAATCCCTTTCTGCTGAATTGTCATCCGAAGGTCGGTATCTCTTGGCTTCATCTTTCATGCTTGCAGGTGATGTGAAGAGTTTCAGGAGTATATTACCAAAGGCCTTTGGCAACGAAAAGGCCATTAACGAATTCGGGGGTTCCTACGCATCGTACCTACGCGACCGGTCAATTGCCCTGAACGCCTTGCTCGAAGCAGACCCGAACAATCCCCAGGTAAACCAGCTGCTCAAAAGCATTTCGGAGGAGATGAAAAGCAAACGGTATTATTCGACGCAGGAAACGGCTTTTGCCTTGCTGGCAATCGGGAAACACGCGCGGAAAGCACTGGTTTCGGATGTCACGGCACAGGTTTCGGTTGACGGGAAACTTTCGGGCACATACGACAACAAGGATATTCAGCTGCCGATAGATATTAATAATAAGCAGGTTTCCATTGCAGCCAAAGGAAAAGGAACGCTCTATTATTATTATGAGGTTTCAGGAATAAAACTCAGCCCCGTTGTCAATGACGAAGACAGTTACCTCAAAGTCAGGCGCCGGTTCCTCGATCGCAACGGGAACATTATCAATGGAAATTCATTTAACCTGAACGACCTAGTGATTGTTGAAATAAAGATACAAAAAGAAACCGGGAAAGCGGTCGAAAATGTGGCTATAACCGACCTGTTGCCAGCATGTTTTGAGATTGAGAATTCGAGGCTGGTAGCAGAAAGGGAATTAGGTTTTATGAAGAACCGCTCTCAACCGAGGTATACGGATGTACGTGATGACCGTATCAGCTTTTTTACTGACCTGTTCGGATCCGAAGAAACCTACTATTACACGGTCAGGGTAGTCAGCAAGGGCACTTTTATACTCGGAGCGGTTTCAGCCGATGCCATGTATAATGGAGAGTATCATTCGTATTCGGGGAGTGGAAAAGTAAGCGTCCAGTAGAATCGCTATGCCTCTGGCCTCTCTTCGTGCGTGGAAAAGAAAAGTAAATAGTGAATATGAAAAGGAATTTGTTTTAAAAGTAAATCTGATTCTGTACAGTAATTTGAATACTGTTTTTGCGTAAAATATTAAGCCGGCCTACGTCATATGTAGTCCGGCTTAATAATAGTTAAATTGCTGAATATTATTTATATACAACATCTCTCAACAATTTTGTGCCATACATAGTACGCATATTTACACGGATTTCACGGAGTTTCTTTTGGTCTTCCTCACTGCCAACCACTTTTTTCGAAATAGCTTCCCATTTATCCTCATTTCCATCCATGCTGGCAAGGTTTTTATACTCAACCATCAGCATAATCTGCCAATCTTCTGGATTTGACGCATTTCCTTCAAAAATCTTATAGGATAAAATCAATCCCTGTTTAATACCTTCATCCTGAACTGCTTTCCAGGTGGTTTTTAAACTATTAATATACTCTACATCCATCCCATTTTTAACCTGTACAAAAGACATAGTCCAAGCGGATCCTGCCTTGTAAGTGCGTTACTGTGCAAAAACGTTGGTACTCAATGCAATTGCAAGCACTACAACCAATAAGAGAATTCTTGTTTTCATAGTTTTTGGTTTTTGATTAAGAAATTTGAATTTGTAATTTATTAGGAGCAAAGGAATTGTGAAATAGTTTGGACTAATTCTAAATAAACAAACTGTGCTCGTATCAATTACTGCACAAATTATCTGGAAACAACAAGCGCAGCGTGCTTTTGAGCATGCTGCGCTAGCAAAAAATGATCTGAATATTGTTTAAAATGGCCAGAACTGGTTATCGTACCAGATGCTTTCTTTCAGGGCTTCGTTCAAATCATAAAGTATTTTGTGATGCCCGCTTTCCCATTCGGCAAGCCACCTGTACATTTCTTTCTCATTTTCATCATCCGCTTCGGCCGAACGTTTCGAATACAGTTCAACCGCACGGGTTTCGAAATCCATAGCGGCCGAAATGGCTGCAGCCTCGAAACTTGCTGCCGAAATCTCTTTAATTAATTGAGGATTAAGGATTTCGTGCGAAATATCTTCCGTTTCCACATGTACGGAATCAGGTTTCGAAAATTTACCTTCTTTGATATAATGAGCAAACTGAACCGACAGGAATTCAACATGCGATTTTTCTTCTTCAGCCATGGTAGTGAAGATCTTACGTGCTTCAGGGCTTTCGGTCTGTTCGGCCATTTTTTCATAAAAAGCTTTGCCCCGCCTTTCCAGAAGAATGGCAGTCTTCAGGATTTCTAATGTTTTTGAGTTTTCCATACTATATTTCTATAAAGATTATCTTTTCAAAGAGAAAGCAAATATACTGCGATTAACAAATAATATGCCCGGTTGTTAAATAATAATACCTTTATTCAGGAGTAAAAATCATAAATTTGCATTTAAGCGTTTCGTTACTTATTTTTTCGGATTTATATGGAAAGACCTCATCATACTGACATACTCCGTAACCTTTTTAATAATTGGTCATTGGAACAGGGAATCGAAATCCTTCCTCTTCCCCAGGCTGGTTCATACCGACAGTATTACCGGATTTCAGGACCGCATAAACATGCTATCGGGGTTTATAGCCCCGATAAGAAGGAAACTGAGTCTTTCATTTCATTTACAAACCATTTTAGCCAGATCGGACTCAACGTCCCTGGAATATATGCTATGGACCTGGCAAATGATTGTTACCTGATCAGCGATTTAGGTGATATGTCTTTACTGGATCACCTGGAACAAAACCGGGTAAATGAAGTGCCGTCAGAGGAAACTTATGATTTCTACAGGCAGGCCATTGCCGAACTGCCACGCTTCCAGGTAGATGCATGCAGGGACCTGGATTTTTCAGCCTGCTATCCGACCGGTGAATTCGATGGGCGGTCGATGCGATGGGACCTGAATTATTTCAAATATTACTTTCTCCGGCTTCTGAAAATACCTTTTAACGAAGCGGCACTTGAGGACGACTTCGACAGGCTTATTGTTCATTTGCTGAAAAGTGGCAACCAATTTTTTATGTATCGTGATTTCCAGGCCAGGAATATACTAATTCACGAAGACAAACCATATTTTATTGATTACCAAGGTGG
Source organism: Bacteroidota bacterium (assembly GCA_037128115.1). Taxonomy (GTDB): domain Bacteria; phylum Bacteroidota; class Bacteroidia; order Bacteroidales; family UBA4417; genus UBA4417. Next base: position 5,647 of record JBAXXB010000144.1, read on the forward strand.
AAGGAAGGGCCCACTTCAGTATGACCTGGCTTCACTCCTCTTCCAGGTCAAAGCTTCACTTCCGTATTCCTTCAGGGAAGAAATGTTGCATTGGTACCTTCAAAACCTGAAAAACTATATCAACATTGACGAGAAAAAGTTCATTGATGATTACTATGGATTTGTATTGATACGCCTGCTCCAGGTGATGGGAGCTTATGGTTTCAGGGGCTATTTTGAACGCAGGGCACATTTCCTCCAAAGCATACCTTTTGCAGTTGAAAACCTGCGCTGGCTGCTGCTGAATGTGAAGTTCAGGATGGAACTGCCGGAATTAATGAGAGCATTACAGGAGTTAGCAAAAACTGAAATTAACATTCCTGATTTACGGGAGACCGGCACACTTGCTGTCAGTGTTAATAGCTTCGCATTCAAAAACGGGCCTCCACCTGATTATTCGGGTAATGGTGGCGGTTTCGTCTTCGATTGCCGGGCACTGCCTAACCCGGGTCGTTATGATCACTACAAAAAATTTACCGGGCTTGATGAACCAGTTATACAGTACCTTGATCGGGAGCCTGTTGTCGCTAAATTTCTTCAGAATGTCTATAAAATTGTCGACCAGAGCATAAATGAATACCAGCGAAGGGGCTTCAGTCACCTGCAGGTTAATTTCGGCTGCACGGGTGGTCAGCACCGCTCCGTTTTTTGTGCTTCCCGCCTGGCAGCATATATCGATGAAAATTACTCGGTCAAAGTGAGGGTTTCGCATATTGAAATGCAGAATCTGAAGTTCAGCTAAGTGTTTGGGTGCTCATTTTGAACTTCAGCCTTTGCCGGATGTTATAAAGTGACATATAAACAATTCAAAGCAAAAAGTATGTCGAAAACCATGTGCAAGACAAAAGATCCGGATAAAAGGGCTAAAAAGCAGGCTGATCCTGAGTTTGCCTGTAATAAATGCGGCAAGAAAGTAAATAAAGAGAAATACGTTTGTAAACCCGTTAAACTCTAAACTGATTTGGAATCATTTGATATTGAGCTATATAAAAACAAGGCTGAACTGATCCGGCAAACAGTCGAACAGGTGAAAAAGGATTTTACCATGTTTGGTGTGGAAGTGGAATTTACAGCTAATACCGAAATGGCTTATGCTGAAATGTTTTCCCAGCTTTCGTCCCAGGTAGCGCACCTGCTCGAAATGGATCCGCACAGGCTTTCGTCCTTGCTATACCAGATTGATCTCGGAGAAAACAAGATAGTTGAATCCAGTTTATTACATCCTGAATGGGTTCTTTCAGAGGTGGTTGCCGAACTCATAATACACAGGGAATTAAAAAAAGTCATGATTCGCAATTATTACAAAAATAACCCCGACAAACTATGAAGGCAATGATTTTTGCCGCCGGATTGGGCACAAGACTTAAGCCCTATACCGAAACTTTGCCTAAAGCCCTGGTCCCTGTCGGAGGGATTCCTATGTTGGAGATTATAATTGAAAACTTCAAACGTAATGGGATTACTGAAATTATTATTAATGTGCATCATTTTGCATCTCAAGTAATTGAGTTTCTCCGTAAGAATAATAATTTTGGAGTGGATATAGTCATTTCGCATGAAGAAGAAATGTTACTGGATACAGGAGGAGGACTTAAAAAAGCAGCCTGGTTTTTTAATGATCAACAACCCTTTCTTGTTCAGAATGTGGACGTTATAAGTGATCTGAATTATCAGGATATGCTTGATTCATTAAATCGGAGTGGATCGCTGGCAGCATTGGCTGTTAGTAGGCGCGAAACATCAAGGTATTTCCTGTTTGATAAAAATATGCGCTTGTGCGGATGGGAAAACATTAAAACCGGTGAAGTGAAGTTATCCCATTCGGAGAGTCAAAACCTCGAACAGTTTGCATTCAGTGGTATTCATATCATAGATCCTGCAATTTTTAAATTCATAAACCAGGGGGCCCGGTTTTCAATTATTGATACATACCTGGGCCTGGCAGCCAATCAAAAAATAACCGGATTCAGTCATAATCCCGAAAATTGGGTGGATATGGGAAAGCCGGAGGAATTGCTGAAAGCGGAGATTGTATTGAGAAAGATAAAAACTGCACCTTTATACTAATTGTTAACTAACTTGTCCTCAGTATCCTAAATCACTCCGTCTCCGGGTGAACAACTGGCATGAGGTAACCTAAATCAATGGAAGCTTTCCTCGATAAACTTGCTAAACACCTTTATAACGCTCATGGAGCTGATTTCGACCGGGTTTGCCTGGTCTTTCCCAGCCGTAGGGCAGGCTTATTCTTTAAACAGTATGTATCGCGGATCATAGATAAACCGATCTGGCTTCCGGATATTTATGCTCTTGAAGATTTCGTCGTTCATAATTCAGGATTGACATTAAGCGATCCGCTTGATCTGATTGCAAGGTTGTACAAGGTATACAAGTCGCTTGAAAAGGAAAAAGCCCAGCCGTTTTCCGAGTTTATTTCCTGGGGAAATATGCTCTTGGGCGATTTCGATGAAATTGATCAGTACCTGGCCGACGGGGAGAAGGTATTTCAGTACCTGGATGAAATCAAGGCACTGAAGCACTGGAACCCGGACGGGAAACCACTTACAGCATTCGAAAAGGACTACCTTGGTTTCTATAACTCATTGGCTCCCTGCTACAAATTGTTCCGCCAAGAACTGCTTTCACATGGTGAAGCCTATTTTGGACTAGCTTTTGATGTTTTGCTTAAAGGTATTGAGAATAAGCCATTTGCAGAATGGGATCACATTATCTTTGCCGGGTTCAATGCTTTAACAGCCGCTGAGGAAAAACTGCTGAAGTTCCTGCTTGATGCCGGGAAAGCTGAAATATATTGGGATGCTGACGATTATTACCTTTCAGATCCGCGCCAGGAAGCTGGACGCTTTCTGCGGCAGTATGCCAATAAAAACACATTCGGACCCATCAACTGGATTGAAAACTCATTACAGACTTCGGAAAAGACAGTCAGAGTGATTGGCGTTCCCGGAAACGTGGGACAGGCAAAACTCGCAGGCGAACTCCTTCATGAACTGATCAGGAAAAAGGGAACTGCCGATGGTATTGCATTGGTGCTGGTTGACGAAGGCTTATTGCTCCCTGTTCTCAATTCCATTCCACCCGAAACCGGTGATTTTAATGTCACAATGGGTTTCCCGCTCAAACAAACCCCGGTATTTTCGTTAATTAACATAGTGTTATCAATGTTTGCTAATGCGAAGAGATTTGCACATATGGCAAATGAATTTCAACCCTTACCTGTCTCTGCGCTGAGATTTTATTATAAAGACATTCAACGATTTCTCTCTCATCCTTTTATTGTATTGGCCAGGAAAAACAACGGGCTGTTTGGTGCCGCAGAAGTTAATACACAGGTAGTCAGATCATTCTATGCACCTGAGGAGTTATTGCTTCTCATAAGCAGCCATGACCGGCCACTTGCAGCGGTATTTGAAGCCTTCACCGGGAAAATTCTGATTGAATCAGGTGACGTCATCTCTTTGGTTCGTAATATAATATCATTTCTGCACGATACTTTTGCGCTTAATGTGAACGAAGAGAATAATGGTCCTGTTCAACCCATTGAACTGGAATACCTGTTTCATGCTGCTGTATTATGCTCCAAACTGGATGTGATACTGAAGGATCCGGAGTTGAAGCCGGATATCGAAACCGTCCAGACATTGGTAAGCAACCTGATTGCAGGAATCCGCCTGCCGTTCTATGGTGAGCCGCTGAATGGGTTGCAGGTGATGGGGATGCTTGAGACTCGCCTGCTTGATTTTACCGATATTATCATGATTTCGGCAAATGAAGGTTTGTTACCCAAAGGTAAACATCAAACGACATTTATTCCGGATGAAGTACGCAGCAATTTCGGCATGCAACATTACAGTGAACGCACTGCTGTTTTTGCATATCATTTTTATAGGCTTATGCAATGCGTAGATAATGCTTGGCTTATATATAATACCGAAGGTGATGAGCTGGGCGGTGGCGAAAAAAGTCGTTTCATTAGCCAACTGCTGTACGAAATGCCAGGGGCAAATCCAAAGTTGAACGTTTCGGAACAATTGCTTTCTATTACACCGGGAAATACGAGTCCCGGGGAAATTTCGATTACAAAATCACCCGAGGTTTTAGCCCGTTTACGCATCCTGGCTGATAGGGGTCTATCACCAACTGCACTGGCCATGTATATGAAGTGCAGCCTGCAGTTTTATTTTTCGCAGGTATTGCGCATCAGTGAACCTGATATAGTATCTGAAACAATTGATGCAGCCTTGTTGGGTGAAATTGTGCACGATGCCTTGCATAAAACCTATGCTGCCAGGAAAAATAGTATTATTACACCCGAAATCCTTGACTTCATGTTACCGGAAGCCATAAATCAAATCCGGGAATCTTTTGCTTTGAAATTCAAAAACGGGGACCTTTCATCTGGTAAAAACCTATTAATTGTAAAAGTAGCCGAAAATATGGTTAAACGCTTCCTGTCGGTTGAGAAGAAACAACTGGAGCAAAATGGTGATCAGATCGATATTATAATGCTTGAGGAAGAACTCGAGTCAATAATTAATATAGCAGACCCTTCAAGCGGTGAAGTGTTTAATGTCAAAATCCATGGCAATGCCGATCGCATCGACAAGTTCGGAGGAGTGACCCGTATAATCGATTATAAAACCGGTAAAGTTGAAACAAAAGATCTGAAACTGGACATGATTGCGAATTTCCGGATAAAGGAAGAACCTGCCAAACTTTTGCAAGTGCTGACCTATGCCCTCATGTATTCGGATATGCAGCATGAACCCCCGGGGCAACTGATATCAGGAATTATATCTTTACGTAAATCATCTTCATACTTGATTAAGACCGACATTGATAAAACGGATTATATCGATAAAGCCCTGCTATCTGCTTTTAGAAAGGAACTCGAAATAATTATTGGAGGTATTTTCGACACATCGAAACCATTCAGCCAGACCGCGAACCGCGATACCTGTAATCTCTGCGCGTTTCAAACCATTTGTAATCGCACTGTGAATTAGGCTCTTACTGGGAAATGATTCCTGCGGGGTAATTATTTCAAAAAAATACTTCAAAATATTTTGGAGTCTGATAAAAAGTGTTACTTTTGCAGTCCCAATAACTATATTTGGTTCGGTAGTTCAGTTGGTTAGAATACGTGCCTGTCACGCATGTGGTCGCGGGTTCGAGTCCCGTCCGGACCGC
>JBAXXB010000145.1:0-10831 GCA_037128115.1 Bacteroidota bacterium
CAGGGATTCGCATTATCCAGGTAAAACGGTAGTCATACTAAAGGAGATTTACCAGATTATATCTTCCGTTTACAAACTTTCGGCCTGCCCGGAAAACGGCCAGTAACAAGGTTTATCCCGTTTTTGAATTAAATCATCAAGTTTTGTGAGAAGATTGCCTGGAATATACATCCATGGATTTGCATTGAGTTCAACTTTCTCTCCAAAATCAGAAACAAACCAATTACAATGGAATAAATGAAGGTTGATTTCATCATTAAAAAAGCCCTAAGTGTCGATTATGCACTAAGCTTTATCGCTTTTCGGCAGGCTTGGATTTGAAGATAATTATTTATAAGCAGAATAAATAAATTTTTAAAATGCGCAAGGTCAAATTATTATATATATAGGTCTTTAACTGTGTTGAAAATATTTTATAATTATTTAACATCCTTTTGTATTAGTTATGAGTTTGTTTCTATCTTCGTGTAAAATTTACACCAAGCTTTTGAATAAAAATACAGGGAGGTTTCTCCCGGATTATTTGAAAAATGATTAAATTTCAACCCTCAACCAACCCTCAACCAACCCTTATTAAATCATTATGAAAAAAAACCTCTACAATTTTCCGCGAAGCAGCACCATGCGAAATAGAGTTCTGCTGCTGACCGGCATTCTATGGCTGGGATTTTCTTCCCTGCTGTATGCACAGAAAACTTTTGTTTACAGTGGTAAAGTCACTGATAAACAAGGTGAAACCATGCCTGGCGTGAGTATTGCCGTGAAAGGCACTACCGATGGCACCACTTCCGATATAAACGGTTCTTTTACGCTTAAAACGTCGAAGGCAACTGAAGTACTGGTATTTTCCTTCGTGGGAAAGCTGAAGCAGGAAATTGTGGCCACCGCAGGTACTACCTTAAAGGTAATACTCGAAGATGAGAAAGTGGACCTCGAAGGCGTGGTTGTTATCGGTTATGGCACCCAGAAAAAGAGCGTAGTTACCGGGGCCATCTCCAGCGTTAAGGCCAAGGACCTTGAAAATGTAGCAGTTCCACGTCTCGAACAGGCCTTACAGGGCAGAACTTCCGGTATTAATGTTACTTCCAGTTCAGGGCAGCCCGGTGCATCTTCCACTATTATTATCCGTGGAGCAACCTCAACCGGCAACAGCGAACCATTGTACGTGGTGGATGGTATCCCTATTATGGGTGGAATTGATTACCTGAATTCATCCGATATTGAATCCATCGATGTACTGAAAGATGCCGCATCCGCAGCCATCTACGGTACCCGTGCTGCCAGCGGTGTTATCCTGGTTACGACCAAGAAAGGAAAAGCAGGTAAACTGATAGTGAATTATAATACCTATGTTGGGACTCAAGCCCCGGCCAGGAAACTGGACATGCTCAATGCCACCCAATATGCCACCCTGCAGAACGAAGCAGCCGTGAATGCAGGCCAGGCCAAGCCTTTTGCCAACCCTGAATTACTAGGGACGGGAACCGACTGGCAGAGCCTGATATTTAACGACAATGCAGGCATACAGAACCATGAACTGAGCGTAAGCGGTGGTAACGAGAAGTCAACCTTTTACACTTCGTTTGGTTATTTCGACCAGGAAGGGGTAGTAGCCACTTCTATTTCAAATTATAAGCGTATCACCATACGTCTCAACTCGGATCATAAAGTGAAGGACTGGCTTCGTTTCGGCCAGAATTTCGGTTATTCGCATATCAAGAGCAAAGGCTCCCTCAATACCAACAGCGAATATGGCGGACCATTGGCCTCGGCAGTGAACCTTGACCCGGTTACACAGTCAGTAATTACCGATCCGGCAGTTGCAAATGCGGCTCCTTATTCCAACCACAGCGTGGTGAGGGACGGCGACGGGAATCCCTACGGCATATCGAATTATGTTGGCCAGGAAATGACCAACCCGCTGGCTTATATTAAAACCAGGCAGGGAAACTTCGGATGGTCCGACAATTTTGTTGGTGACGTATATGCCGAAATAGAACCTATTAAAGGATTGAAATTCAAATCCGACCTGGGAGCCAAACTGGCCTACTGGGGAGACGAAAGTTTTTCGCCGGTATCGTACCTGAATGCATCCTCATCTACTGCAATAAACTCATTCTCGAAAAGCTACGGCCTGGGCTTCACCTGGAACTTCGAAAATTATGTTTCCTATACCTTTAAAGTGAATGAGCACAATATTACGGCAATGGCCGGAACTAGTGCCATGGTCGATCAATCCAAAGGAATGGGAATCACTTACCAGAACCTGCCTGTGACCACTTTCGAAGAGGCATCGATGAATTATTCGACCACTGCCGACCAGAGAGACGGCTACGGTTACGAAAACCCGGCTCATAAGATCGCCTCGCTGTTCGGTCGTTTGATATACAACTACAAGGAAAAATACCTCTTTACCGGTATTGTGCGTCGTGACGGTTCGTCGCGATTTGGACCTAACAACAAATACGGGGTTTTCCCTTCGGCTTCTTTTGGATGGGTGACCTCGCGTGAGGATTTCTGGCCTAAAAATGAAGTGGTTAACCTGCTGAAGATAAGGGGTTCCTATGGTGTGGTAGGAAATGATAATATCGGTAATTTTCTTTACCTTTCCACTATAGGGGGCGGCAGGAATTACACCTTCGGACAGGACGTTTATACCTTGGGTTACAGCCCGAATAAACCTTCAAATGCCGACCTGAAATGGGAGCAGACCAGCCAGCTGAATATCGGCTTTGAAGCTACCATCCTGAAGAATTTTACCCTGGTTTTTGATGTGTACAACAAAAAAACCACGGGTATGCTGGCTGATTTCGTTATTCCATTATACATCGGTGCTGCCGGGAATCCAACAGCAAATGTATGTGCTATGGATAATAAAGGTATGGAAATTGAACTGGGATACCACAAACAAATTGGTGAAGTCGATTTCAAGATTTTCGGAAACGCTTCGTACCTGAAAAACGAAGTCACCGACCTGGGTTCAGTAGATTATACTACGGGAGCCGGTTTCCAGTCGAGCGACTATGAACTCACCCGTAATGCCGTCGGCCATCCGCTGGGTTCATTCTATGGTTTCCAGATCCTGGATATATTCCAGTCACAGGCCGAAATCAACCACTACAAGACTACGGATGCAAACGGAAACGTAGTGCTGATTCAGCCGAATGCCAAACCCGGTGATTTCCGCTACGCCGACCTGAACAACGATGGTAAGATCACTGCCGATGACCGTACTTTTATCGGTGACCCGACCCCGACCTGGTCGTATGGCGCTACTCTTAATGTAAGCTATAAAGGCTTTGACCTTCTGGCATTCGGACAGGGTGTTGCCGGAAATGATGTTTACAACGGCCTTCGCAGGCTGGATATCCCGAACGCCAACTGGACCACCGAGGCTTTAGGCCGCTGGACCGGCGAAGGAACCTCCAATACTTTCCCGCGACTGACCAACAGCGACGGTAATAAAAACTTCAGCAGCCCGTCGAATTTCTACCTCACCAGCGGCGCTTATTTCAGGATCAAAACCTTACAGATAGGATATACCTTCGGCAAGGATGTGATAGGCAAAGTGGGTTTGCAGCAGTTGCGTGTTTACCTGAGCTCCAATAACCTGGCTACTTTTACCAAGTACAATGGTTTTGACCCGGAAATCGGCGGCAGCAGTTTCGGAATCGACCGCGGCGTTTACCCGCAGGCCCGTTCGTTTATGGCAGGACTAAGTGTAACCTTTTAATCAAACTAACAATGAAAAACATGAAAAAATATAATATATTCCTGTTTGCTTTGGTTGCAGGCGGTTTGATGCTGAATTCCTGTTCAAAAAGCTTCCTGGAAGTTAAACCGGTGGGAACAGCGCTTGAAGATAACTATTACCGGAATGCTGACGAAGCATTCAACGGGCTGGTTGCAGCCTACGATCCACTGGGTACCGAATGCGGTGCCACATATTCCAATAAAATTGGTCCGTTGAACTCGGCATCCGACGACTGTTATGCAGGTGGAGGTAACTCATCGGATGTACCCGCATGGCAAGCCTGGAATAATTTTACGGTAGATGCTTCGGTAGGTATACAACGGGATTTCTGGAGCCGCAATTTTACGGGGGTTTACCGTGCGAACGTACTCCTGTCCAAGCTGGATGGAGTACCTATGGATGCAGCTTTAAAGGCAAGGTTTATTGCCGAATGTAAATTCCTCAGGGCCTACTTCTATTTCGACCTGGTAAGGTTATTTAAAAACGTACCTCTCTTTACAGCACCTATATCTCCTGCCGATATGTTCAACGTTACCCAGGCCAAGCCTGAAGATGTATGGGCCCAGATTGAGAAAGACTTAAAGGAATCACTTCCTGATCTTCCTGAGGCTGTTCCAACCGACGAAAACGGCCGTGTAACCAAGATGGCAGCAACAGCCTTATTGGGTAAAGTAATACTGTATCAGAACAACGAAAGCCGTATGGGCGAAGCTGCCGATCTTTTAGAAGTAGTGAATACTTCACCTTACTATGAACTCCTGACTGATTTTGGCCAGATTTTCCGCCCGGATAACAAGTTCAACAAGGAGTCGATCTTTGAAATCGTTCATACTGCCAAAGCCTTATCCGGCTGGGGTTCGTGGCCGAATTTCGAGGGGAACGTTTACACCCAGATGGTTGGCCCGCGTGCTTATGTAGGTCCTATCTATGAAGCGGGCTATGGATTCAACCCAATTACACTCGACCTGGTGAATGTTATGAAAAATGACCCCAGGTACAGGTACACCATGGCCAATATCGACAGCCTGAAAAAAGCCGGTGTTGCTTCCTATGATGCAAAAGGTTACCAGAATACAGGATATTTTATACAGAAATTTGCCCCACTGCAGGAATTTTACTCAACCATTGGCGGAGACCCTGTACTGAACTATCCTAACGATGTGATCGAGATCCGCCTTGCTGATACTTACCTGATGGAAGCTGAAGCCCTTGTTCGCAGCGGTGGAAGCGCAACCAAAGCACAGTCGTACCTGGATAAAGTGCGTGCCCGCGTCGGGCTGGCTTCGATACCGGCTACGCTTGATAATATCTACAAGGAACGCCGCCTGGAACTTGCCACCGAAGGCCATCGTTTCTTTGACCTTGTACGCACAGGCAAAGCTGCCACAGTGCTTGCATTTAAGGGTTTTACCCCTAATAAAAATGAAATCCTGCCTATCCCGCTGGTTGAGCTGAAAAACACCAAGCTCGTTCAGAACCCTGGTTATTGATTTGATTTGAATGCTTGATTTGGTTTATTGAGTAAGCTGGCCGTTTCATTGTTAACGGCCGGCTTTCTTTAAGTTTAAAGAACATGAAAATGATACGAAGTTTAATCCTGGCATCGTCGCTACTTGTTATTGCACAAGCCTTTGCGCAAAATAATGAAGCTCCGGCCAGCTCTTCAGTAGCCGGGGTCAAAAAGGACCTGGGATGGACCTTTGAAACGATGCCTGTTTTTTCGGATGAATTCAACTACACAGGTCTTCCGGATACGACCAAATGGAGTTATGATATCGGCGGGAGTGGCTGGGGAAACAACGAGCTGCAATATTATACCGATCAGTATAAGAACGCAGGTGTAGCCGACGGTATACTGACGATTACTGCATTAAAGGAAGATGTCGGTGGAAAGAACTACACTTCGGCACGCATGGTTACCAAAAATAAGGGTGACATACTATATGGCAGGGTGGAAGTGAAAGCACAGGTACCTGCCGGTACCGGCACCTGGCCGGCCATCTGGATGCTGCCTACCGACTGGGTATACGGGGGATGGCCCAAGTCGGGCGAAATTGATATTATGGAGCATGTGGGCTACGATCCCAACGTAATTCATTTCAGTACGCATTGCGAAGCCTATTATTTCTGGCTGAAAAACCAGAAAACGGCCGTTAAGAAAATTGCCCATGCAACCACGCGTTTTCATATTTACCGAATGGATTGGACACCCTATGCCATAAGGGGTTACTATGACGGGAAGTTGGTCTTTACCAATGTAAATGAAGGTAGCGGCCCCAAAGCCTGGCCTTTCGACCAGAGGTTTCACCTCTTGCTCAATGTAGCTGTGGGTGGTGACTGGGGCGGTGCAAAGGGCCTGGATGAAAAGGCTTTCCCTGCCAGCATGAAAGTGGATTATGTGAGGTTTTATAAGATGGTTGATAAAAAGTAACCATTGAGTGACTGGAGTTTAAAGTGCCTGGAGTGTCTGAAGTGCCTAAAGTGCCTAGAGTGCCTAGAGTGACAAAAGTTCCTTGTTAATTTGATTTGCTGTATTTTACATGTACTTAGTTAAAAACAGTTTTAAGTTTTTTAGTTGTGAAGATTACTAATAGCTGAATTTTATGGATGAAAGGTGTTAGTGGCATTAACTTTAGGCACTTTAAACTCTAGGCACTTTAAGTACTTTAAAAACAGCAATACTTTATTAGGGTGATTAATAGTTAGGATAAATAAAATGCAGCATCTTCCGTTAGTGAAGAATGAAGAATGAATAATGAAAAATAGAGCCTTGAAAATGAATAAAAGATGTAAAAGCCTGGGCCAGGTGTTAGTTTTAATACTTGCCATAATATTGTTGAATCCGGATGTGTCGGCCCAGGGGCTAAAGGCAAGCGGGAAAAAGATAGTGAATGAAAATGGCACAGAAGTGATTCTGAGGGGAATGGGCCTGGGAGGCTGGATGTTGCAGGAACCTTATATGATGGAGATGAGTGGTTTTGCCGGAACACAATGGCAGATCAAGGCTAAAATCAAGGCGCTCATAGGGCAAACCAACACGGATGCTTTTTATGATGCATGGCTGGCCAACCATTTGACCCGAAGAGATATAGATTCGCTGGCTTCGTGGGGATTTAATTCTGTGCGTTTGCCTATGCACTACAACCTCTTTACCTTGCCTATTGAAGACGAACCGGTTTCGGGTGTGAACACCTGGCTCGACAAGGGCTTTGCCCTGACTGACAGCCTGGTAAGCTGGTGCAAGGTCAATCATATTTATGTTATACTGGATCTTCATGCCGCCCCGGGAGGGCAGGGAAAAGATGCCGCCATCAGCGATTACGATGCATCGAAACCCTCGCTATGGGAAAGCGAAGCCAACAAGCAGAAAACGATCGCGCTGTGGCGAAAGCTGGCCGAGCGGTACGCCAACGAAAAATGGGTAGGGGGCTACGATCTCCTCAATGAACCGAACTGGAGTTTTACCACCGGCGGCAACCAGAATGGCTGTTCCGAAACTTCCAACGCTCCCTTAAGGCAGTTGTATGTTAATATTACCAATGCCATACGTACGGTGGATACCCAGCACATGATCATAGTCGAAGGCAACTGCTGGGGAAACAATTACAGCGGCTTGTTCCCGATGTGGGATAATAATATGGCTGTAAGTTTTCATAAATACTGGAGTTACAACGATGCGGGTTCCATTTCCGGAATCATCGGTGTCAGGAATCAATATAATGTGCCGGTGTGGCTGGGCGAATCGGGCGAAAATTCCAATGTATGGTTTACCGATGCCATCTCGCTGGTTGAAAAAAATGGCATAGGCTGGGCCTGGTGGCCTTTAAAGAAAATTGGTTCTGTGGTCGGCCCTATGACCATTGTAAAAACCGCCAATTACCAGACCCTGCTCGATTACTGGAATAATGGGGGAACGGCCCCAACTTCCGGTTTTGCCTATTATGCCTTGCTGCAGATGGCGCAGAATTCCAATATTCAGAACTGTGTCTATCATAAGGATGTGATAGATGCCATGTTCAGGCAGGTGAACGATTCAACTAGCAGGCCTTTTGTAAACGGTCATATCCCGGGGGTTGTGCATGCCTCCGATTACGATCTCGGCCGGAATGGCAAAGCATACTTCGATACCGATGTGTACAATTACCAGGTTACCACGGGAACCTATACCGCCTGGAACAGTGGCTGGAGCTACAGGAATGACGGGGTTGACATTGAAACCACTTCGGATACGGACCCGGGAACGAACGGCTACGATGTGGGCTGGACGGCCGATACGGAATGGTTGCAGTACACCGCAAATGTGGATTCGAGTGCTGCCTATACTGTTAAACTAAGATATGCATGTTTAGGTTCTGCATCCAAAGTGAGGATCAGTGTTAACGGTGCAGACGCAACCGGTGCGCTTTCGCTCCCTTCGTCGGGAGGCTACCAGACCTGGACGAACCTGGTTATTCATGATTTTATACTATACAAAGGCCAGCAAAAGATCAGGTTGCAGTTCGATAAAGGGGGTGCTAATTTTGGATTTCTTGGATTTTCGCTTGAAAAAAAAACTGAAGATGTAACTACCAAAGCAACTTCAGCTGAAACCTATCAGCAAACGGAACTCATATACCTGAATTGCAATAAGATGCTTGTTGATTCAACTGTAAAGGCTGATAATTTCAGCTGCACTGTAAACGGGGATGCTGTTAGTATTACCAGCATGATGGTAAATAGTGCCAACACCTGCCAGGTAAAAATAAGTTTAGGGCAGCAGATTTTCGATATAGATGATATCAGGCTGAGTTATTCCGGTTTACAGGTGAAAGCTACCGATGGTACTTTGCTGCAAAATTTCTCCAATATGCAGGTGAAAAACAACCTGCCGGTTTATACACTAATTCCTGGTAAAATTGAAGCCGAGTCTTTCAGCTTTAACCAGGGCCTGGTGTTGGAAACTACTACGGATGCGGGTGGAGGGCAGGACCTGGGTTATACCAATGCAGGCGATTACCTCGATTACCGCGTAAGGGTGATGAAAACCTCGAAGTATTACCTGGAAGTACGCGCCGCTTCAGCGGGAGCAGCAGGGAAAATTGAAGTGCAGCAGCTTAACAGCTATGGGATTGTACTTAACACGGTAACAGTCAATATGCCGGTAACAGGAGGATGGCAGGTATGGAAAACCGTGGGTGCCTCGCTGGATTTAACAGCCGGTATATGCACCTTAAGAGTGAAAATACTTCAACCCGAATTTAACCTGAACTGGTTCCGGTTTTCCGAAACCAGCCAGGGAGTCCCCGACAATACGGGTTCGGTTTTCAGCATATACCCTAACCCGGCAAACGACCAGGTATCAATTAATATGCCAGGTACTTCGGGACGGAAGAAGACTCTTTCGTTCCGTTCGTCGGAAGGGAAACTGGTTAAAAATATAAGTGTTGCCGAAACCGAAGTATCGAAGCAGGTGTTTGTAGGTGACCTGCCCCGAGGATTATACATAATTGAACTGGAATCGGATGGTACTTTTTACCGGAATAAGCTTATTCTCAGGTAGAAGAACATCTTATTTTTCAGTACTTTTACAAAAGCAATACCTGCCAGGATTTCAACTCACTGACCTAACATGATGATAAATAAATATAACAAATACGTTTCCCTTATCCTGTTGCTTTGCGTTGGATTTGGCTTTTCGTTCAGTTGTAAAAGCAAGGACGGAAATCCTGATCCTGTAGTTCCACCGGATACAACCGCTTTCAAGACTGATGTTTCATACTGGGTCACCAAAGCTGACAAATCGGTATTGCTGAAAAAACAGGAAATAAGCCTGCTGTTCAGTTCGGTGGCAAATTCATTTCCGACAATTAATGTGGATACCACCCTTACTTACCAGCAAATGGATGGCTTTGGTTTTGCCCTGACCGGTGGAAGCGCATACCTGGTTAACCGCCTGCCTTCGACCACCCGCGATGCCTTGCTGAGAGAGTTGTTTTCGCAGGACAGTAACGCGATTGGAATAAGCTATATACGCATCAGCATAGGGGCTTCCGACCTGAGTTCAAAAGTATTTTCATACGATGACCTGGCAAGCGGGCAAACAGATGTTAACCTGGACCATTTCAGCCTGTCAGCCGATACAATAGATCTAATCCCTGTACTAAAATCCATTTTGCTGATCAATCCTCACATCAAGATACTGGGATCGCCCTGGTCGGCCCCGGTTTGGATGAAAACGAACAAAAATTCAATCGGGGGAAAACTGCTGCCGGAATATTATGATGCCTATGCCCGTTACCTTTTGAGGTATATACGCGAAATGGGAACCGTAGGAGTGCCGGTTGATGCCATCACTATACGAAATGAGCCGTTGAACCCGTATAACAATCCCAGCATGGAAATGCTTTCGGCCGAACAAAGGGATTTCATTAAAAATAACCTGGGGCCTGTTTTCCAGGCTGCCGGGCTGACCACCAAAATCATTGTTTACGATCATAACTGCGATCATCCAGAATATGCGACCGGTATTCTGAGTGATCCGGCGGCTTATCCTTTTGTTGACGGTTCTGCCTTCCACCTTTATGGTGGCGATATTTCGGCCCTTTCGCAGGTGCATTCGGCCTTCCCAAATAAAAATGTGTATTTCACCGAGCAATGGGTAGGAGGGCCTGACGATTTCGGCGGTGACCTGAAATGGCATGTTCAGAACCTGATTATAGGTGCCACGCGGAACTGGAGTAAAAATGTACTGGAATGGAACCTGGCTTCTGACCAGTATTACAACCCACATACCCCGGGTGGTTGCAACCAGTGCGAAGGAGCAATTACGGTTTATGGAAGTGACATACTCCGCAATGTATCATACTATATAATTGCCCATGCGTCAAAATTTGTACCGGCAGGTTCGGTTCGAATTGGAACCAGTTTGCCGTCGAATCTTCCCAACGTGGCTTTTAAAACACCAGGCGGGCAGAAAGTGATGATAGTGCTCAATACAGGCAGCGCCTTGCAGACTTTTAACATAGGCTTCAACGGGAAGAAGGCTGCCACCTCACTCAGCAGCGGGTCTGTTGCCACGTATGTTTGGTAGGATATGGG
>JBAXXB010000146.1:0-10717 GCA_037128115.1 Bacteroidota bacterium
AAGTTCAATAGTACCTGCTTTTTTCTCGTCTGCAAACGAACGCATGGTAATGGCCGGGATCAGGAAAAGGAAAACCCAGGGGGCCAGCATAAAGTAATTGTCGATGCTGGCAAATCCATAATCAAGTATATTGAACTGCATGGGGAAAACCCACAGGAACAGTCCGTTTACAAGCAGGAAAACGATAATCACCGCATACCCTATCAATGAATTCAAAAATGTGCTGATCTCTTTGCGTAATAATGTGTACATGCTTTGTGCCTTTCCGGATTGAAGGCGCAAAATTAAGGATTTTGACCTTGTATATGACAAGAGAACGGAAGGCTGATGCAATTGGAAGTTTTTTATTTTATCCAATACTCTCTCTAATAATGTAACAAGTTAATAAACAATGCGTTTTGATGCATTATCCCACTTTCAGTGTAATCAGCACTACCTCCGCCGGGCAATTGAACCTCACAGGCATACCGCTTACGCCAACGCCTCCCGATGTATACCCATTCATTTTCCCTATATTCCAGAGCCCTTGGCTGAACTGCTTCCCCTCAAACTGGTGGCTGATCAGCGGAGAACCTTCTTTAAGGCAGATCTGGCCCCCGTGTGTATGCCCACATAGGTAGAGGCTGTAATTGTTTTTAGACGCGAACTTTGCCAGCTCCGAAGTATGCACCAGGGCGATCTTGAAATCATACCCCCGGGTTTCGAGGCAAAGCATGGCTTGTTCGGTATAATAATTAAACGGATCGTCGGTTCCTGTGACCAAAATTTTCTGCCCGTCCTTTTCTATCACAACCGACTCATTGATAAGCAAGTCGAGACCTGATTGTTTTTCGTACTGTGCCATCAGGAAGGTATCATGGTTTCCAAGGACGGCGAAAGTTCCATAAGGAGCCTGAATGTATTTCGACAGTATCCGGAAAGGTTTCAGTATACTCATAAAGCTTCCGGAGATGTCCCTGCGGTAATCCCCGGTAAGGAAGCAAATATCGAATTTAAGGTTCTTTATCCTATCGCTGATCAGGGAGGCGAAACCCGGAATGCTGTCGATATGCAAATCAGATAGATGGAGTATGCTGAAGCCGTCGAAAGCAGTAGGAAGGTTTGGATACCTGAGAGTCAGTTCCCTGACTCTAATATTTTTGGCATTGCCGTAACCTTTCTTGTAATAACCGGTAATTTTCAGGATGAAGCCAAACACGCTGAGCAGGCGCAGGAATAAACCCCAGCGGCTCCTGCTCTTTTTCCCGTTTTTATTGCGCAAAAAGCCAACATTCTCCAATACCGAACGGGTCGCTGCCCAGATCAGGCGTTTTTCCTTCCGGCTGACCGGATCTTCGAGAAAATGGTACATAGAAATGGTTTGCAACGTTTAGCAAGCAAATGAACTTTTCCGGCAGGCAGGCAGATCCGGTTCCTTTTATTAATTACCTGACCTTTGAAAAGTTAGTTTTAATTGACTTGTAACCTGATCCCCGATCCGGGATATCTTTAATTTACTAAATTTTTAAAAGGTTCTTATCACTATTGGGGTAACTCAGTCTGCTAAAGGATCATGAAAATTAATCATCCTGCCTGACCAGGAGAACATCTGTATCCATATTCAAACCCAGTAAAGAGGCAGCCTTACCGCGGTTTACAGCAATCTGGAGAAAACCATTGGAAGCAAAAAAAGCACATGGATACCCTTCCCGAACATCATCATAAGCCCTGAAAAGCGGGATACTCTCTCTCTTATGCGTGATAGTGAAAAGGCTCTTTCCAATGCAATCGCGCACGTACTTTTCGGTAATATTAATAAAAACGTTTTCGTAATGATCGATATGCATTACTTTGCCGTACATGGTTTTACCCCTGAAATCAGGTTGAAGCAGGGTTTTAGGATTAAGTGCTTCCAGGGGAGTGCCCAACTCGTCCATATTGGCGCCGTTGGCCAGCATTACAGCAACTTTCACGAAACGGTCACGGGTAGGGAAGGTGAAATAGCCCGAATCCTGGATCACGGTTATGGCGATGATCTTTTCAGGCTTACTATTCAGAATGATCGAAAGTAAACCTGTATCGGCCCCTATAAAATAATGACCTTCGGATTTTACGATCACATGGGGGTGCCTGGGCGATTCAACCGTATCGACACCTATGATGTGTATGGTCCCTTCCGGGAAATGAGGCCAGGCATTGCGCATGACAAACGAAGCATGCTTGATGTCGAATAACCTGATGTTATGTGAAATGTCAACTATTATCGCATCCGGAAGCCGGCTGAGTATGGCACCCTTCACCGATGCCACGTAATGATCGGTGAGTCCCCAGTCGCTAAGCAATGTAATAATGGGCATGAAATATATTTATAAGGTAATCCTGAATTTCTGAAACCTGGTTTCCGGATAGTCCGGCATGCTGTACTTTTAGGCTAAGGCTGCTCCTTTCCTGCATCAAAAGTAAAAAATATCCGCCAATAATGTGGAATTAACATTAATTTTGTCAGAGCATACAGCTTGTTAACACAACTTATCCTAATACATGACCGAAAGCACTTTTTCACTTGAATCATATAGCCCGCTTGAAATTTTTGGCATCAACGACCGCAACATCAACCTGCTGCGTGAACTTTTCCCGAAATTAAAAATTATTGCACGCGATGATATACTGCGCATCAACGGCGATGAACAGGATATAGAAACCTTTTCGCAGCTGTTTACTTCCATGCTGATGTTTTTTGATAACTATGGCAGGCTTGACGAGGATGATATCCGCAAACTGTCGGGCAATGGAAACGCGGGTGAAGTAATATCCACCTTCCGCGAGGCAAATGCCGATGTACTGGTACATGGCAAAAACGGCATGATGATACGTGCCCGTACCATCAACCAGGAAAAGATGGTTGAAAGTATTGGCGAAAATGATATGATTTTTGCCGTAGGCCCTGCAGGGACAGGCAAAACATATACCGCTGTGGCACTTGCAGTACGGGCATTAAAAAACAAGGAAGTACGGCGGATCGTGCTTACCCGTCCGGCTGTGGAAGCAGGTGAAAACCTGGGGTTCCTGCCCGGTGACCTGAAAGACAAACTGGATCCTTATCTCCAGCCCTTATACGATGCGTTGCGGGATATGATACCCACACAAAAACTGGTGGGCTACCTCGAAGACGGAACCATTGAGATTGCACCACTGGCATTTATGCGAGGCCGCACCCTTGAGAATGCCTTCGCCATACTCGACGAAGCCCAAAACTGTACCGAAGGACAGCTGAAAATGTTCGTTACCCGCATGGGCCGTTCCTCCAAATTTGTCATTACCGGCGATATCACACAGATCGACCTGCCCAGGAACCAGAATTCCGGCCTAGTACAGGCCATGAAAATCCTAAAAAACATCAAAGGCATTGATTTTATTACTCTCGATATACGCGATGTGGTGAGGCATAAACTGGTGACACGTATTATTAATGCATACGAACAGAAAGAATAGCCATTATTAACATAATAATTGGAAAAAAAAGGGAAGCCTCATATAAATGCAATATTGTTGAAAACATTCAGTACCAAAAAGGGGTCTGACTGTTCCGTAAACGCAAATCCTTTGTAATTTTGCACTTTCAGCGTATTTTTCACCCTACCATACTCCACCCGTCTAAAACCAGTCCCAATGCAAAACGCCATCACACGAACCGATTTCACTTTCCCAGGTCTGAAGAACCTCTATATAGGCAAAGTCCGCGACGTGTATAATATCGACGACGAACTGCTGATCATGGTCACCAGCGACCGCATATCGGCATTTGATGTGGTGCTGCCGTGTGCCATTCCTTACAAGGGACAGGTTTTGAACCAGATAGCCTCTAAATTCCTTGACGATACGGCCGATATTGTCCCTAACTGGAAAATCGCCACTCCTGACCCTATGGTTACAGTGGGTCGCCTGTGTGATCCCTTTAAGGTGGAAATGGTGATACGTGGCTACCTCAGCGGTCATGCATGGCGTGAATATAAAGACGGTAAGCGCAGCATCTGCGGGATTCCCATGCCCGAGGGCATGAAAGAGAACGATATGTTCCCTAACCCTATCATTACACCTACCACCAAGGCCTCTATTGGGCATGACGAAGATATTTCGAAAGAAGAGATCCTTAAACAAGGCCTGGTGAGTGAAGAAGATTACGGAATGCTCGAAAACTACACCCGGGCGATTTTTGAACACGGCACACAAATTGCAGCCGGCATGGGACTCATACTGGTCGACACCAAGTATGAATTCGGGAGAGCAAACGGGGAGATATTCCTTATCGACGAAATTCACACACCCGATTCTTCAAGGTATTTCTATCAGGAAGGTTACCAGGAGCGGCAGTCGAAAGGGGAGCCTCAGAAACAGCTTTCGAAGGAATTTGTGCGCGAATGGCTTATGGATAAAGGCTTCCAGGGCAAAGATGGCCAGCAGGTGCCAGAGATGGACGATGCGTTTGTAAACCTGGTTTCGGAACGCTATATAGAGTTATACGAAAACATCACCGGCGAGAAATTCGAACGGGCTGATGTGAGTAATGTCCCTTCCCGTGTTGAAAACAATATCAAAAAATTTCTCGAAGCTTATTACAGGTAACTGAACCACTAACGCCGGCCAATTATCAAAGAACGGCAAAGGCTACTACCTTAAAATCCGGCTAAAGGGCTTTAACTCCCTGGCTTTTAATGGCATGCCACTGGTTGAATAGGCCTGGGCAAGGTCGTAGCACCAGCGCCTGAGTAATATTATATTGTCGGCCGGTTTAAAACACCTGGCGGTAGCTTCGATGCCTGCTTTCTCGAGGTATAAAATAATTTCCTTTCTTGTGAACACGGCACCTTGAGAAAAGGGGTTAATATAAAATTTAACCTCATTTACCGGCTTGTAGTCATTCTCGAAATCTTCGGGGACATGCGTATAACAGGCGATAAAATTCCCTGTAAGGTCGACCCCTTTTACAGGCAGCTGGAGTTTCTGCGCTATAATTATATAAAGAATTCCTATAGAAACGGCATTCCCGCGTTTCGACTGAAACAGGTTAC
Source organism: Bacteroidota bacterium (assembly GCA_037128115.1). Lineage (GTDB taxonomy): Bacteria > Bacteroidota > Bacteroidia > Bacteroidales > UBA4417 > UBA4417. Next base: position 5,049 of record JBAXXB010000146.1, read on the forward strand.
TCAAAAAATAATGATCCGGCACCCGGATATCAGTCACCTCCCCTCCTATTTCATGAACTCCGAACAAAAAATGATTCAGCACCTTGATTTTCTCGAGGCTGGTAAGATGGTCGTTCAATTCGAGCCAAATGCTGCGTGTAAGTTTATTCAGCTCAGCAAGCAATTTTTCTTCATCCAGGCTGGGGTAGCGTAAGCTGTTCAGAATCAAAAATCCGCGCAGGAGATCGTGACCGCCCGAGGCTACCCAAACCGACAGTTCCTGGTATAGGCTTTCGTATTGAATGTTGTGCACTATTTCCTCAATCCTTAACCTGATGAGCTGATCACTGGTGCTAAACCATGCTTCTTCGAGCGGTTCAACGGCGGGTACTCCCAGGGCAAGAATCTCGTTGCTCACCTGCAGGTAAGCTTCCTGGTCAGGATCTTCCAGCAGGTTGATAAGCAGGTTAATATGGCCCATAGTTCCTTCTCCGGTCATTGATTTTTAGTTGTCTAAAATTACGCAGCAAAAAATCATCCTGCAATGGTTTGGAAATTACTTTTTAACAAACGTAGGTTGAAATCAAAATACGCTCCTTCACAGGAATAACTTGGGCTTAGGAAGTTACTGAACTATTCACTACCCAAAAACTACAGAAAATATTTGCAGGGATAAGGGTAAAACTGCCTTTAAGTGTATTATTATTAATCACACTATTTCCTTTTCAGCAAACTACTTAAAATAATGTTCAAAGACTCCGCCCTAAGATTTATTTCAACACTTCTCCTATTGTTGGTTTACACCAATCATTTGCACGGGCAGAATTATAACGAAATACTGGGCCGTCCAACAGATTCAGCGGTTACCATCAGCATTCTTTCTGATCGGGATATAGATGTTTATTGGCAATATGGGACTGTACCAGGCAACTATCCTTATTCAACAGCCTCAGGGGTCGCCTTTAAGGATATACCACTAGAGGCAGAAGTGACAGGTTTATTGCCCGACAAGCAATATTATTACAGAACCAGGTACCGCGTGAATGCGTCAGGCACTTCTTTTTCTTCCGGCACTGAGCATACATTTCACACCCAACGGGCCAAAGGCTCTTCGTTTTCATTTACCATCGAAGCGGATGAGCATTTATACGACAAAAAAGGTGTAAGGAACCTGTATAAGATTTGCCTTGAAAACCAGTCCAAAGACAAGCCTGACTTTATGTTGTCGTTAGGAGATATTTTCGGGGACGATCACCATCCTTTTGATATCACTTCGAAACAAATGGATTCGCTACACAAAATGTACCGGCCTTACCTGGGAAGCATATGCCATTCGGTTCCCTACTATGTATGCCTGGGTAATCACGAAGGGGAATTCAATTATTACCTGGCCCAGACTCCACCCGAAAACATGGCAGTATACGGCACACTCTGGAGAAAATTCTATTACCCAAATCCTTTTCCCAACAATTTCTACAGTGGCAACACAGATATTGAGCCTTATGGAATGGGGAATCCCGAAAATTACTACTCCTGGACCTGGGGAGATGCCTTGTTAGTGGTAATGGATGTATACCGCTACCAATGCGACACATCGGCCAAACCAACGAACTGGGAATGGTCGATAGGGCTGCCGCAATACACCTGGCTGAAAAATACACTTGAACAAAGTACCTCGAAGTATAAATTTGTATTCGCGCATCATGTGCGCGGCCAGGGCAGGGGGGGCATAACTAATGCAAAACTATTTGAATGGGGCGGGTACGAACAAAACGGCACTACCTATTCGTTTACCCAGAAGAGGCCGGGATGGGCAAAACCTATCCACCAGCTGTTTGTAGACAATAGCGTCAATATCTTTTTCCAGGGGCATGACCACCTGTTCGCCCACGAAGTGCTGGACGGGGTAACTTACCAGGAAGTACCCATGCCCAGCGATTCCACCTACGAGCTCGGTATGCTGGCCAATGCCGATGCCTATGTTTCGGATACCATTCCCGGTTCAGGTCACCTGCGGGTCAATGTGTCATCATCCTGTGTAAAGGTTGACTTCGTGAGGGCGTATCTTCCGAATGACACTTTAAGTGGCATCCATCACAACAGGGATGTTGCCTTCAGCTATTCCATAGGAAGCTGCCCCACGGCAGGTGTCGAGAATGTAACACAAAGCCCTGATGTAAATGTTTTTCCTAACCCGGCCAGTGATATTCTGACCGTCAGTATTACCGGAGGAGGTTACATTTTCAGATTAATCGACATTTTAGGGCAGACTTTGCTGCAAACACGGTCGAATACCATGGATGTCAGCAACATAAGGAATGGCTTGTACGTATTGAGCATCAAATCGGAGAACTTCGAACTGAATAAAAAAATATTGGTAAGCCATTGATTAATCGTTAACCGAAGGACTTGAATTAAAAGTACGAAAATGAGATTACGCAATTTCACATTATTATTACTTATCATGGCGACCAGGCCTGTTTATACCCAGACCTTTACCGAAATACTGGGCAGGCCGACCAATAACTCCGTAACCATGAGTTTCCTGCCTGATCAGCCGACAGACGTTTACTGGGAATACGGTACTTCTCCTGGCATATATGTTCATTCCAGCACCACGTTTTCCGTACAAAAGGACTCGGTTCTCACGGCAATATTTCCAGGCCTTCTGCCTGATACAAGATATTATTACAGATCCCGTTACCGCGCAAGTGGCACTATTTCATTTTCAGCAGGGACTGAACACATGTTTCATACTCAACGCCCGAGGGGAAGCACCTTCACTTTTGCCATTGAGGCCGACCCTCACCTCGACACTAATTCGAATCCTGCAGCATACGCGCTTACGCTTCAAAACATACTTTCGAAACAGCCTGATTTCATGATCGACCTGGGCGACATTTTTATGTCGGAGAAGCTCCCTGTCATCAACCAGACCGAAATTACGAACCGGCATCTTCTGTACCGGCACTATTTTGACGCAGTCTGCCCTTCAGTACCGCTCTTCCTGGCTCTGGGCAATCACGAAGGGGAACTCGGATGGATGCTGAACGGCACATCGAACAGCCTTCCGGTAATGGCATCCAATACCCGAAAGTACTATTATCCCAACCCGCTGCCTGATTCATTCTATTCGGGTGATACCAAGCCTGAGCCTTTTGTAGGCCTGCGCGAAAACTACTACGCCTGGGAATGGGGAGATGCTTTGTTCATAGTGCTGGACCCGTTCTGGTATACTCTTTCAAAGCCCGATTGGGGTTGGACCCTCGGTACCGAACAATATGCCTGGTTCAAGGAGGTAATTACAGGCAGCAAGGCCAAATTCAAATTTGTATTCTGTCATAACCTTCTCGGGGGAAAGGGAAATGACGCGAGGGGAGGTGCAGAATATGCAGGCATGTTCGAAATGGGTGGACACAACCAGGATTCGACCTGGGGATTTGGCCAAAGCCGACCAGGGTGGGAAAAACCAGTCCATTCCCTTATGATAGAGAATCCTACAACTATTTTCTTCCACGGCCATGATCATTTTTTCGGCATGCAAGAAAAGGATGGTATGGTTTACCAGGAAGTACCGCAGCCATCGAACCGGAACATCACCAATATTTCCGCATCCCAGTATGGTTATGTGGATGGGATCTTTATGCCGGGAAGGGGCTTTTTGCTGGTAACAGTTTCGGATACAGCCACCCGTGTAGATTACATTAAAACTTACCTGGCGAACGAGGAGAATGCTGCCCATCACAATGGCGAAACGGCTTATTCCTACCAGGTTTTTTCTTCAGCAAACGGCATTAACGATCCTCTTGTTATTCCAGTGGGTATAACACTCGACCAGAATTTCCCAAATCCATTTAATAAAGAAACTACTATCAGCTATTCACTCCCGGCTGCAAACCATATACAGGTTAAGGTCTTTGATGTGCTTGGAAGGGAATCTATGACCGTGGTTGACCAATACCAGCAAGCAGGTAAGTACAGCTTTACGCTTAACCAGGGGAAACCAGCTTTATCCCCCGGGGTTTATTTTTACAGCATTAAGGCCGATCACTTCTCCAGGACGATGAAAATGATCTGCAATTAATAATAAATGAAGTAGAAATTTTGATAAGCAACAGATTAAATTGCTTTTAAATTACTGAAACAACTTCGACTTCCATGGACAAAAAACCGGGTTCTGTTGATTGTTTTTGATTCTGAATAGCTTGCCAAATAATTTTACCACGTAGTAATTTCAGAGAGGAAGGGGGATTTCAGGCTTGTAAGCATAAGATTTTCTCCACAGTAACCGCTTGAGTATATTCTTATAAATCGTTGTTTGAAACGTTCAACTAAAAGAAAAAAGAAATGTCGAAACCATTCTTTTCACGTTTAAGCCTGGTATTCCTCATCCTGATCGGGCTAACATGTATCCGCTTACAAGCTCAACGGCTTATTCCTTTCCGCCTGCCAGATACAGGCGAAACCGGAAGTTATACCTTAACCCGGGGGGAAGATGCAGACATTATTATAAACCCGCCATCCTATACTGATAATGGAGATGGAACAATTACCGATAACATCACCAGCCTGATGTGGCAGAAAACTGATGCCGGGGAAATGACCTTTGAAAATGCAGCATCCTATTGCAACAACCTGGTTCTGGGCAGCCATTCAGATTGGCGCCTCCCGACCGCAGAAGAATTATTCAGCATACAGAATTTCGGTCACCTTAACCCGGCATTGAACACCGTTTACTTCCCCCTCACCGCGGCTGAATACTGGTGGAGCAGCGAGGTACAGTCCGATGATGCATCAAAAGTTTGGGTTACCAACGCTGGTGGGGGCATAGGCGCTCATCCTAAAACGGAAACAATCAGTTCTGGCGGGAGCAAACGGTTTCATGTGCGGGCAGTCAGGAATCCGATCACAAGCACATTTTCGGTTTCTCATTTTACAGATAACAGCGATGGTTCCATCACTGACAATTTCACTGGCCTTACCTGGCAGAAAATACAATCATTAAATCCACTCACCTGGGAGGCAGCCTTAGCGTATGCCTCCGGATTCACACTGTCAGGGAAGACCGGCTGGCGGCTCCCTAATATCAGGGAACTTCAGTCACTGAATGATCCTTTGCTTTCGAAACCATCATTTAATAAAACCTTTTTCCCCAGCTGCCTTTCGGGGAACTACTGGTCATCTACTACTATGCAGAATGAGTCGGCCGTAGCCTGGGAAATCAACATCGACTACGGCATTGTATCCTACAACACTAAAACCCAGGCCGAAAATGTGCTGCTTGTCAGGGGAGGCTCCGATAACAAGGACCTGAACATCATGGAAGCCATGGTACCTGGTGGCGAATTTGAGATGGGTGATCACTTTGGGTTCATCGATCCCAGCCATCCCAGCGATGAAATACCAATCCATACCGTAAAAGTCGACTCCCTGATCGTTGCAAAAACCGAAACAACCAACCAACAATATTTAGCGTACCTGAATTCCGCCATCGCTGATGGATTAATCGAAGTCCGGAACAACAGGGTTTATCTTACCAGTGATACCAATACGCTTTGCCTTACCTACCAGCTTGCCTCCTATTACAGTATAAGCTTTGACGGCAGTGTATTTTCAATCGCCGGTTTCCGGCTGAGCCACCCTGTAGTCGGGATAATGTGGTTTGGCGCAGCAGCTTACTGCAACTGGCT
>JBAXXB010000147.1:0-10683 GCA_037128115.1 Bacteroidota bacterium
CTTAGTCGGAGCTCGATGGGGATCTGCCATTTGGGCTGGTTGCGGTATGCGGTTTTTTCGTAGGCCGAGAATCCCCTGTGAATAGCCCCGATCCGCTTTATGCCGGCTGCATTGAGCCGTTCAATTGCTCCTATCCATAATTCCAGGTCCGGGTTTACCGGGTTTTTAACAAATACCATCACATCCACACCCCGGAGTGCATCGGCGATTTCCTGCATAGCAAAAGGATTGGCAGAAGTCCTTGCGCCTATCCATAACACATCAATGCCGAACTTCAAGGCTTCGTAGACGTGTTTCTGGGTGGCTACCTCAGTGCCGGTGGGTAAACCCGTTTCCTGTTTTACCTGTTTGAGCCATTTGAGTCCTTCGGTGCCGACCCCTTCAAAAGCGTTAGGCCGGGTACGGGGTTTCCAAATGCCTGCCCTGAAAACATCCACCCTGTTCAGAGCAGCCAGCTGGCGGGCCGATTCCATAAGCTGATCTTCCGTTTCCGCACTGCAGGGCCCGGAGATCAGCAGCGGCCGTCCTTTGTATATACTCCAGTTCTGAATGGGTTCTATATGTAATTTTGTTTCCATTGTGTTCCACTTAATTGGTTAATATGTTTATACGTTTTGCTAATTGCATGGAATTAGATTTCGACTTTAAAGTCCCTAGGCCCTAACCCCTAACCCCTTTAATTCAGTATTTTCCTGATCTTATTCGCTTCGTTCATCAGTTCCGTCAGGCCTTCGGAGTTTTTTTCAAGTATATATTTCCTGAAAAGGTTCATCTTTTCGAGGTAATTATCCAGGACTTCAATAATGTATTCTGAATTCTGCAGGAAGATGGGAGCCCAGGTTTCGGCACTGCTTTTCGCCAGGCGTACCGTTGAATCGAATCCGCCCCCCGCAAGCTTAAGTATATTTTCTTCGTCTTTTTCCTTGTCCAATACGCTGAGCGCCAGCGAAAACGATGTGATATGCGATATGTGTGATACATAGGCAACATGAATATCGTGGTCCACGGCCGTCATAAAGGATAAACGCATGTTCAATGTGGTGTACATCCCGCTGATGATGGCCAGGGCATCCTGATCCGATAGTTCCCGGTCGCAGATAATAGCGTGTTTGTAGTCGAACAATTTCCCTATGGCTGCCATGGGACCCGAAAACTCGGTCCCGGCCATGGGGTGTGAAGCCACATACCTGCCACGGTTGCTATGGCTGGCCACTGCCTCCGCTATGCCTGCCTTGGTGGAACCCATGTCGGTTACAACCTTATTGGTGCCGGCAATCTGGGAAAGGATTCCCGGGAGCATCTGCCTGTTGGCGTTCACCGGTGTGCTCAGTATAACCAGGTCGGATTTCTGCACTGCATTCTCCAGCGTGTCTATTTCGTCAACCAGTCCACTGTGCAGGGCTATATTCTGGTGATGGATATTGCTGTCGACACCAATTATAACGGATGCAAAACCCCGTCTTTTTAAGTCAATGGCCAGCGAGCCTCCTATTAACCCTATTCCTACGATACAAACTTTCATGTATTTTCTCCTTTCTGAGTTCTGGTTTGTCCCGTCAAGAGGGACACTCCTGTATGTAATTTAGTATTAGCCAGGCAATGGTTTAAAGTTGGAAGTCCTGCTTAGCTATCATGCTTTCTGAAGCTTTATTCGCCAATCCTTTTGAGCAGTACTTTTGACTCCTGTATCCTGATTCCTGTTAAATAACAGACAACCTGACAATTGCTTTTTGCAATACCTGTTCGTTTGCGCAAAGCGAAATTCGGATATACTTATTCCCCTGGTCTCCGAAGATAAAGCCAGGAGTAATAAAGACATGCGATTTATGGAGGATTTCTTCTGAGAGTTCCTCCCCATTGCTGTACTTTCCGGGGATTTTACCCCAGACAAACAAACCGGTTTGGGTGGCATCGAAGGTACACTCCAGTTTATGCATGATCGCCTCGACCAGTTTCCGTCGTTCCGCATAGGTTTTGTTGTTTGAATCGTGCCATGAGTCAGTGCTCTTTAATGCTTCGACGGCAGCCAGTTGCATGGGTTGGAACATCCCCGAATCCATATTGCTTTTCACTTTCACTATGCTGCTGATATAATCCATGTGTCCTGCCACCATACCGATACGCCAGCCGGCCATATTGTGCGATTTGCTCATGGAATTCAGTTCGAGTGCCACTTCCTTTGCCCCATCTACCGAAAGCAGGCTCAGGTGATCCGTATTCAGTATAAAGCTGTAAGGATTATCGTTACAAAGCAGAATACTGTGCCTGTGGGCGAAGGCTACCAGGTCTTCGAACAGTTGGCGGCTGCCTTTAGTGCCGGTAGGCATGTGAGGGTAGTTTACCCACATGATCTTCACTTTGTCAAGGTCGCTGTCTTCCAGCGTTTTCAGGTCGGGATGCCAGCCGGAACGGGCTTCCAGGTCGTAATAACGTACACTCCCGCCGGCTAACTTCGAAACCGAGGTGTAAGTGGGGTAACCGGGGTTCGGTACAAGCACCTCGTCGCCCTCGTTCAGAAAAGCCAGGCTGATATGCATTATACCTTCCTTTGAGCCGATTAGGGGTAATATTTCGTTATCAGGGTTCAATTTAACCTTAAAATAGGTTTCGTACCAGTCGGCGAAAGCCTTGCGTAAGGCCGGGATGCCGTTATAACTCTGGTAACCGTGGGTATTTGGCATTTTTGCCGCTTCCCCGAGTTTTGCTATCACTTCGGGAGAAGGAGGCAGGTCTGGACTACCGATACCTAGATTGATGATATCGGCGCCGGCCCTGCGCATGTCGTCAATCTGCCTCAGCTTTTGTGAAAAGTAATATTCTTCCACCTGTTCAGTCCGCGCGGATGGTTTAATTTTCGTCAGGTCGTTTCCCATTCTGATATTCTCCCAGTATTTGTAAATGTTCGGTTAAAGGTTTTACTGCTTCCAATGCCAGCCTGTAACGGTAATGATCGGTGAAAACCAGGTCGATATAGAAAAAATATTCCCATTCGGCACCGACTATGGGCAACGATTGGATACGGGTGAGGTTCAGATGGTAAAACGACAATACCGAAAGCACCTGCGAGAGCCGCCCTTCCTCGTGTTGCAGCGAGAAACAAAGCGTAGCCTTGTTAATCACCTGCCCGGCTATTTGCTCGAGTTCCATCACTTTTTCGCTTTCGGTAATCACCTGGAAGCGCGTAAAATTCCGCTTATGGGTTTCAACCCCGGCTTCCAGGATTTCCATTTTATACAACTCGGCAGCCAGTTCACTGCCCAGGGCGCCAATCCCCGGCAGGTTTTCGTCCCTGATCCATTTCATGCTCAGCGCCGTATCGGCCGAATCGATGATGCGTACACCTTTGTTCCTCAGTCCTTCCAGGAAAACCTGGCATTGCTGCAGGGCCATGGGATGCGAATGGATTTCCCTGAGGTCTTCGGCTTTCTGGCCTGGCAACGCAACCAGGTTCTGTACCACGCGCAGGTAATGCTCTCCCATGATGGCTAAGCCACTCTCACGAAGCAAGGCCAGGTTTTGCAGCAGGCTGCCTGCCACTGAATTCTCCATGGCTACTATGCCGCAATCTACTTTTTTATCCTTCAGTTCATCGAAAAGGTCAGTAAACGTTTCGCAGGGAACGATTTGAATAGGCAGGCTGCCAAAAAACTGCCTGGCCGCTATTTCGTGAAAAGCCCCGTACCCGCCCTGAATGGCCACGCTGATTATATTATCTTTTGTAAGTGGAGTCATAGGCTATAGGAAAAAAAAAGTCCCGGAACTTCCGGGACTCACACATTATTAGTTTTACAAATCAATAACGCATCAGTCCGTCTTCGGCAGATAATAAAAGAAGAAGAAAGAATAAGCGTTGTTCGGTTTCATGTCTTTGGCTAATGGTTTAAGCCGGCCTGGCTTCACAAATTTGTGGTCTAGCCGGTTCGGTTATGCAAAAATAGGGATTATGTCATTACAAATGTAGTTTTAACATTAGCTTAACAGTTTTTAATCCCGGTATAAATTGGTAAGAGTATGCAATATTGGACCGAAATTCAAAACCAGGTTATTTATTTATCCGGCGTTAAAGCCATTTTGGACTTTGTTCCCGGCCTTCCAGTGGAGGTTACAGCTTCATTATTTTTTTTGTTGTCAAAACTCCGTTGAGGTTCATTTCAAGAAAATAGAATCCTGCTGTTAAATTCCCAGGGTGCAGGGTCACCGTGCCGGAATTACCCGGATTAAAAGAGCGCTCCATTGGAATCACATTCCCCGACACATCTGTAAGCCTGAACAGTGCTTTCGTATTGCCAGGGTTGGGGAATGTTACGATGAAGGAATTCGTAAACGGATTGGGATAAATATCCACCCTGTCGGCTGTTTTAGTATCTTCCTTTAAATCAACCATAGGGTTGTTGTAATAATATTTCGATGCTATATTGTATATGTTATAGGATGGATCTGTTTGAATTTCGAATACAGGCCCGTTGGTGGATAACTGGAACCAGGTATACGTGAGATGAACCGAATTGGATACTCCAAAGGTCGCTGAAGAATCAGAAAATTGCAGTGTGGATTTTATTCTCAGGCAATTAGTATATACCTGCGTCGGCAGGAGCAGGGTGCCGAAACCATCTGCTTCTACCTGGTTGGTACCGTGAAAGGTATGCCATCCCGAGCCGGACATATCATAGGAACTGCCATGGAACGTATCCTGGAAATTATCATTGAATGAAAAGGGGAATTGGAAGCACTTTTCAGTATCGGTCATATGGTAATACCAGCTTTCCCAGCTTCCGTTATAGGCCCATTCGCCTATAAATTCCACGCCTGAAGCATTGCTTATATAATACGAGTATAAGTTATCATCATACGTACCGGACGACCCCGCAGGTTGAAACAGGCATAAATCCGAGAGCGAATAATTGGTATGCGGGTCGTTGAAAAAGATGGTGGCCGACGGATCCATGGCAAATACGGTATCTTTTTGTCCCGAAAGTATGGCATTCGAAAAATCCCAGGTGCTATTGATCCCGGAATAAAGTATAGTGTCCTTTTTAATATTCGTCAGGTACTGAATCGGGTAGGCCTTCCCAGAAGTGAAAAAATTCCTGCTGTCGATAGTGGTTTGCCCGTTCACCAGCAATGACAGGGCGAAATAAAAAAGGAAGAATAGTAACCGGGTTTTCGTCATAAGGCGCAAATTAATAACTGAATATTCCTTGTTGTCGATTATTATAGTCCGGTAAAATTGTATGTCGTCTTCTGATGTATGTGGGCGCGAAATTAGTTTAAAAGCCTTTCACGGGCAGGTTTCCGGGATAAAATTTTCATAGGAGGATAAAGGCGGGTATAATTCATGCCTGAAGCATCATTCTCTCAGTAATGGTATCAGAACGGATGACCGGGTCTCTAAAATCCCCAACAGCAGATTTTTAGGATTTCCTGCTGTTGATTTTTTTCCACAGCAGGAAATCATGCTTTTTCACGGCAGGAAATCGTGCTTTTCCAAGCGTGGAAATTTATTTTTCACAGCAGGAAATTGTATTTTCCTGACGTGGAAATTATACTTTCCTAACGTGGAAATTGTATTTTCCTAGCGTGGAAATTTATTTTTCACCGCAGGAAACCGGTCTTTTTCACCGCAGGAAATTTATTTTCCTAACGTGGAAATGATACACTTCTAATGTGGGGTTGATGCACTCCTAACGTGGAAATGAAGCACTCCTAACGTGGAAATTATTTTTCCTAATGTGGCATTTTATTTTCCACAGCAAAAAAACGGTCTTTTCCACGGCAGGAAATCGGTCTTTTTCAGAGCAGGAAATCCTTTTTCCAGGTGAAAAACATAATTCCCACCTTCTGCTATATGTAATTTGCATTCAGCAGGCTTGCTGTCAACAAGGAATTATAGAACGGCATTCCCCATCCTATTGGCTGATCAGCAGCAACCTGGCGCCATGAGGCAGCACTTCGGGCCGCATGCCCGCCTCGAAGCGGCCAAGCTGGTCTCCTGTCCACAGGTCGGTTACCACGCAGGGTCCCGGTATGCCGGCTTCCTTCAGATCGACATGGATTAGTTGTGCGGTCTCTCCCAGGTTGAAAACGGCCAGGTATTTATTGTGGGTGCCGGGTACATCGGCCACCCAGGCTACCTGTTCCTCATTCCTGAAAAGCTGCCTGTTGCCCGAACTGTTCTGGTTTACGGCCAGAACGGCTTTATTCTGTATCAGCTGCAGGTCGGCAGTACGTATCTGGCCCAGGTCGCCACCGTACATCAGGGGTGAGCGGGCTATGCACCAAAGGGTCATCATGGTGCATAGTTCGTTGCGGTTAAGTTCCGAATGCCTGGGTTCGCCCAGGGGGCCGCGAAGTGCCAGCTGGCCTATATTCAGGTTATCGGCATCCGGGAAATGCCCGGGACCTATATAACTTTCCCAGGCATGCAGTATCCCGAACATATGCAGCAGTGAAGTCCAGTTGTCGCGGAAAGCGGCCGGAACCTGCCAGGTATCGGCATATTCTTTGGCCAGGGCAGCCTTGGCCAGGGGTGTTTCGCCGGGCAACAGGCTAAGTACCATAGGGCGTCCGCAAAGGTCAATGGCCTTGCGCACAGCGGCGATTTCTTTTTCACTGAAAGGGTATGCAATATCATCCACGGCCACGTAATCCACTCCCCAGCGGGCATATTGCCTGAACAATGAATTGTAGTATTCCTGTGCCCCGGGCTTGTCCATATTTACCCCGTACATATGGTTCAGCCAGGTGCAGCGGCTGTTGGTGTCGGCAATATCCGCCGCATGGTATCTGCTGCCTTTAATGCGGGTATTGGCGGCAACCGCCTGCCGCGGTATGCCCCGCATGATATGTATGCCGAATTTCAGCCCTTTGCGGTGAACCTGCTCGGCCAGGGGTTTAAAGCCTTTGCCCCTGCGTGCCGAAGGAAAGCGATCCACGGCAGGTTGCAGCCGGCCGAACTTATCCATGGCGAAAGCGGGAAGCAGTCCGCCGAACTGAGGCGGATCGTATAGTGCGGCCGGGTGGGGGTAGTACCAGCAATAATCAACCACCACATACTGCCAGCCAAAGCTCTTCAGCTGTGTTTCCATAAAGCCGGCATTGTCGAGCACTTCGCTCTCTTTCACCGTGGCCCCGAAGGCATTGTAGCTGTTCCAGCCCATAGGGGGCGTTTGCGCGACTTTGCTATGCTGGGCCTGTAGTGAAAAGCTTAGCAGGAATATGATCGGGAGTATAATGTACTTCCTGTAAATTTTAACATAAAAGTAGATTGTATGCATTTCAATGTGAAGTATTTGTATGTTGTTTGTTGCTTGAGAGTAAGGTGACTGTATAGATTGTTGTATTGTCGTTTGTTGTTAATAAGTGGCCGTAGACTATAGGTGAGAAATCTCTGGAATTAAAGTCCTCCATTCTAATTTCTGTATGTATAAAACTATGCTAGGCCTATTCTTTATTTTTTAAACAGGGCTTTAGATTCTTAAAGGTTTCAGCCTGATTTTCGGTTTGGATGAAACATCATTTTCCCGGAGGAAACTTCCTGGTTAATTCCATTTTGTGGCTGTTTCCCTGATCAGTTCCCATGCTTTCTCAACATGCTTTTGTTCCGTAAGTGTTCCTGCTATCGACATGCGAAGGCAATAGTGCCCGTTCAGCTTGGTGTGGGTGAGGAAAATGCGCCCCGATGCGTTCAGTTTGCCGAGCAATTCTGCATTTAGAAGGTTCAGCGTATCCGTATCCTGAATTGGAACAGGCCTGAAGCGGAAACACACCAGGCTGAGCGGCACAGGGGCCATAAGCTCAAAATCCTCATGTTTGATGACCTGCTCTTCGAACCAGTGGGCCAGGCGTATATGTTCCCTTATTTTTTCCTGGAGTTGGGTTACTCCGAATGATCGTATTACAAACCAGAGTTTCAGTGCCCTGAACCTGCGCCCCAGGGGAATGCCCCAGTCGCGGTAATCGTTTACCAGGCCGCGGTTGCCGGTCTTCAGGTATTCGGGCAGTATTTCGAAGGTGCGTACCAGGGTTTCCCTGTCCTTGACAAAATATGCCGAGCAGTCGAAATTGGTAAACATCCATTTGTGGGGGTTGAACACGAAACTGTCGGCCTTTTCAATTCCCTCCGTCATCCAGCGGTACTCAGGAAGCAGCAGGGCCGTGCCTCCATAGGCCGCGTCCACATGCAGCCAAACGCATAATTCTTCACAAACAGCGGCTATTTCGTTCAAAGGCTCCACCGAGGTGCTGCCCGTAGTGCCCAGGGTGGCCACTACGCATAAAGGCATGAACCCGGCTTCAATATCAGCGGCTATAACTTTCCTGAGAAGGGATGCATTCATACGGAATTGCCCATCGGTGGCGATCTTGACCAGGTTTTTACGCCCAAGGCCCGCGATTTTCACTGCTTTTTCTACTGAAGAATGGGTTTCGACGGAGCAATATACCCTCAGTTTTTCATTACCGAGAAAGCCGCTTTCGTTAATGCTGTAGGCTGTCACTCTTTCTCGCGCACTGAGGATGGCTGCCAGGGTTGAGGTGGAAGCCGTATCCTGTATCACCCCATGCCATGCTTCGGGCAAACCAGTCATGGATTTAAGCCATTGCATCATCATTTCTTCCAGTTCGGCGGCGGCGGGGGAGGTGTCCCAAACCATACATTGGGCGCCGAGTGAGGCAGTCAGCATTTCGGCCAGTATGCTGGGGTAACTTCCGTTGGCGGGGAAGTAGGCAAAGAAATCGGGGCTCTGCCAATGGGTGATCCCTGGCATGATAATGCTTTCGAAATCGATCATGATCTTCTTCATGTCTTCACTTCCGGAAGGTGGAGAGGAGGGAAGGGCCGCAAAAATCTCACCGGGCTTTACCCTGGATTTCACAGGGTAGTCTTCGATGTTTTCATAATAATCGGCCATGCGGTCGGCCAGGCGATGCGCCCATTCCCTGAATTCGGCATTATTCATATTTTGTAGACTAATGTAATTTTCGGTAAAAGTAAAGAATAGGCAAATTGGGAGGAGTGAAATTTTGAGGAATGTTGAAATGGCGAAGGCAAATGCCTAAAGTGCATAGAGTACTTCGAGTGACTAAAGTAACAAGAGTGAATAAAGTCAAGATAGCGTTAGGGCCTGCATAAATCAAAGCGGCGCTATGGGGAAATTCGCTACTTTTGCAGACTTATTTTTCTGCCGGGAGTATCACAGATTGACTATTCAAAATCGCAACAAAAACCTGCCGGCTAATGACTCCTTGTATTACCTGATGAACAAGAATTATATACCGTATGCCTTTTATTTCAGCCTGGCTGTTGCCGGCATTCTGGGTGTGCTGTCTCTTTTCAGTGAAGAAAGAACGGTTTTGGGTTACACCCTTAAACCGGTCAGCATCTTTTCGGATATTCTTTCGGTCGAC
Organism: Bacteroidota bacterium; assembly: GCA_037128115.1. Classification (GTDB taxonomy): domain Bacteria; phylum Bacteroidota; class Bacteroidia; order Bacteroidales; family UBA4417; genus UBA4417. Next base: position 9,406 of record JBAXXB010000147.1, read on the forward strand.
AGTTCGCAGCTGAAATCGCTGAAGATAAAAGACACCTTGTCCGCGGCGGATGATCCTTGCCCAAAGGACGTGGTATGTTTCCGCAATTTTACTGGTGATAAGTTCCCACTCGATAACTTACTGGGCCGGCTGATGAAAGCCAGGGAGAAACAGGGGAAGGTCCGCATTGCATGGTACGGCGATTCGTTTTCGGATGGCGATATACTGGTAAGTGACCTGCGCGATACGCTGCAGGGCATATACGGCGGTGATGGTGTCGGATTTATGCCTATTACCTCCGAAGTAGCCGGTTTCAGGCAGTCCGTTATTCATTCCTTTGGCGGTTGGAGCACATCATCCATCCTTTCGAACCCCGGCTTTCGTCCTTTGGGCATCAATGGATTCTGTTATACACCCGATTCAGGCAACTATGTTTTTTACAAAGGAAGCAATCATTTCAGGCATACCTCCACCTTCAGTACCTTCAGGTTGTTTTATGCTTCGGCTTCCGACCAGAAAGCCCGTATCGTGATCAACAAAAACGACAGCCGTATCCTTGACCTTTCGGCTTCGGGAATCCCTGCTATGATCACGATACATGCCGATACCATACGGCAGGTAAGGGCTAGTCTGAACCGTGGAGGCATAAGCTGTTTCGGAGCTTCACTCGAAGGAGAAACGGGGATCTATATCGATAACTTTGCGATTAAAGGGAATTCAGGGCTGGGATTGCAGGCGATACCCGAAAAGAACCTGGCTGCCTTCGACAGCCTTCTGCAATATGATCTTATCGTCCTGCAGTTTGGATTAAATGTCTCGAATTCGCCCAGCATGGATTTTACCAGCTACATTAAAGGGATGACACGCCTTGTTAATAAACTTAAAGAAGCTTTCCCCGGGACGCCTATACTGCTGTTATCCGTTTCGGACCGAAGCCAGCGCCGGCAGGGGCAATTTGTTACTATGCCGGTAATTCCCCTCCTGATCCAGGCCCAGGAGAAGATTGCTTTTGATAATAAGCTGCTTTTCTGGAACCTTTTCGAAGCCATGGGAGGGGAAAATTCAATGGCTGCTTTCGCCAATGCAAAGCCGGCTCTTGCAAACAAAGATTATACTCACCTCAATTTTGCCGGGGGACGCAGGATAGGCCTATCCTTTGCCAGGAGTTTTATTTATGAATTCGAAAAATACCAGAAAAGGAGGAACAGTATTGCTGTCGTCGGGAATTAGGAATTTTTTACTTTTTAGCTTATTGTTCCTGGCTTTTAAAAGCCAGGGGCAGGACAGTATTGCCGAGAT
>JBAXXB010000148.1:0-10609 GCA_037128115.1 Bacteroidota bacterium
CGGGGGTACATCAAATTTGAATGCTACATCTGCAGGTAATACCATTCTATGGTACACTGTTCCAACAAACGGAACACCCATAGGCAGCAGTGCCAGTGGTGCCAATTTTGCAGTTACACCGGCCAGCACAACAACTTATTATGCTGAAGCAAATATTGCTGCAGGCAACCTGAGCCAAACTTATAATTATACTGGCTCCAATCAGGTATTTACCGTACCTGCAGGAGTATACATGCTCACAATAGATGCCTATGGCGCTGAAGGTATTGGAAAAAACGGATATACTCCCGGTCAGGGCGGTAGGGCGCGTGGCGAGTTGGCAGTAGTGCCGGGCCAGGTTTTGAATGTATATGTCGGCGGGCAGTCCTTGTTTAACGGAGGAGGAAGCGGAAGAGGCGGGGCTAACGGAGGCGATGCCAGTGATGTACGTCTTGGTGGAACAGCACTTTCTGACAGGATTATTGTGGCCGCTGGCGGTGGCGGGGCAGGAGGAGATAACTGGGGATGTAATTCAGGGAATGGAGATGGCGGAGGTGGAACGGCGGGTGCTAATTTTGTTGGCGGCGGTGGCGGCTCAGGCTACGGTTTCTGCGGCGGAAACGGCGGTAATACAGGTGGGAGCAGCGGATCGAATTACCACGGAGGTGGAGGCGGCGGAGGCGGATTAACTTCCGGGGGCGCCGGGGCTAATGCTACTGCAAGTTCAGCAGCCTCGCCAGGAACCCTGGGTTTTGGAGGTGCATCAAATAATTCGGCAAGCTGCGGAGCCACCGGTGGCGGTGGTGGAGGATACTACGGAGGTGGCGGAGCAGCCGGCACCAATTGCGGTGCAGGTCAGGGTGGCGGAGGCTCATCCTGGACCGGAACTCTCAATAATCCCTATTTCCAGGCAGGCGTCAGAAACAGCAACGGCCAGGTAACAATTTCGTGGTTTGCACCCGCACCTAATTGTCCTTTAGCTGACAGAACGCCGGTTACGGTGACTGTGGATGTACTACCACCTACGGTGACAACTACGGCTGCCAGCCTTATCTCGGGTATTTCTGCTACTTTAAACGGCACCGTGAATGCGAATAATACTGCATCGGATGTTTCGTTTGAATATGGTTTGACTACAGCTTATGGTACAACCGTTTCCGGAATTCCTGCCAGTGTTTCAGGAATTACACCACAATCTGTATCGGCTTTTATTAGCGGGCTAGCATTGAATACAACCTACCATTACCGGGTTGTGGCCACAAATTCAGCAGGTACTTCCCTTGGAAATGATATGACATTTACCACATTAATCTCAACTTTTTGTATTCCTGCTTATACTTATGGCTGTAATTCCGGCAATATGGGCATAACATATTTTGGACTGAATTCAATTTCGCAAAATATAGCATGTTCTGGTACACCAAGTTATTACCATGATTTTACTTCATCCTCTACTAATCTTGGTTTGAACGGAACTTATTCCATAGCAGTTCAATCTACCGGTTCATATTCTTCTTACATAAGGGTCTGGATTGATTATAATCATAATAATGTATTTGATGGAGATGCAGAGGTTGCCGGGCAGGGATATTTCGGCAGCGGAACTTCTTTCACTTTTCCAATAACGGTTTCTGCATCCGCTTTAACAGGATCAGCAAGGCTCAGAATCATGACTAGGTCCTATAATTCTGGTTATCCTACAGATCCGTGTTCTACTTCTGAGTATTATGGAAACTGCAACGATTTTACGGTTAATATAGTGCCTCAAGGTGCGCCTTTAGTCAGTACAATGCCTGCCACATCAATATCAGGCGTTGGTGCTACCTTGAACGGATTTGTAAATCCAAACGGATTTTCCTCATCTGTATCGTTTGAATATGGTTTGGATGCGTCATATGGAACTACCGTGGCAGCGATTCCAAGCTCTTTAACCGGAAGTACCAATGCAGCAGTGAAAGCTACACTGCTCGGTCTTAGTATGAATACCACCTACCACTACAGGGTTATCAGTACAAGTTCGGAAGGTACTACGCTGGGGAATGATATGATTTTCACAACCCTGATCACGCCCTATTGCATCCCTGCATACTCCTTGGGTTGTACCTATAATATGGGGTTGACCAATTTTCAATTAGTTACAATTAACCAACCCATTTCCTGCACTGGAACCCCGAATTATTACCATGATTTCACCTCCGACACGGCAGCAATCTATCAAAACGGTATTTATTCGATTTCTGTAACATGCGGGTACTACTATAATTATGTAACGGTATGGATCGACTACAACCATAATAATTTATTTGACGGAGCAAGTGAAGTGGTTGGTCAGGTTTACTGCAGCAATCCAGGATCTGTATATAATATTCCATTCACGGTATCTGTATCCTCTTTAACCGGGCTAACACGACTGAGGGCTATGGTTAGTTACAATAATTACCCTACCGATCCTTGTTCGCTTACCGGAGAGTATGGCAACTGCAGTGATTTTACTGTGAATGTTTTTGCTCCGCTCACCCCACCGACGGTTACTACAACAGCAGCTTCAGGAATTACAGGCACATCCGGCGAAATGAACGGCACCATCAATGCAAATGGTACTCCTACCAATATAACATTTAACTGGGGCACTTCTGTTTCTTATGGCAATAACATTGCAGGTGTACCTGCTTCTGTTACAGGAAGTACCGATACACCGGTTACTGCTTCACTCACAGGTTTAACGCCCAACAGTACATACCATTACAGGGCTGCAGCATCCGGAATCAGCGGAGCCGTGAACGGAGGCGATCGTACTTTAGTTACTTCTACCATTCCACCAACTGTGGTTACTGGTACTGCAAGCTATATATACAGTACAAATGTTCGATTGAGCGGAACTGTGAATGCGAATAATGCAACTTCTTCAGTTTCATTCGAATACGGATTAACTACGGGTTATGGTTCAAGCATTGCGGGAAGCCCTTCATCGGTTTCGGGTTATTCTGTTCAGAATATAACAGGGAATTTAACAGGTCTCACCCTGAATACGGTTTACCATTACAGGATAAAAAGTACCAATTCGGCCGGCACTTCATACGGGGATGATATGACGTTTACTTCTTCACCGAACCTTTATTGTATACCTTCCTATTCTACCGGATGTAATACATACAATATGGGGCTGTCATATTTTGGATTAAATACGATTTCACAATCCATCACTTGCACAGGAGCACCAAGTTTTTATCACAATTTTTACCCAACATCAACTGACCTTAACAAAACCGGGACTTATACAGTTTCAGTAACAACTCCATCAGGTTACGGTCAGAATGTAGTTGTTTGGATTGATAACAACAAGAATAATGTTTTCGATGGTGCATCGGAAGTTGCGGGACAAGGCCATGTAAATGCATATTCTAGTTCTACATTCCCAATTACAATTTCTGCTTCAGCAACAATTGGAACAACCTGGCTGAGGGTTATGGCCAATTATGATTATTATGGCTATCCAACGGATCCCTGTGGCTCATATTATTATGGCAATTGTTCCGATTTTATGGTGAATATTCTGCCTGCGCTTGTCCCTCCAACCGTTACCACAACGGCCGCTTCGGGTGTTGCTGCCACATTAGCTACTCTGAATGGCATAGTAAACGCCAATGATTATTCAACCAATGTTACTTTCAATTACGGGCTAACCGCTTCGTATGGCACTACAGTTTCCGGCGTTCCAAGCCCGGTAACAGGTACTACGGATGTTGCTGTAAGCGCATCGCTTACAGGCTTATCACCCAACACTACTTATCATTACAGGGTTTCAGGAACTGGAATAGGTGGAACAAGTTTAGGCAACGATATGACATTTACTACGGATATGATTCCGCCAACGGTTGTTACAACGGCTGCTACCGGAATTGCCGGTGTTTCTGCCTACCTGAACGGAACAGTTAATCCCAATAATCTAACTTCTTCCGTTTCATTTGAATATGGTTTGACTGCAACTTATGGCTCAACCGTTGTCGGAACTCCTTCGGGCCTTACAGGCTATTCGGTTCAATCGTCAACCGCTTTTATTTCAGGTCTTACCATGAATACTGTGTATCATTACAGGATTGTCAGCACTAATTCGGCCGGCACTTCTTATGGAGATGATATGACAGTTCAAACTCTGCCAACCTTATTTTGTATACCCTATTTTTCTGATGGATGCAATGCACCATGGTACATGGGTTTGTCGTATATTGAACTGAATACGATTGCTCAGTCGATTTCCTGTACCGGTAGCCCGAGTTATTACCATGATTTTACTTCGTCAATGACTGATCTGGCACAAAACGGCAATTATACAATGTCTATTCAAAACGCTAGTGGATATGGATTGTATGTAAATGTCTGGATTGATTACAACCACAACAATTACTTTGATGGGGCAAGCGAAGTTGCCGGACAAGGACATATCAACTCTAGCACTTCTTCAACAATAGCATTAACTATTTCAGGAACTTCCCTCACAGGTGAAGCCAGAATCAGGGTAATGGCCGTTTACGATTATTATGGATATCCTACACCATGTGGGTCCTATAATTATGGAAATTGTTCAGATTTCACCGTGAATATTCATGCTCCGGGACCGCCAATTGTATCCACAACGGCTGCAACTTTGGTCAATGTGAGCAGTGCAACTATACATGGCCTGGTGAATCCTAATTATTTTTCCAGTTCTGTTTCATTTGAATACGGACTGACCGCTGCCTATGGATCGACCATAGCCGGCACGCCTTCTCCTCTGACCGGAGGTACAAACACCGCTGTTTCTGCTGCATTAGCGGGTCTTACAATAAATACAACCTACCATTACCGGGTTAGCAGTACGAATTCTTCAGGTACTTCTGTCGGCGATGATATGACCTTTACAACGACACCAACCACCATATACAATGTTACGGGTGGCGGTTCTTATTGCACAAATGGTACAGGATTAAGCGTCGGGCTGAGTGGTTCTGATTTCAACACCAGTTATCAATTATATAAGAATGCGCTTGCTTCAGGCAGTCCGGTTGCAGGTACAGGCAGTCCATTGTCATGGGATAATCAAACAGTTGGCACATACACGGTTGAAGCAATGGCCGCTTTGGGCAACCCGATTTTCATGAACGGTAGTGCTGTAATAACATCCTTTAACAATCCTGTTTCGGTTTCCATAGGTGCAAATTACTATACGATCTGCCCAGGTACCCCGGTAACTTTCACCGCATACCCATCCAATGGCGGAACAGCTCCAATTTATAAGTGGATTGTAAACGGTGATACCGTCGGAACAAATTCCTACCAGTATGCGTATGTGCCGAATCATGGCGATCATATCAAGTGTTTGATGATTTCGAATATTGCATGTCCATCCGGAAATCCTGCACTATCGAACACCATCACCATTACTGTTTCTGCCCCGGTTCCGACTATTACAGGTTCTCCTACAGCATGTTTGGGCTCGATCGGAAATGCCTATTCCACTGAGTCCGGAAAAACAAATTACGTCTGGAATGTTTCAGCCGGAGGAACTATCACATTAGGAGGTAATGGTTATTATTTTATTAATGTAACCTGGAATACAGCCGGCGCACAGACAGTCAGTGTCAATTATTCGAATAATGATGGTTGCAATGCCGTATCTCCCACCGTTAAAAATATTACTGTCAACACCGTTCCAACACCTACGATTACAGGGCCAGCTACTGCTTGCACCGGCTCTACGGGAAATGTTTATACTACGGAACCGGGTATGGCTAGCTATGCATGGTCAGTTACAGGTGGAACTGTCACAGCTGGTTCCGGGACCAATCAAATCACAGTAAGCTGGAACGCATCAGGCGCTCAAACAGTAAGTGTGAACTATTCGAATGGCTGCACTGCTATAACTCCCACAGTTTACAATGTTGCAGTTAATCCTATACCCGCACCCACTGTTACCGGTCCGATCTCAGTATGTGTAAATTCAACAGGAAATGTATATACTACTGAGGCTGGAATGAATACATATAACTGGACGGTTTCTGCTGGTGGTACTATTACTTCAGGAGGTTCTCCAACCGATAATACTATAACTGTTTCCTGGAATACTACCGGAAATAAAACAGTGCAGGTAAACTATGCCAATTCCTTTGGCTGTACAGTTGCAAATCCCGGTATAGCCAATGTAACAGTATATCCGATTCCGGTCCCCAGTCTGACAGGCTTGTCGACCATTTGCGATTTCCCATCAGCAGGCAATACCTATACAACTGAGGCTGGTATGAGTAACTATGTTTGGCTTGTTTCTGCCGGAGGAACCATAACTTCGGGCGGCACCGCAACTGATAACACCGTTACGGTGACATGGAATGCAAGCGGAAATCAAAGCGTAAGAGTTAATTATTCCAGTGCCGGTGGTTGCACACCTCAGGCAGCCTCTATTTTGAATGTTGCAGTTTATCCATTACCTCTGGTTGAAATTACAGGTAGCAATATTATTTGCCAGGGGGACACGGCGATCTTTACTGCAGCAACTCTTGGTGCAGGCCTAAATCCTGAAATTCAATGGTTTGTAAACGGTAATCCTGCTGCTTCTGCTTTTTGTGGAGGTGGTTTGCAAAGCGGGTTAATTGCATCCTATCCATTCAATGGAAATGTAAACGATGAAAGTGGAAGCGGTCACAATGGCATTGCTTATGGAAACCCAACGCTTATCCCTGACAGATTTGGAAATCCTAATAAAGCCTATTCTTTCGATGGAATTAACGACTACATCGATTTGGGGAGCTGGTTCACATACAATAAGTTTTCTATCTCATTCTGGGCGAACCAGCATGCATTGACGGGTGACTATACCGATATTATTGATAATAACCATTCCTCTTACCAGAACTGGGTAATTCAGAGCCCAAATTCATTGGATTATGGATTTGGTATTGCTTACGTTGGTTCCGCTGGTTTTTCACTCATTACGGATCAATGGAAGCATGTTGTTTGTATCAAAGATTCCTTAAGTATGAAAACATATGTTAACGGGGAATTGAAACAATCGGTAGCTTCAGGCTATGCGCCTAATTATTCGAATCCGCACCTTTATGTATCGAAATGGGGTGGCGGAAACAGGCATTTCAACGGCAAACTTGATGATATCCGGTTTTACAACCGTGCGTTATGTGAATCAGAAGTCCTGAGTTTATTCAATGGAAATGATTCCACTTTCCGATACGTGCCTGCAAACGGAGATATTGTAACCTGTGTTGTTACCAGCAGTGCCGGATGTTCAGGTATTTCAAATGCAATCAATATGTCGGTATTGCCTGCACCAACTCCATCGCTTTCAGGTCCGGATTCCGTTTGTCAGAATTCAACCGGAAACGTGTACACAACTGAAGCCGGTAAGACTAACTATTCTTGGATAGTGTCCGCGGGTGGTTCCATTACCGGTGGCGGTTCGCTGTATGATAATTCAATTACCGTAAGTTGGACTGGCCTTGGGAGTCAATCTGTACAAGTAAACTACAGCAATTCAAATGCTTGTAATGCTGCATCTGCGGCCAGTTTCAATGTTACGGTAAACCCCTTACCGGTCCCTGCAATCACTGGTCCAGCAAGTGTATGTGCCGGTTCAACAGGGAATGTGTATACTACAGCAGCTGGAATGAGCAATTACGCATGGACGGTTTCTGCCGGTGGAACAATTACCGCTGGGGGTACATCCTCTGATAATTCGGTTACCGTGACCTGGAATAATGCAGAACCTGGAACTGTAAGCGTAAATTATACGGATAATTCTGGCTGCCAGGCTGCTAACCCGACAACTAAAAATATTTCGGTTTATTCTATACCTTCTCCTGCTATCACAGGAACAACCAATGTATGTGCAGGCGGTTCAGGCATTGTTTATACGACTGAACCCGGAAAGAGCAATTACTCCTGGGTGATTTCCGCAGGCGGAGCCATAACTTCCGGGGGCGGAGCAGGAAACAATACTGTTACCGTTCTCTGGAATACTACCGGTGCTCAAACCGTAAGTGTAAATTATAATAATGCAGCGGGTTGCCCGGCTCCAGCTCCTTTTATACTGGATGTTACTGTTTATTCAAGGCCGGTACCGACATTGAACGGACCTACACCGGTTTGTGCTGGCTCAGTCGAAAATATATACAATACAGAACCTGGAATGACAAACTATTCCTGGTCTGTATCCGGCGGTACCATTTCAGCTGGGGGTACATCTTCCTCCAGTTTTGTTAGTGTAATCTGGAATTCGGCAGGAGCACGGACTGTGAGCGTTAACTACCAGAATGCATCAGGTTGCTCAGCTTTAACTGCAACAATCTTCAATGTAACTGTCAATCCACGCCCGGTTCCCACAATCACAGGTCCGGGGTCCATTTGCGGAATTCCTTCAGCAGGAAACGTTTATACAACCGAAGCCGGTATGACAGCATATACATGGATTGTCTCAGCAGGCGGCTCTATTACTGCCGGTGGCACTGCAACCGATAATTCGGTTTCCGTGACATGGACAACATCCGGAGCCAAAACCGTTTCGGTTGCTTACACAAATGGGAATGGCTGCCATCCGGCTAATCCTACTGTCAAAAATGTGAATGTAGAAGTCATTCCTGTTCCTGCCATTACAGGACCGGCATTGGTTTGCGGTATCCCGTCAACGGGAAATGTATATACCACCGAATCGGGTAAGTCAGCTTATACGTGGACTGTTTCGGCCGGCGGCACAATTACTTCCGTAGCCGGTTCAAGGGCTATAACGGTAACCTGGTCTTCATCAGGCCAGCAGGAAGTTACGGTTAACTATCTTAGTAATATTGGTTGTGCACCTTTAGCGCCAACAACTTATTTTGTAAATGTATTTCCTTTTGTTGCTTCAACCATTTCCGGGCCAACCGGCATGTGTGGAATACCCTCGACAGGCAATATCTATTCAACCGTTGGCGGTATGACAGGATATACCTGGGCTGTGTCTTATGGAGGAACTATAACCGCAGGGCAGGGAACAGATTCGATTACAGTAAGTTGGACTACCGCCGGAGCAAAAACCGTAACGGTCACTTACTTTGACGGAAATGGCTGTTCACCGGCCAGCCCTATTGTTAAAAATGTGAATGTTTATGCTTTACCAGTTCCTGTTATAACGGGGAATGCGGCTATCTGCGATGTTCCTTCGGCCGGCAATGTTTATACAACCGAAGCCGGAATGACTGGCTATGTTTGGACTGTTTCCGCTGGGGGTACAATTACCGCAGGCGGAACTTCAAACAACAATTCAATAACAGTAACATGGACAGCACTTGGAAACCAAACGGTAAGTGTGAGCTATACCGATACTCATGGCTGCACTGCTGCTTCACCGACAGTTAAAAATGTGGGTGTTTATTTATATGTACCGGTGAGCCTGTCAATTTCTACTAATGAAAATCCCACCTGTTCGGGTAATTACGTTACATACATGGCTACTCCGTACAACGGAGGCGCTTCCCCATCATATCAATGGAAAGTGAATGGGTTAAATGCAGGCTGGAACAGTTCAAGTTTCTGGTACGCTCCTTTAAATAATGATGTGGTCACGTGTATCATGACCTCGAGTTTACCATGTACTACCGGTAGTCCTGCGCAATCGAATGCGATTACAATGACTGTAAACGGACATCCGGATGCACCGGTCAGCCGAGGGAATCTGACCGTTTGTTCAACTACCTTACCCGCATTATTGGCTGCTGATGCACCAGCCGGAAGTGTTGTTGACTGGTATAATTATCCTAGCGGAGGAAGCCTCTTGCTGGCTGGTTCCTCAGTTTACAGCACCTCTGTGGCAGGAACATATTATGCCGAATCCCGCAGTTTAACAACAGGATGCAGAAGTACAAGCCGTGTGGCAGTTTCATTGACTGTTAATACTGCAATTGTTTATTATATTGACCATGACGGGGATGGATACGGTAACCCAGAGGTCTTTGTTCTTGCTTGTGTACAACCTGGTGGTTATGTTACCAACGGGCTGGATTGCAACGATAACGATCCGAATATCAACCCCGGGGCTCAGCACTTAGCTTATACAGGGAATACCGGGTTTACATCCTCTATTGTGTCACCGGAAGTTGGGTCTTCTTATACCATCTTCCATTTTGAAGCAGACTACTTTGATGCTACCAATTCGTTACCACCTGCCGGCTATCCCAGGTTAATACTTGATTATGAAGGTAATGGCAATTATACGGATGCCAATGACCGGGTGATCATCATGACAGAATCGGATCCGACGGACCTGACCACATCTAACGGGAAACGATATTTTGCAGAGGTGACCGGATTAGCTTACGGGACCAACTGGAAATCCAGGGTAATAGTGAGCGGAGATGCCGGCTGCCTGACCAGCTTCGGCCCATTCGACTACCCTGATGTTCTTCATGAACCTAATATCTACCTGTTTGCTAATGATATCAGTTTTAGCGAACCTCATCCTACCGTTTCTCAGAACATAACTGTTTCGGCAGTGGTTCATAACGAATCGGATTTTGCAGCTCAGAATTTCGTTTGCCATATGGTGAATCAGTGGGACACTACCATTGTTTATCCTGATATTACCGTAGCCAACTTGCCTGCTCACCAGACC
>JBAXXB010000149.1:0-10566 GCA_037128115.1 Bacteroidota bacterium
CCCTCCGGCAACAGCCGCCGCTGTCCCGGACTGATGATTTCCTTTTGCATCATATGGGGGCAGGCCTGGTGATGGGAGGCGTTTTATGGGATAATACAAATATATACATTGGCACGAATGAGGGTTTGATTACATCGACGAACTCAGGAGCGGGTTTTGCACTTCAATCCGCACCCGGTATAACTGCCGGACAAGTTATCTGGAGCTTTGCCGGTGCGAAAAACGGCACCTCTTCCAGGTTCTGTTGCATCACAGCCAATGTGGGTGATGTATATAACGGTGTTAAGCCGTGGGAATATTCAAATTTCGCAAAAGGAGTCTATGTGATGGATAACAACAACGGTACATGGATATCTAAGAATACTGGTATAAACTTCGCAAACGATTTTGTGATGTTTGCCGCTATGGCTGCTAACGACATCAACACCATCTACCTGGGTGGTCACGATAAAGCGCTAAGTGCACCCCTGGTCTTTAAGACTGCTGACGGAGGGAATTCGTGGAACAAGGTCTTCAATACTTCAGGGAATGCTAATATTATTACGGGTTGGGAAGGTGCCGGCGGCGACAAAGCCTGGAGCTGGAGCGAAACCTGTTTCGGGATCACGGTAGCACCCGCAAATTCAAACAAAGTACTCTTCGGCAATTACAGCAATGTGCAATCCACCATGGATGGCGGAACCAGCTGGAAACAGGCTTATGTGAATACCGCCGACCAGCACCCGGCGGGATCCAACACACCTCAAAAGCAATCCTATACCAGCATAGGCCTTGAGAGCACCACCTGCTGGCAGGTTTTCTGGAACAATGCCAATACGATGATGGGATGCTTCAGCGATATAGGAGGGATTCGCAGCACCGTCTCGGGGAATAAATGGAGTTATAATTACAACGGTTTTTCGGTAAATTCCCTTTACAGGCTGGTTTCTGCCAATAGCAAAACCTATGGCGCCTGTTCCAACATACACGATATGTACCAGAGCACCCGATTGCGGGATGCCCAGCTGGATGCGTCAGATGCAAACGGCAAAATTGTTGTTTCCTCCGATGGCGGGTCCAACTGGACCACTCTGCATGCCTTCGGGCATCCCGTTTTCTGGCTTGCCGCCGACCCGGGCAATCCCGAACGATTGTATGCCTCGGTGATCCATTTTGGCGGGACCCAGGGCTTGCAACTGGGAGGAATTTATGTTACCGATAACCTGTCGGCCGGGACAGCCTCCACATGGTCGAAATTAGCAAACCCTGCACGCACCGAAGGCCATCCGGCCTGCATACAGGTTTTAAACGACGGGAGAATGTTGTGCTCCTTTTCGGGGAGAATTAACCCTGCCGGCAAATTCACCAACAGCAGCGGGGTGTTTTTATATGACCCGGCCACAGCCAGCTGGAGCGATAAGAGTGATCCTGGCATGTATTACTGGACCAAAGATATACTCATTGACCCGGCTGACCCGGCACAAAACACCTGGTTCGCAGGTGTATTCAGCGGCTGGGGCGGAGCTCCTAATGGACTTGGAGGCCTGTATAAAACAACTGACAGGGGGACCAGCTGGACCAAACTTACCGGTTCACAATTCGACCGCGTAAGCTCTCTCACCTTCACCCCCCAGGACAATTCCCAGGCTTATCTCACTACTGAAACCCAGGGGCTCTGGGTAAGTAATAATATTCATGCAAATACCCCGACCTGGACCCTGGTGGAGGCCTACCCTTTCAGGCAGCCCGAGCGTGTTTTCTTTAACCCTTACAACCAGGATGAAATGTGGGTTAGCAGCTTTGGTAACGGAATGAAAGTTGGCCTGATTCATTCAACCGGAACCGGTGACTTTACACCCGTCAATGATATGTGTAGCGTTTATCCCAACCCGTTTACCGATCATGTAAGTATACATGAAACACAGCCTGGCATTGGAATTCATTCAACAAATATCTACTCCATGGCAGGGCAATTAATTATATCGGATCAGTCGGGCAGCCGTAGCATTAATACTGCAGGCCTGTGCAAAGGCATGTACCTTCTGGAAATAAATTTCAGCAATAATTCGAGATCCTTCAGGAAGATTGTGAAACAATAAAACTATACTGGCTTACGGCCTCAATGTTTTTCGATATAAATGTCGAGTTCATTGTGCCATTCTTCAGGTTCCGTGGTTCCGGGATGCGTTTCTTCATTAAACAGCAGGTCGACCAGGTAACGTGGTTTCTTGCCCCCGTTGTGTATGGATTTGATGCAGGATACACAATATACCACCACCTCTTCCCGTGGCATCTCGGAAGCACGCTTTACCATTAGCATTTTTACTTTTTCCGTCGGGATTGTACCAAAAAAGCTGTCACCGCAACAGGTACTCTTGGTCCCTGTATTCTGAGGCTCTACGATCTGAATATTCATCCTCTTAAGAAGAGTCCTGATGGCGGTGTGAACTCTTTCTTCGTTGCGGGTCGGGCAGGCATCGAGAATGGTCATTTGCTGCCCATGGTAATCAGGGAAGGCAAAGAAGTCGCTTTCTGCTAAAATTTCCCACAAAGAAATCGTCGAAGAATTTTCATAATCATGTCCAAAACGCTTATCGCAACCCGGGCAAACATTGATCACTTCAGTCCTGGTCGTAAACCCAGGGTCGTGGTGACAGCAGCTCGTCAATTCATCCATCACACCCAGGTTTTCGTTCAGGACACTGTGAAGTTTTAAAGCCAGTTCCGGCTTATATAAGACCAAAGCACAACCCGGTGCAAAGACTCTGTTTTTCATTACAATTTCTTAAATGTCAGTCCGTTATTGATATCAATGATTCACTAAAACCAAGAGGTTACATGAACAGGGAATAGAGCTGTCGTCCAGGAACTAAATTGCTACATCCTGGTTTACAGAGATATCCCTGAAACCAATTCCATCCCAAACCGGTATTGCTTTGGAAGTATTCAGCAAGAAGCAGTAGCGAAGATCCTCGTTAAGACCCATAGCAAGCAGGCGCTGATAATGGCTGGCTGACTTTACGGCTCCCGGCAAATCTTGTTTTGATTGGTTCCACAGGTTTAGCGCAGCTTCAGCGGCATCGCAGATACGTGCAAATTTTCCTGTTTCTTCAAGAATTTCAACCAGGGCACCTGCACAAAGGCTGTCTTCGAGACTGAAAGTGTTTTTCCAGCCGGAGCATAAAATAACGATATCCTTTTGCTGTATGCTAAGCCAGCCGCTGATGGCTGACAGGTTCGAAAAGGAAGCAGCCGTTATGCATCCTGAAGCTTTAGCCATTTCCACGGCCTGGGTGCCATTCGTAGTTGAATATGCCAGGTTTCGGCCTGTTAATGAAGCCCTTAAGAAAACTGAAGGTGAATTCCCGAATTCGGCAAAATCTACTTTTTTACCATCCCGTTCCGCGGCAGTGAGGTCGCCTCTATGCTTAAATTCCTTCAATTCCTCCAGACCTGGTACCGGTATTATGGTAGAAATTCCGCTGTCGAAAGCAGCACAAAAGGCTGTGGTTGCCCGTAATACATCAACTACTACCACGCAACAATTATCGGATGTGGTTTTGTACCGGAATAAAGCCGGCGAAAAACAAACTTCAATGCTGTTCATAGGCTAAAAAAAATGCGCGGGGCAAATTTACATTACACCGCGCATTAATTACAAACATTTATAAACTGGGTTACTTATCCTTTATAGAAAGGCATTTTCACTACCTGCGCCTTTAAGGCTTTTTCGCGTACGCTGATATAAATCTCGCTCCCGGCTTTCATACAGGCAGAAGGTACATAAGCCATTCCAATACCGATTTTCACCGATGGGCCCATGGTTCCGCTGGTAACGATGCCGATTTTATTTCCGGCAGCATCCAATACGTCATATCCGTGGCGGGGAACTCCCCTATCGATCATCTCGAAACCCACCAGCCGACGGCTTGTGCCTTCTTTCTTCTGTTGCAGGAAAATATCTTTATTGATAAAATCTTTCGCATCCGTAAATTTGGTGATCCAACCCAGGCCGGCTTCAATCGGGGAAGTAGTGTCATCAATGTCGTTTCCATACAGGCAGAAACCCATTTCGAGGCGCAATGTATCGCGTGCTGCCAGGCCAATAGGCTTGATTCCATATTCGGCACCGGCTTCCATAACAGCTTCGTAAATTTTAACAGCATCTTCGTTAGCCATGTATATTTCGCAACCTCCTGATCCTGTATAGCCTGTTGTGGCAAAAATCACATCCTTCACCCCGGCAAATTCCAGTTTCTTGAACGTATAGTATTCCATATCAGTAACAGTAGTGGCGGTGAGCTTTTGCATAGCCTTTAATGCAAGTGGCCCCTGCACTGCCAGCTGGGCAATTTCGTCGGATGCATTATATAGTTCAGCCCCTGCTTTATTCTGGCTTACCATCCAGGCCCAGTCTTTATCGACATTCGAAGCATTCACAACCAGCAGGTAAGTTTCTGCATCAACACGGTACACCAGCAAATCATCAACTATTCCGCCTTTCCCGTTCGGTAAACATGAGTATTGAACTTTACCGTCAAAAAGTACGGATGCATCGTTTGTAGTGACATACTGTATAAAATCGAGGGCTTTTGGTCCTTTCACCCATATTTCGCCCATGTGCGAAACGTCAAAAATACCTAGTTTGGTTCGGACAGTTTCATGTTCGTCGTTAATACCCGAAAACTGTATCGGCATATTGTAACCGGCAAACAGGGCCATTTTAGCGCCAAGCGCTTCATGAATTTGTGTAAAAGCAGTATTTTTCATGGAATTGCAATTTATATGTTTTATTTCTGTTTAATAGCTAAATGAACCAATTAGAAGCTTTTTATGTATTTGTGATCCAAAACTCTCCGCTTTGTTGTATCGGGCAAAAGTAAGAAATTGGAATCACCTTAAACAATTTGAAGCCATTAAGTTTCAGAAATAAATAATTCGCCCGAAAATTAATTTCCAAAAGAAAATCTAAAAAATGTCAATTATTTCCCTGGCCTGTACAACCATATTGCCTTGGCTTAACCCTTTAACATATCTTAATAAACTGTTGAGAAGATATCATGATCCAGGGAAGGCTTTTGCCTACTTTTGCACAAAAAATTTACTATGATAAGGATAGGAGTGATTGGAGCAGGGCACCTTGGGAAAATACATATTAAGTGCATCAACGAAATACCTGAATACCAACTGGTTGGCTTCTATGATCAGGACGAAGCAAACGCTCAACTGGTCTCTGATGAGTTTGGAATCAACAAGTTCAGTTCCATTGATGAGTTGATCAGAGAAGTTGACGTAATTGACATTGTGACTCCGACCTTTGCTCATTTTGAAGCTGCAGCCCGGGCGATTAAACAGTTCAGACATGTTTTTATCGAAAAACCAATCGTCGCGTCTCCTGAGGAAGCACTAAAACTGATTGAGATTGCCAGGGAGGCCAACGTAAAAGTCCAGGTAGGCCATGTTGAACGTTATAACCCTGCCCTGGTTGCTGCATTACCGTTCATTGACAATCCCATGTTTATCGAAGTACATCGCCTTGCAAATTTCAACCCCAGGGGTAGTGATGTACCGGTTATCCTTGACCTGATGATTCATGATATAGACATCGTGCTGCATACTGTGCATGCGAATCTCAGGAAAATCAGCGCCAGCGGGGTTGCGGTTGTTACCGACACGGCCGACATCGTCAACGCAAGGCTCGAATTTGATAACGGCTGCGTAGCTAACCTGACTGCAAGTCGCATTTCACTCAGCCCTATGCGAAAAGCCAGGTTTTTCCAGCGTGACGCATACATAGCCGTTGACTTCCTGAATAAGAAAACGGAAGTAGCCTATCTCCGGAATGTGAAACCGGGTATGATCAATCCTCTGCTTCCGGTGATGGAACCAGGTAATGGAAGAGACGCAAAACAGTTTCATTTCGAAAAACCTGAAATCAAACCTACCAACGCAATACAGACGGAACTGGCAAGCTTCGCTAAATCAATAATTGAAAATACCATTCCCGAAGTTACCCTTGCTGATGGTTACCACGCTTTAAAAGTAGCATACCAGATACTCGAAAAAGTGGATCATTCGTTTCATTCGAAATAACCGGCAGCATAAATAATGACAAAACATTTAAATACAGAATATAACCACCTGAAATACTGATGAATTACTTTCTACGCTATATATTTACAATACTTACCCTGTGTTTGGTACTCCTGTTTTCAGGATGTGCCAAAACGTCGATTAATGAAATACCTTCCTACATTGCGATAGATTCTCTCAGCTTAAACGTAAGCGACATTCAGGGCTCGGCCTCGCATAAAATAACAGACACCTGGATATACGCTGACAATGACCTGATCGGAGCCTTCGCATTTCCTTTTCCCTTGAAGAGAATTCCTTTGTTGAAAAGCGGATCTTGCCAGCTTTCTATCTTTGCGGGCATCAAACTGAATGGCATCAACGAAACACGTACTCCATACCCCTTCTACCAGCCCCTAAATAAAACCGTAACACTGGAACGGGAAAAAGTACTGGATTTAGGCGAAATGAAATTTTCGTATGTCACGGGCACAAAATTCGCCTGGATCGAAAACTTCGAAAAAGCCAACCTTTCCATTGATTCAACGGCCCGGAGTGAAGTCAACCTGGTCAGGACACTTCTGCCTGAACTTGCCACCGTCTTCCCGAACGAGGTGAATAAATACGCTGCTAAGGTCGTGATACCAAATGATTCATTAGTTTTTGAATGTTGCAGCCATGATTCGTTCAAACTGCCCACCACCGGATCGTCTGTTTTCCTGGAATTGAATTATAAAACGAACAATAAGTTTACCGTTGGTTTCTTTATTAATGGCGCGGTAACCAGCCAGAGACCTATATTGGTTGTCAATCCCAGCCTTACATGGAATAAAATCTACATAAACCTCACTCCTACTCTTTCCGCAAATTCTGATGCTACCAGTTTCAGGGTGTTTTTCAGCGCCGTTAAAAGCACTTCGGATCCCGAAGCTGAAATATACTTTGATAATATTAAGCTACTTCATTTCTGATCCAAGGAATCCATAGAATGAATAAAAAAGTACAAACTGCCAAATTCGTTTTTGCTGACCTGCTTTCAGCGTCAATTGCGTGGAGTATTTTCTTCTTCCTACGCAAATCAGCCGAAATGCAGGCGATGAACGACACCTTGCAGATCGTGCTGAGCGATAAAAAGTTCTATTTCGGGGTTATTGCCATACCTTTTTTCTGGCTTCTGCTCTATGCCATTTCAGGATCATACCATAATGTCTACCGCAAGGCCCGTATGAGTGAACTGGGACAGACACTGTTTGTTTCACTTTGCGGAGTCATTATTATCTTTTTCGCACTCATTCTCGACGATGTTATTCAAACCTACAGGAGTTATTATCACCTGTTTCTCAACCTGTTTCTGCTGCATTTTCTAATTACTGTAACATTCAGGCTTATACTTACATCACGTAACCTTTACAAACTGAGGCGCCGGATCATTGGCTTCAATACCATCATTGTAGGGAGTAACGGCAATGCCATTTCCATATACAACGAAATTGAAAGCCAGCCTAAATCCGCCTTTAACCGGTTTGTAGGTTTTGTTCACGCGGTTGAGTATCCAAGCTATAAACTCGAAAAATTTATACCAAACCTGGGGCATTTCTCCAACCTGCGACACCTGATCACCGAAATGAATATAGAGGAAGTGATCATTGCTACCGAGCGCTCGGAACACAATACAGTTGAACAGATAATTTCCGAAATAGAAGATACCGATGTACTCATTAAAGTAATTCCGGATATGCAAGACTTCCTTCTTGGCACTGTGAAAACCACATCCATCTACCAGACACCACTCATACAAGTGTCGTTCGACTTTATGCCTCCCTGGCAACTCAACATGAAGCGGTTCCTCGATATAGTGCTTTCAGCGCTGGCAATTGTCATACTATCGCCGGTATACCTTTTCTGTATCATCGGGGTTAAAATGTCGTCAAAAGGTCCGGTGTTTTACACCCAGGAACGCATTGGTATAAGTGGCAGGATTTTTATGATACCCAAATTCAGGTCGATGGTGATAGGCGCCGAAAACGGAACCCCCATGCTCTCATCGAAAAACGATACCCGTGTGACTCCTTTCGGCCGTATGATGCGTAAGACACGACTGGATGAAATTCCCCAGTTTTTATCAGTACTGAAAGGCGACATGTCGCTGGTAGGACCCAGGCCCGAACGCCAGTACTTTATTGACCAGATTACCCAAAGGGCACCTCACTACCGCCTACTGTTAAAAGTAAAACCCGGCATCACTTCATGGGGCCAGGTTAAATACGGTTATGCCGAAAATGTTGACCAAATGATTGAACGCCTCAAATTTGATATTCTTTACCTCGAAAATATGTCGCTTGCCATGGATATCAAAATTATGGCCTACACCTTGCTGACAGTGATGAAAGGAAGCGGGCAGTAGGATTGGTATCTTGGGTTTTGCGATTTGAGAGGTGAGGCCAGAGGAGCAAGAAATTTATCCTAGTCTGTAAAGGCAGGTAATACAATGAATAATAAGTTTGTTTTACTTCTGATTACATCCCTTCTGATTTGTTGTTGCGAAAAAGACGCCTACCGAAGTACAGGCACAATAACAGCCCAGGATAACGGTATGTGCCCATGCTGCGGTGGATATTTCATCGAAATCGAGGGCACCGATTATCGTTTTGAAAAAGGATCATTACCCGGAAATTTTACTTTTGAAGATAGTCAAATGCCGGTGGTCGTCGAATTGAACTGGGGACTGAAATCCGGCTTTTGTATAGGTTACAATTGGATTGATATTTCGAAGATCAGGAAAAAATGATTCCCTGGTAGATGGTTAAAAAGAATATATATATTGTGCTAACGGCTGTGAATCTACGATTTCTACAAGTCTTATTTGTTTGCCTGCTTTTTCTCCTTACTTCCTGCGGGAAAGATAAACCTATACAACCAACTATCCCACTGTGCGGTGAATACCTGCCCTTACAGGTACAAAATTACTGGGATATTGAACACAAGACCAGGATATCCATCACGGGAACAGAAGTGATTGATGGGAAAACATATTATATTTTCGACGATTCCAACACGTTTATGCGGGATTATTACAGGAGTGAAAATGGTAAAGTCTATACACGTCGCACCGGTGAGCCTGAATCAGTTAAATTTGACCTAACGGCTGATGTGAGGGATACGTGGGAGTACCTCTACGGAGGGGGGACCTGGACCGCAACTTTACTGAGCAAGACTGATACCCTGCAAATCAATAACACGAAAATCCCGAATTGTTACAAATTTTATTTCGACATACCAATAATGGCTGACGAAGAATACTATGTATGGTTAGCCCCCGGTATAGGGTTTATCAGGATGACCTGCGGCTATTGCCTTTACCCCTATCAAAACCTGGTAAAAGCTCAGATTGACGGAAAAGAAATTTGGTTTCCCTGATTGCCTTCCTGGTTACAGGAAAGTCTTTGCTGTTTTCAGATCGACCCGTTCTCAATCATCTGCACAATACGCTCAATATCAGAATCTTCACCTAAAGGATCGTATTTCACTTTCAGGTCATAGCCGAACAGGCGTGCAAATGACTGGTAGAAAAATGCCCGGAATCTTCCCCTGAAATCTTTTACTATATCGTAGGAACTGTTACTGGTCTGCCTGTCAATTAATTTCAGTAATATCTTGCCCTGGGTTATAGTCAGATCTTTCAACTCGTTGCCAAACTGTGCTTCCAGTTCATCTTCGGCTTGTTTCATCATTTCCCGCTTCACCTTTTCACTTCTAATACCAGCCATCTTGAGGCTGTACTCATTGTATTTGATACCTGCCAGCTTAGCGTAAGGATACGCTTTCTTCACATTATGGACAAGGCGTTCCCATTGCCTGGATTCAGAAGAATTTCGAAATGATTTGCTACCTGTTATATTCACCCCATCGAAGACGATGACAGGCACGGTATCTCCATCGATGATTACGGCAGAACAATGATACCCGGCAGAATCGCGCGGATTGAGTATGTTTTGTGCCGAAACCAGGAATGGTGCCAATGCCAGTAAACCAAGCAGAATGAACCTCATCGTACAGGTCTTTATTGAAATGATTCAATAATTATACCAGGATAATAACACAACATGAAGCAATTTTATTGGCTGGCCTCACAAATTATTCAGGTACATGGGTCCGGGGAAACTAATCAGGCGACTTTGAGCCTTGCTATGTTGGTTTTCCCAAGTTTTTCGGAAGCATACGAACGGTCGATGACCAGTTCGGAATGTTTACTCTGGGATGGAATCTCGAACATTGCATCTGTCAGAATAGCTTCGAGTATCGAACGTAATCCCCGGGCACCCGTGCGGAATTCAAGTGCCTTGTCGACAATATATTCGTAAACATCATCCGTGAAACTCAGCTTTACATTATCCATCTCAAAGAGACGTATAAATTGCTTGATAAGTGCATTCTGTGGTTCGGTAAGTATGCGTATAAGCACTTCGCGGCTCAGGGGATTCAGGTAGGTTACTACCGGAAAACGGCCAACCAGTT
>JBAXXB010000150.1:0-10498 GCA_037128115.1 Bacteroidota bacterium
TGTCTCTGTGTTTGGCTAAAAGGAAAGCAAATATAAATAATTGCAGCGAACTGTGGGCTATTTGCCCTGGGTCATGATTTGCTGATACTTGGATGAATTGGCAGGATCGAGTTCTTTCAGGATATTTATTGCCTTGGTTTTATCCATGGGGGCTGCCTGGGAATAAATATTGATAAGTTCATCCCTCTTGGCATCAATAAACAACTGAACTACATACAGCCCGTTTTTTTCACGGTTAACCCTCTGTAAATCTTCGAGGCAATCATTAATACCGCTGCGTCCCATATCCATATTTTCCGACATCAGGTCCAGGCCGGTCCTATGGTATGAATATAACCCATCCCTGAAAGGGCTGTAAGTGTTATTCATAAGGTTTTCCACAAGCCAGTAGCGGTTTTTAAGACTTTCGAATGCCTTCCAGCCGCGCTCGGGCGAATTCTGAGCCGCGTTCACTACACCTCTTGCTTTTTCATAGTAAGGGGTACCACCCATTTTGCTGAATGAATCGGCATCGATACCGAGCATGATGTAAACATAATAAGCAACCATCGACGTCAGGTTCGACGTATATGCATCGTCATTATACTCAAGTGGCTCGTATTCAACATATTTAAAATTAAAATCCTTATCAACCAGGTTGAGCAGGTTAGTATTATAGGACGTTCTGTATACAGGACGCTGCATGATTACACTCACTTTTGCATTGAACTGATCGCTCGAAGGGCGGTCGGAAACCGTAATCATAATGGAACATTCAATCCGTTCTTCAGTCTTATAGACATAATTTGTCCATTTGCGGTTGTTCACAAATTCATAAAGGGCTGCCTGCAAGGTTTGGAAAACTTTTTTTTCCGTACCTTCCACCTGGGGTGAATTGACGCTGACCTGACACATGAACTCCTGTGCACTGGCAAAGGCAGGTAAACAGATAATCAGGAAAATAACCAGTTTGCGGATCATGTAAGGATAGTATTAATTAATTTCGGATTGGATAAAATCAAATATATCCACAGCAACTTCAGCCTTGGCTTTCAGTCCAAATTCGCGGATATTCTGATCTTTACCTATGATAAGGATTTTGTTTGTGTCGTGTCCAAAACCGGCACCCGTATCTTTAAGTGAATTAAGAACAATAAAATCAAGGTTTTTACTATGCAACTTGGCAAGGGCATTGTCGGTTTCATTCTCTGTTTCAAGGGCAAAACCAACAAGAATTTGACTGGTTTTCTTGATTTTACCCATCTCGGCAAGAATGTCTTTTGTTTTCCTAAGGCTAAGCGAATAAGCTTCATCCTTCTTCTTGATTTTTTCCGGTTCTGCATGTTCAGGGGCAAAATCTGCCACTGCGGCAGCCATAATAATTATGTCGGAAACAGCAAACAGCTCTGAACATTTTTCAAACATTTCAGAAGCCGTGATAACATTAATGATATGGAGTGCCGGGTGTTTAGGATATTCCCTTACAGGTCCTGAAACCAGGGTAACTTCCGCTCCACGCAGTGCAGCCTCCAGGGCTAATGCATTTCCCATGCGACCTGAAGAATGATTGCTTATAAAACGAACCGGATCTATAGCCTCCAGGGTCGGACCACTGGTAATAAGTACTTTTTTCCCGCTAAGTGTTTGTTTTTTAGCAAAATACTGTTGCAGTATTTTTACAATATTCTGCGGTTCTTCGAGACGTCCCATGCCCGTAAGGCCGCTTGCCAGTTCACCTTCCTGTGGTGAAACCAGGATATTGCCATACGATTGCAAGGTGGCAATATTTTTCTGGGTCGTTTGGTGATGGTACATATCTACATCCATCGACGGGGCGAAAAATACGGGGCAACGGGCAGCAAGATAGGTAGCCAGCAGCAAATTATCCGTGATACCCGTGGCCATCTTAGCCATTGTATTCGCGGTGAGGGGAGCGATAACAAACGCATCGGCCCAGCTTCCAAGCTCTATGTGGCTGTGCCACAAGCCATCTGCCGGGCTAAACGGTTGAATCGAAACCGGGTTTTGCGAGAGAACCGAAAGTGTGAGCGGAGTCACAAAATCGCAAGATTCAGCAGTCATAACCACTTTTACGGCTGCACCCTCTTTTATAAGAAGCCGGATCAGAAAAGGAATTTTATAAGCAGCTATACCACCGGTAATCCCAAGAAGTATTTTTTTGCCTTTTAGCATCCGATTGCGGTACAAGAGACTACCAGATATTTTCCTTTTCTTTCATCGGATTGCGGGAGAAAATCTGATCTTTCAGAAATTCATTGGTTGCAATAAGAGTCGGTTTAGGAAGGTTTTCGTAGTATTTGGCCAATTCGATCTGTTCACGGTTTTCGAACACTTCTTCCAGGTTGTCGCTGGGAGTTGCAAATTCTTCAATCTTCGAATTCAACTCTTCCTTGATCTCCTGGGATATCTGGTTCGCACGCTTGGCAATGATAGCCACTGATTCGTAAATATTATCGGTTGGGTCATTCAACTCGGTCATATTACGGGTAATGGTGGTAGTTTCAATCTTTAACTTTTTAATATCCATATGTCTGGTTGTTGGTAGGCATGAATTAATTCTGTAATTCTTTCGAGATGTTTTTCTTTAAAACCAATGCCTTCGCACTGTATTCACCCACTGGAAAACCGGCAACGAGTTCATCGTAGGAATCCAAAGCCTGGTTGAGCCTTTCATGGCGTTTCTCATATACACTGTTGACGGCATATTGATATTTCGCCTGGAGCAATGAATAGAGTATCAATTCCTTTGATTTTGTATCGGGATAATCTTTCAATACATTGCTCATCGAAACGATTGAAGCTTTGTAATCCGACATGCGGTAATAGAGCATGGCGATATCAATATCTTTCTTTTCAAGCTTGGCCCTGAGTTCCTCAATAAGTTTATTACAATCGGTAAGGCGATTACTCTTTGGGTACTGGCTGATGAATACCTGCAGCGATGAAATTGCCTCAACGGTCGAAGTTTGGTCAAGGGAAGAACGCGGCGAATCCAGATAGCTGCAATAAGCACTCAGGTAGAGTGACTCCTCGGCATAAACGCTTGTTGAAAAGTTAGTTGCAAATGATTTGAAGTAGTAACCGGCCAGTATATAATCCTTTTGCTTATAATAACAATAGGAGTTATAATAAGCAATTTTTTCGGCTTTTTCGGTTCCCTTGAAGAAAGCCTGTATCTGTTCGAAAAGTTGCTGCGATTTCAGGTAATCACCTTTCTCGTAATACTCGAGTGCTTTGGTGTATTTAACTTCATTATCCGAACTTTTTAAAAGCTTCTGGTAGGAACTGCAAGACATTATCAGTGTTGATAATATCAAAACTACAAAAATAACCGGTTTTCTGATCATGCTGCAAAAGTACATATTTTAACCCGAATTATGAAACGATTATACATAGTCAATATTGCAAGTATTACGTTAAATATTATTAAAAAGCCTGTTACAGGCTGGCTTTATAGGTTTCGAGACAGCGGGAGCGCGCAAAACTGTGATCTATGATTGGCTTGGTATAAGATGGACTTCCGTACTCAGGCACCCATTTTTTTATATATTCATTTTCCGGATCGAATGTTTCGGCCTGGGTTGCAGGGTTAAAAATGCGAAAATAAGGAGCTGCATCACAGCCGGTTCCCGCCGCCCATTGCCAGTTACCGTTATTCGATGATAACTCAAAATCCAATAGTTTGCCG
Source organism: Bacteroidota bacterium (assembly GCA_037128115.1). Lineage (GTDB taxonomy): Bacteria > Bacteroidota > Bacteroidia > Bacteroidales > UBA4417 > UBA4417. Next base: position 3,689 of record JBAXXB010000150.1, read on the forward strand.
GCAAAGTATGCTTCCCCCCATTGCCAGCTGATAAGTAAATGTTTGACTAAAAAACTGGCCGCAACCATCCTTACCCGGTTATGCATAAATCCGGTTTCATTTAGTTCGCGCATACCGGCATCTACCAGGGGATACCCGGTTAATCCCATGCACCAGGCTTCAAAATCAACCTCGTTATTGACCCATTTAATAAATTGATATTTGAGTTTGAAAGGTTGCTGAACTACGTAAGGGAAATGCCACAAAATCTGCATAAAGAATTCCCTCCAGATGAGTTCATTGAGCCAAACAGCATTAATCACCCTTGCTTCCGCCACCAACTGCCTGATACTTACCGTTCCAAACCGGAGATGAATACCCGCCCTGCTTGTTGAATCCAGTGCAGGAAAATTCCGTGTTTTATCGTACGATCCCAATACAGTTCTGTTAATGCTGAAAAGTCTGAAAATTCCAGTTGTTTCGGAGAAGCCAATTTCGTTGATGGACGGTAAGGGATATTCATCGCCGGGAAGCAGGTTTTCCAGGTAACTTTCCGAATCCCAGGTTCGTATTACAGTTCCGTTTTGGCCCAGCTTTTCGAGCCAGCGACGGCTGTATGGAGTGAAAACAGTATAGGGCTCTCCTGATGATTTGGTTATTTCGTCCTTCTCAAAAATCACCTGGTCCTTGAAGGTTTCAAACAAAATACCTTTTCCGGCAAGGATTGCACTAACCCGCTTATCCCGATCCCTTGCATAAGGTTCATAGTCATGATTCGTATAAACAGCCCTGATGTGATTTTCGGAAATCAACTGTTCAAATATTTCACCTGGTATTCCACAGAATACCCTGACAGACGTTTTATAGGGGAACAACTGCCGGTTCAGATTTTCAATAGCCTGGTAAATAAAGCTTACGCGTTTATCGCCAACCTCCAGATCCTTTAAAATGCCGGTATCAAAAATAAAAACAGGTAATACGGGTAAGCCTGAAGTCAAAGCATGAAAGAGCGCCGTATTATCATTCAATCTAAGGTCGCGGCGGAACCAAAAAATGGCTGTTGCTTGGTTTTTATCCATGGATATTTTGAAACCTGTAAGTTCCGATATTTTTACGCATCCTGAAATAATTTGTTTTGATTAAACACCCAACCTTCTTATAAAGTTTAGTAGTTTTGCAGCACTAAAAAAATACATTAACGTAAAACATTGATATTGTGGATCTTTTTGAAAAACGTGTTCGTAATTTAGGCCCGCTGGGGATGTATGCCAAGCAAGCGGATGGATATTTTATGTTCCCAAAACTCGAAGGCGAGATCGGGAATAAAATGATTTTCCGGGGTAAAGAACGCCTTGTCTGGAGTTTGAATAATTACCTTGGGCTTGCCAATCATCCTGAAGTGCGGAAGGCGGATGCCGATGCTGCTGCTGCATGGGGCCTTGCCTATCCTATGGGTGCGCGTATGATGAGCGGACAGACAAAATACCATGAGCAACTCGAGCGTGAGTTGGCTGCTTTTGTTAATAAAGAATCTGCTTTCCTGTTAAACTTCGGTTATCAGGGGATGATTTCTGTTATCGATTCCATGGTTGACCGTAACGATGTGATTGTATATGACAGCGAAGCGCATGCCTGCATCCTTGACGGAATGCGTCTGCACATGGGCAAACGCTTCGTGTATCCTCACAACAACATGGAAAACCTGCGTAAAGGGCTCGAAAGAGCTACCCGCTTGACAGATCTGTCCGGAGGGGGGATTCTGGTGATCACCGAAGGTGTTTACGGTATGTCGGGCGACCTGGGGAAAATCAGGGAAATTGTTGAACTGAAAAAAGAATTCAACTTCAGGCTGCTTATCGATGATGCACACGGTTTCGGAACTATGGGACCTACGGGCGGAGGTACCGACGAACATTTCGGCGTGCAGGATGGTGTTGATATGTATTTTGGAACGTTTGCCAAGTCGATGGCCGGAATCGGAGGCTTTATTGCTTCCAACGAAAATATCATTGATTTCCTGAAACACAATATGAGGTCACAGATTTTCGCCAAATCGCTGCCTATGCCGATGGTAATAGGAGCGCTCAAACGGCTTGAATTAGTTAGAACCAAACCTGAACTCAGGCAGAACCTCTGGACGATCGTAGAGGCCTTGCAGAAAGGTCTACGTGAAGCTGGATTCAATATAGGGAATACAGAGTCCCCGGTAACCCCGGTTATGCTAAACGGCACCATTCCTGAAGCCACTAACATTACGGTCGAAATGCGCGAAAAATACAATATTTTCTGTTCCATTGTCACTTACCCTGTTGTGCCTAAAGGAGTTATTATGCTCAGACTCATTCCTACCGCAGTACATACCCTTGAGGATGTGAAATATACCATCAAAGCTTTTACTGAAATCAATACCAAACTTGTAAATGGTGAATACGCGAACATAGAATTCGCCGATATTTCGAATCTTTAATTTATACACGACCATTTTAAAATGCCCGGTTTAGTGCCGGGCATTTTTTTATTTAAGCCAATTTTATAGCTTTGTAAATTATATCTATTTCACATGGAGAAGGAAAAACGGGAATCTATAATTATCATCATCAATTCTACAGCTTATTGCCTGCTTTCCTACCTGGCGGTTTTTATGCTGTACCAGCTTACAACCATAGTCACATCAAATTTATACGATATACCTAATACCCTGTTTTACAATAGGATAGGATTCAATGTAAGGCCTGAAGCCTGGACATTTGATTCGGTAAAAGTAATTTTTAGTGCCGGAAATATGATACTGCTTTTATCCTCGGTTTCTTTCCTTGTCATCATTCTTAAAGCCATGGAATACAATGGGTTGCTGAGGCTGTTTTTTATATGGGCATTTATTCATTCCGTTTCCATGCTTTTTGGTTCTTTAGTGCTGGGGTCTTTTACTTTTGAAGGTTTCGGGATTGTGCTATCATACCTTTACCTGGAGGATACTGCAAAAATGATTTTATTATTTATTGGACTAATCCTGATCATGGGAATCGGGATGGCTATGTCAAAACCCTTTTTGTTTTCAGCGAATATATATTACAAGAACTTAAGACCTTCGGATAGCCCTGCATTCAGGCGCGACCAGTTCGTTCTGCCCTACTTTATTTCCACCTTACTTCTTCTGGCACTTAAGTACCCTATTTCATTGTACGAAACAGCCATATTATTCTTCCCTGCCTTGCTCTTGATGCCGTTATTTTGGGGAATCCGGCGCAACCCGGTGTTTTATTTTGAGGACAGTGAGAAGTCAATTAAAATCAGTTTCACACTGGTAATACTTACCCTGCTTATTATATTTGTATACAGGGTCCTGTTACAAAAGGGTATAAATATTTCATTCTAAAAATTCAAATAACGGGTAAGCTAGGATCAACATCCGTAGCCCACTGAAAGAGCCCTCCATCGAGAACAAAGATATTTCTAAACTTATGTTTTTCAGTCAGGTACAAGTATGGCGCCTGGCTCTTAACCCCGTATAAACAATAAATAATAACCGGTCTGTCTATCTTGATCAGGTGAATCGAATCGGGGATATCTATCTGTGGAATATTCAATGCGCCCTGAATATGACATTCGTTGAATTTTTGAATATCCCGGGTATCAATCACTTGGAGCGGCTCATTCCGATCCATCTTCTCTTTGAGCTCGTGAGTGGTTATATATTTCATTACTTACCTGTAAAAGCATCAGATTAAAGCCTGTCCCATGCGAATAAGCAAAGGTAAACAAACTGGCGAACAATAAAAAAAGGAGTGCAAAGCACTCCTTTTTCTAAAGTCAATTAAGGAAAAGGTTATTTACCTTTTTTTACCTTAACAGGAGCCTTAGCTAGTGAATCAGCTTTTGCGGTTGAATCAGCAACTTTCATAGCGTTAGCTGTTGAATCAGCTACGCGCTGTTGTTGAGCTGCTACATTAGCTAACGAATCAGCCTGAGCTATTGAATCCTGACGAGCTTTTTCAGCTTTTTCTTCTGCACTGGGTCCGCAAGCTACGAAAGCTACCATACCAGCTACTACAAACATTGCAAATAATTTTTTCATGACTAAAGTTTAATTAAAAAACGGTGCAAAAGTACACTTAATAATAATACGTGTCAAACTTAATTTCAAAAAATATTAAGTTTTTTTAACATTTATTTTAAAATGCTGTTAAACAATATGTTGAACCTATGCAATTTAATAAAAAGATATTAACAGCGACCAAATAACTGTTAATAAACTATAAATCGAAGCGGCTTTTCCATGAAAAAGTGCGAATTTTCAACTGATTTTTCGAAATTATTCCGAATTAGTTACCTGGATTTTCGTTGGAACTTTGAATTAAGACCTGATTTGAGGGCTTACAATCTAAATTGCCAATCAATTGGCTTACATTTGCACATTTCCAATTCAATACCCGCATGTTGTCATTTAAACTACCAGATCTTCCATTCAATGAGCCGGTTATTGTATTTACATTACTGATTACTATTATTCTCGTTGCCCCGATCTTATTCCGCAAATTCCGTATACCCGGCATAGTTGGACTGATTGTTTCCGGAATGGTCATTGGACCACATGGTATGAATCTTGTCGAATTCGGCGAAAGTATCAAATTATTGAGTACTGCCGGTTTGCTTTATCTCATGTTTTTAGCCGGTCTCGAACTCAATTCAAACGACCTGCTTAGAAACAGGAAAAAGAGCCTTGCATTCGGAGCCTTGACTTTCTTTATTCCACTTGCTTTCGGTTTCGCGGTTGCACATTACCTTCTTTCCTATAACTTACTGGCTTCCTTGCTGATAGCAAGTATGTTCTCAACTCATACACTTATCTCCTACCCTATTGCAAGCCGACTTGGAATAACCAGGAGCGAAGCTGTGACAATCACTATTGGCGGAACTATTATAACAGATACCGCTGTGCTTGTGTTGCTTGCATTTATCTCGGCAGCCACCCAGGGCTCTTTGAGCTTCTTTTTCTGGATCAGGATGATACTTTCTATATCTGCATTTTCATTTATTATTCTCTGGGGAGTTCCCAAAATAAGCACATGGTTTTTTAAGAACCTGGAGGGAGAGAGTGGCTCCCAGTACATTTTTGTTTTGGTAATACTCTTTGTTTCAGGCCTGCTGGCTCGTGCAGCCGGTATCGAACCAATCATAGGGGCATTCCTGGCGGGCCTTGCAATAAGCACTCTTATTCCCCATACCTCGGCCCTGATGAACCGGATTTCCTTTATCGGGAACAATTTCTTTATTCCTATTTTCCTGATAAGTGTCGGGCTGATGGTCGATTTTACCGTTTTTTTTACCGGCTTTGGCGCCCTGGTTTTTGCAGGAGCACTGGTAGTTGTTGCTATAAGCAGTAAATTCCTGGCGGCCTGGGCTATGCAACGTATTTATAAATACTCCGGCACCGAACGACAGGTTATTTTTGGACTCAGCGTTTCCCATGCCGCTGCCATTATAGCAGTGGTGGTTGTCGGGTATAACCTTAAACTTATAGGCCTGGATGTACTGAACGGGGCTATCATGATCATCCTTGTTTCGTGTCTCATAGGTTCGTTTATTACCGAAAGGTACGGGAGGAGACTTGCATTGGCAGAATCAGAGAAAATGCCGGAAATATCCGAATCCCCTGAACGTATACTTGTCTCGGTTTCAAACCCGGCTACCATAGAGGGACTGGTCGATTTTGCCGTATTGATCAGGGAACCCGGAATTGTACATCCCGTGTATATGCTTTCGGTAGTTCCTGACGATGCTTTTGCCCAGGAACAAATCCTGAAGAACAACAAAATGTTCGAATCGGCTATTTCGCATGCAGCTGCCGCCGATACTGATTTAGCGCTTGTTTCGCGTGTTGACCTCAATATTGCAAACGGAATTTCAAGGGCTGTAAAGGAATTGATGATCAGCAAAGTTGTACTTGGCTGGAATGGCAAGATAACCACCACAAATTTCTTTTTCGGTAGTATCATCGAAAAACTGATAGCGAGTACCGAGCAGATGGTCATGGTTGTGAAAGCTATTCATCCTTTGAATACCATGAACCGGTTCATCATAACAGTACCCCGGAACGCGGAAAAAGAGGCCGGTTTTAATGCCTGGTTAAGCTCTCTGAAAACCATTGCTCAGCGAACCAGTTCCATGCTTGTATTTAGTGGTTTCGGCAAATCGCTGGCTGAAATCCGAAATTACTACGATCTTGCCCCGGTCGGAATTAAAATGGAATACCTTGTTTCGGAGTCGGCACATCCTATCGTTGAAAGGGCTTCGGATGTCACTGAACAGGATATATTTGTTGTAATTGCAGCCAGGCACCGTACCCTATCGTACAGCCATTATTTAGACCATATGCCTCGGGACCTGGCCAGGTATTATGAAAATAAGAATTTTATCATCATATACCCTGAACAGAGATCTGTTGAATCCCAGACTTTATCTTCGGCACTTGACGGGCTCGAAGTTTCACCTATACAGGAAAATATTGATCGGTTTATCAATCTTGGGAACACTAAACGCAGATCTGTTGAAGGAAACCGAAATTCCCAGGCAGAATAAGGTTTTGTTTAGGATCGGATTCGGACAATGACTCATACAAAGTGACTTATGAAAATCGAAAACATAGAAAGTCTGTAAAGCGGGTTTTATTCATCAGCTTTCCATCCTAAGAACTCAAAAACAGAAGTTGAATAGTTTAGATTTTAATCAATCTGCATAGACGAATAAAGATTCAAAGAATGAATGTACAGATTCCATTGGCGGAGATTCTTAGGCCGAAAAACGCAGATGAATTTATAGGGCAGCGACACC
>JBAXXB010000151.1:0-10418 GCA_037128115.1 Bacteroidota bacterium
ATACGCCACTCAATTTTTCACGAATCACTTCCACTAATTTAATATCAACTATTTGTACTACTTTATCAGTAAGCCAATCAAATAATTACAAAATGGATAAGATACTAGTTGCTGTTGACCTTTCGGACCTTGCGACGGTTGCGGTTGATTATGCTGCTTCATTCGCCTCTGCTTTTAAAAGCCGGGTCCATATTCTTCATGTGATTGCACCAGCACCCTCTTATATCGGGAATGAAATTATACCTCCCGTGATTCCGGCCGAAAACGAGGAGGAATTGGAACGTATTAAGAAAGAGCTGTCGTCTTTAACCGAATACCTGCAAAAGCGAGGGATAGAAGCCGATTATGAACTGGTTAAAGGAATTGTAATTGAGACCATTGTCGAAAAGGCAGCGGCATTTAATGCTGATCTTACCATTATGGGAGCCCATAACCATGGTTTCCTTTACAGGGCATTTATCGGAAGTGTGAGCGTTGGAGTTGTCAAGCACTGCCCCTGCCCGGTCATGATTATCCCGGCTAAATAAAACCCTTTATCCTTACGTTTCACTATCGTAAAGAAATAGCATACATCGTTATGCCCGTGACCGAAACCCGAATGGTTGCCCCCTGTGGCATTAATTGCTCAACCTGCATAGCACACCTGAGGGAAAGGAATATTTGCCTGGGATGTTGGAGTGACCATGGGTACAAAGCCAAATATTGTGCAAAGTGCTCCATAAGATACTGCAATCTGCTAGAGCAAACCGATTCCAAATTTTGCTACGAGTGCAGTAAATTCCCCTGTACCCGCCTTAAGCAACTCGATAAACGTTACCGCAGCAGGTATAACCTATCCCTGATTGGAAACCTGCAGAATATCAATAATATAGGCTTGGAGTACTTTTTGAAACTGGAAAATATCAAGTGGCATTGCAGTCAATGTGGCGGCACGATTTGTGTCCACAAGGGGTACTGTTTGAAGTGCGGGAAATAAAACAATCATCCGTATTATAAAGGAACCCGCTTGCAGAAAGGGCTAAATTGCTACTCCAGGTTTTGTTTTTAATTTGAACCTTACCAGGTTCAGTCCTTTAACCACCTAATGTACGATTTTCGTCCTTACCTCCCCTTTCCTCCAAGCAAGCGCTCAGCCAGAGCAGGTTCACCCATCCTTGACAGGGTTTGCTTTATCCATTGGCGGTTTTCGGGTTTATACCAGAAAAAAAACTTCCGCTGGTCTTCCTTTTCCTGCCTGCTGCGGGCGGTAAACACCTGCTCGCCGGTATAAGGATGTATGCCCGAATAGTATATGGCGCTGGCGAGAGTCAGCGGTGTGGGTGTAAAATCCTGGACCTGTTCCAACTGGAAGCCAAGCTCCCGCGTTTCGCAGGCCAGGTGGGCCATATCGTTTAAGTCGCTACCCGGGTGGCTCGAAATAAAATAAGGAATGAGTTGCTGGCGGAGGCCTTCCTGCTGGTTCAGCTTATCGAAGGTCTGTTTAAACTGGTGAAACAGCTTAAACGAAGGTTTCCTCATGATTTTAAGTATATGGTCACTGGTGTGTTCGGGCGCCACTTTTAACCTGCCGGAGACATGATTCTTCACCAGATTGCGGGTATATTCTGTAAGGCCGAAGCGTTTATCCTCTTCGGGGCTTCGTCCTGTAAGCATATCATAGCGTATGCCGCTGCCGATAAAGATTTTTTTGATCCCCTTGATGGCTGCCGCCTGCTGATAAAGTTTTGTAAGTGGTTTATGATCGGTATTCAGGTTGTTACAAATGGAAGGAAAAATGCAGGATGGCCTTTTGCATTTTTCACAGATATCAAGGTCGAAACCCTGCATGCGATACATATTGGCAGAAGGCCCACCCAGGTCGGATACATTGCCGTTAAAATCAGGCATTTGGGTGATAGCTTTCACCTCGGTCAGTATGGAAGCCTCTGATCGGCTCGAAATAAATTTCCCCTGGTGGGCACTTAGGGTGCAAAAAGCACAACCCCCAAAGCATCCCCTGTGCATGGTAACCGAATGACGTATCATTTCATAGGCGGGAACGGCACCCCGTTTCTTGTATTTGGGGTGTGGAAGACGGGTAAATGGCAGGGCATATACCGCATCCAGTTCCTTTTGGGTCATCAGAGGGAAAGGCGGGTTGATAACCACCGTTTTGTCGCCTGAGGGCTGTATAAGCCTTTTAGCGGAAGACTTATTGCTTTCCTGTTCTATGTGTTTAAATGATTCTCCAAACTCTTTCTTGTCGTGCAGGCAGGCCGTGTACGAAGGAAGGGTGATAGATTTTTCCTTGTCTTCAAAGTCTTTTGTTACAGAACCGGGAACGACAAAACCGGTTTGCGGAACATCTGTTATCCAGCCGGGTTCAGGGTTTTCATGTAATTTTTTCAGTACCTCCACGATGCCCTTTTCGGCCATTCCGTAGAGCAGGAGATCAGCCCCGCTGTCGATGAGTATAGAAGGTTTGAGCGTATCCGACCAGTAATCGTAATGTGCCAGGCGGCGCATGCTGGCTTCAATACCGCCGATGATGACAGGGACTTCAGGGTAAATTTTCTTCAGTATCTGGGTATAAACCACTGTTGCATAATCCGGCCGGAACCCGGCATTTCCTCCCGGGGTATAAGCATCGTCGGAACGCAGTCGTTTACCGGCTGTATAATGATTCACCATGCTGTCCATATTCCCGGCAGCCACGGCAAAGCAAAGCCTGGGCTTTCCGAATTTGCGGAAATCACGCAGGTCATCCTTCCAGTTAGGCTGGGGCACAATAGCAACCGAAAAACCGGCATTCTCAATCACTCGGGCAATAACAGCCGTTCCGAAGGCCGGGTGATCCACGTAGGCATCACCCGAAATGATCACCACATCCACCTCATCCCAGCCACGGGCCAGCATTTCGTCGCGGGTAATCGGAAGCCAGGCTTTGAGCGGAAGTTGACCCATAGTTAAGTTTGAAATTTTTGCAAAGATACGTATTGACCGGATATCCGCTACCTTTGCGATGAACGAACCAGGTTCAGAGGAACTTTAATTCAGATAAAAATGCTTGGATCAGAACAATCAACGCCCGCCGGGTTCAAAATTCGCTTTGCACAGGAAAGTGATGTGAAAGTGATTTTACAGTTTATTATCGCCCTTGGAGCATACGAAAAGCTCAGCAATGAAGTGGTCGCCACTGAAGAAAAACTCCTTGAATCCCTCTTTCACCGGCATATGGCAGAGGTAATTATAGGCGAATTTGAAGGAAATGCCGTAGGGTTTGCCTTGTTTTTCCACAATTATTCCACCTTCCTGGGGCAAGCCGGCATTTACCTGGAGGATCTCTTTGTAAAACCGGAAATGCGGGGAAAAGGTTTCGGGAAAAGCATGCTCAGGTACCTGGCAAAAATTGCAGTCGACAGGGGCTGTGGCCGGCTGGAATGGGCCTGCCTCGACTGGAATGAACCTGCCATCCGTTTTTACAGGAACCTGGGAGCAACAGCCATGGAAGACTGGACAGTATACCGGCTTAGTGGGGATACTTTACAGAAGCTATCACAGGAAAATGGCTAACTGCAACTGGTAAGGGTTAATTATTGTAACCAATTCCTGTTCACGATTTCGCACTTATACCTGGCCTGCCTGCCGGGCTCCCCTCTTCTTGTTGCCATGCTGCCAAGTCCCCTCTGGTCAACAATCAACACAAGTTTCAATAAATAAAAACACTATATTTGCCTCTAAACCAGAAAGATATTTGCATGCAGCTAAATGAGACCTACGATTACGTCATTATCGGCTCCGGTTTTGGGGGCTCAGTTTCCGCCTTACGCCTGGCCGAAAAAGGATATTCAGTATTGGTAATTGAAAAAGGCAAACATTTTAAAAGTGCTGATTTTGCCAAAACAAACTGGAACCTCCGTAAATGGCTATGGTTGCCCGGATTGAAATTATTCGGAATTCAGAAGCTGACTTTCCTGAGGCATATCAGTGCTTTGAGCGGCGTGGGTGTGGGCGGTGGATCACTGGTTTACGCCAACACTTTACCAAAGCCAAAGTCACCTTTTTTCAAACAGGGTTCCTGGGCCGGGCTGGCTGACTGGGAAAATGAACTTACGCCTTTTTACGACACTGCCTGGAATATGCTGGGTGCAGCCGTTAACCCGGTACTGGCCGAAAGCGACCGAGCCATGCAGAAACTGGCTGAACAAATCGGTAAAGCGGAGTACTTTTCACCGACTACCGCAGCCATTTATTTCGGGGAACCTGACGTTACCGTAAAGGATCCTTATTTTGGCGGCAAAGGCCCCGACAGGACTGGCTGCCTGCATTGCGGCGCCTGCATGACCGGCTGCCGCCACAATGCTAAAAACACCCTGGATAAGAACTATCTTCACCTGGCACAGCAGCTTGGTGTTACTATACTTGCTGAACATAAGGTTAAATCAGTGAAACCTTTGGGCGACTTTGGTGAGAAGGGCTATGAAATCCTTTTTCGCCAATCGACTGCCTATTTTTCAGGTTCGAAAAGTGTAAAAGCGAAAGGTGTCATTTTTGCGGGCGGTGTACTGGGAACGGTTCCCCTCCTGCTGAAACTCAGGAAAACCAGCCTTCCGGGTTTAAGCCCAAGGATAGGCGATATGATCAGGACCAACAACGAAGCACTCATATATAATACAAGCACGGATAAAACACTTGAATTGCATAAAGGCATTGCCATTGGCTCAATACTGGAGATTGATGAAAACAGTCATCTCGAGCCGGTCAGGTATGGCGAAGGCTCGGGTTTCTGGAGGTTGACCATGGTTCCAATGGTGAGTGAGAGGAATCCCTTTAAACGCATATTCAAACTCATCACAACTCCCTTTACATCTCCACTTACCTGGCTAAAGGTATTTTTTGTGCGCGATTTTGGCAAAAGCAGCACCGTTTTGTTATTCATGCAGCACCTCGACAGCACCCTACGTTTACGAAAAGGCCTTTTCGGGATCAAGTCGCAACTGGAAAAAGGCAAGGCTCCTACCCCGTTTATTCCTGAGGCACACCACCTGGCTCATGTTTTTTCGGCCCTGATAAAAGCAAAACCACAAATCATGGTGAACGAAGCACTGGCAGGAATCCCATCAACCGCACATATCCTCGGGGGTGCCTGTATGGGCAGGGACAGCAGTGAAGGAGTTATCGACGGCAGCAACAGGGTTTTTGGCTATGAAAATATGTATGTTTTTGATGGCTCCATGATCTCTGCCAACCCGGGTGTAAACCCATCCCTGACTATAACCGCCATCTCCGAAAGGGGAATAAGTAAAATTTCAGCCAAAGTTTAAAAACATGGAAATTCATGCACTTGTAGAACTTCAGAAAGATTTTTTCAACAGCCGTAAGACAATGGATATTGCTTTCCGGAAAGCCTGCCTGAAAAAGCTGCACTTCGAATTGTGCAAACGCGAAAAAGATATCGCAAAAGCCATGTACGATGATTTCAGGAAACCGGAATTTGAATCAGTAATGACCGAAACCGGAATTGTTTTGAATGAACTGAAGCTGGCCATCCGGAAATTAAATTCATGGGCCAGGTCACAGTATGTAAGGCCAGTACTGGTTAATTTCCCTTCTACCAACCGCATTTACAAGGAACCCTACGGAACTGTTCTCATCATTGCTCCCTGGAACTATCCCTTCCAGTTGGTTTTCTCTCCCCTGGTAGGAGCAATTGCCGCCGGGAACACCGTGGTTGTAAAGCCTTCGGAACACTCACCACGTACAAGCCGTATCGTTTCCGAGATCATTAAAGGGGTTTTCCTCCCTGAACATGTTTCCGTGGTCGAAGGAGAAGCCGACGTTGCCGCCAGGCTGCTGGTCGAACGCTGGGATTACATTTTTTTCACAGGAAGCAGTAACATAGGTAAAATAGTAGCTAAGGCAGCAGCGGAACACTTAACACCTGTGACCCTGGAATTAGGCGGAAAAAATCCATGTATCATTGATGAAACAGCCAATATAAAACTGGCAGCCAGGCGTATTGTCTGGGGTAAATTCATCAATTGCGGCCAAACCTGCATTGCGCCGGATTATGTGTTGGTGCATGAAAGTATCAAGGAGAGCTTCGTTGAAAACTGCAGGTCAGAAATAAAGCTGGCCTTCGGAGAAAACACCAAACAATCACCGGATTACAGCAGGATCATCAATCATCGCAATTTTGAAGTACTTCGGAATTGCATCAGCGACCAAAAGATTTTGGAAGGAGGAGAAACGGATAGCCGGGAACTCTATATTTCCCCTACCCTGCTCGACAATCCAGCATTGGACAGCCCGGTTATGAAGCAGGAAATTTTTGGGCCCATACTACCGGTTCTCAGTTACAAAACCGAAAATGAAATCGACACCATCATCTCGTCATACGAAAAACCCCTGGCCCTGTATGTATTTTCGAAGCGTGCGAATTTCAGCAGGCGAATCATCATGAATCATTCTTTCGGAGGAGGAACAATAAACGACACTCTGGTGCATTTTGCCAATCACCGTTTACCCTTTGGTGGGGTAGGCTTCAGCGGGCTTGGCGCTTATCACGGCAAGCACTCGTTCGAGACGTTTACTTTCAAAAAAGGCGTCACTACCCGTTACAACTGGTTAGATGTGCCGGTGCGGTATGCACCATACTTTGGAAAACTGAAAATGCTGAAGTTCTTTATGAAGTGGTTTTCCTGAACACGCTGACGGTATCCTCATTGGCAGATCAGCTATTAACTAGCTAAGCCAAACCCGGCAGGGCAGTAAATCATCTTAAAAGTAGTATCTGGATCATGATCAGGCTAACTAAAGGCCGCATATCCTATTGCGCGAGGGTAAACCGCAGCGAAATTCCTGCATTTACATTGGAAGTAGGTATCTGAGCCGAAACATGCGGTTTACTGATAGTCTGATCGTAGAAAAGCCTTAGATTGAGCTTCTGGTTAACCATATAATCAGCTGAGGCGTTAATCGAGATTTGCCTCGTTCCGGTCGAAATCTGGTTATCGTTTTCCTCAATACGACGAAGGATAGTCTTATTATCCCGTATCGAAAAATCAAGTTTCACATTCAGGTCGCTTTTCATTTTGACCGTCTTACCGGTAGCAAGCGATTTCACTTTAAAAGGAACGCTTTTAAAGCGGTATCCAGTACCTATTACCAGTTCGTTACTACGCATTTCGGTAAGCTGGTTGTTTACAAAACTGAGCGAGAGATTTCGCGTTTTCTTGTACTCCACCCTACCCAACATGCTGTTTTTCATAGTCATATCAAAGCCGATAAGCGGACCGAATTGCTCTGTAATGGAGATCACATCCATGCGTTCGGCCGGGATAAAGTTTTTAGCATTATCAAGAGCCGCCGGGAAGCCGCCTACATCCACATAATTAACATCCGAGAGAAACCCACCCACCGAATAGGACGAACGGTAGGCATGTGATACGTTGAACGACTGGAAATACTTTTTCAGGAACTCAATTCCCTGGCTGGCATTGTAGGTTACACGCCAGTTGGGATAAGGTATCTTGGGGAAAGCATTAAACTTGATCTTGTTGGGATCTTTCCCTCCATAAGCAGCCATGAATGAAGCCAGGAGTACCTGGGGCTGAGTAGGCCCGTATCCGTTCGGGTAGCCGAGTGAATCAGTACCAACAGAATTAGGATTCCCGCTCGCAAACCGCTCTGCTATAGGTTTCCTGTACGACAACATCTGGTCGAAAACGGTGCTCTCATTATCCTTGTTATCCTTTTTAAAAGCGGTTGACCACATGATAAATGACATGCTAAAGTTCCCGCGCGTTGTAGCGGATGTTTCTTTAAAATCACCCTGGCCGTTTGCCTTATAATATGAAGTGTAGCTAGTGGCATAAGCCCGGTCGGCCGTAACATCAATCTTCAGGTTCCTCACAGGTTCGAGAGTGGACCGGAAATTCAGATTTTCGGTTGCCCGGGTAATATAGGGGTTGTTCAGCAGCGTGTCGTTGGTCAGCCAGCCGGAAGTAGCGGCAAGGTATTTGATGTCTTTCTGGCTGCCGAAAATAAAGCCCAGGCCTGGCGCATTGGCTTGCCAGCTATTACCCAGTGGACCCGGTTCCGGGGTAAATCCAGGCAATATAATACCGTTGGTCCTCGAATAGGTCAGGTTGGCGTCTTTAACCGACATCAACACGCCGAGAGTATAATTACTTATTATTTTAAAATAGTTTTTCTTTGGTTTTTCGAGGCTGTCAGCCGCTGTAGCTGCGGGAGGAACGTCGGCGAGCTTAACATCACCTTCTTTCCCTTTTTCTTTTCCTTTGGCGGCCTTTTCGGGATCGCGCCCGGGCATTTTACCCGGAGTATTCTGCCCGGCATTTTGCAGGTCGAGCCGTACTTTTTTCAGGTAAGGGACCTTGTCGTACAGCGTACTGAAGCGCAACCCGCCATTGAGTTGTACATCACGCGAATTTTCAATGCTGTTGCCAAACCGGGCCTGCAGCGAACGTGGTGATGCCTCCCAACGATACTTCACTCCATAACGTGCATTCAGGGTCACCCAGTTCAGGATTGGGATTTTATTGAAAGGCACCGAATAGTTAATGTTAGCCAGTTGGTTGAAACGGCTCATTGAACCCAGATTCTTGATTGAATTCCAGACTGTGTCGCGGTAGTTCTGGTAATTGCTGTTTTGCTTGTCAAAGCCCCCGGGTGGTTCGAGGATATAACTGACCACATTGGCGCTATAATCCAATTTAAGAGATTGCGACAGATCGTATTTCAAGTCGTAAATGCGCGTCCAATCCCATTGCTTTGTGTAATTTGGTTCGAGTAAGATCAGTGCTGCACTCTTGTTCCTGAGCAGGCGCCTTTCATAATCGCGGTACATATCCGTGCGGAACGAAAGTAATTTCGGAAGGTAATAGAAATTGAAGTCGCGGATCAGCGCCAACGACTTAGACCTCACAACTTTTTGAAACGGCCTTACACTTTTAGGGTTCACTGCAAAATTATATCCCAGTCCTCCACGGTAGGTTTTTTTCACATCCGATTCAATATCAATATTATGATGGTTTATCTCGGAATAGGCATACGACAGGTCAAAGTTCTCTATGTCCCAAAGCTGTGGTTTCCCGGTAGCTCCCACCCTATCCTTGCGTACATTCATAAAATTGAGGTTCTGCCGCTTGGTTACATCGGTAGTAAGTCGTTTCAGCGAGTCTCTCTCCGATTTATTCATTGACTTCGTGAGTTCCGAATATAAAACATCCGGATCGAGGGGATTGTATTGAGGGTCGCTTACTGTTTGCGAGTAATCGTAATGCATAGGGATGCGGATACCCGATTTTTCAGGAAGGAACTTGCCGAGTTCCAGGTTAGTAGCCACATCAAGCTGCGTAATGGCTTCTTTCTGCCGCTCGTTCACTTTCTTTTCAATGCTTCCGAACCCAGGCGAACTATAAGCTCCTGATATCATGATATTTCCAAGGTCGGCCAGGTTGGTCGACACCCTTGCGTTGGCAGCCCACCCTGCCTTTTCATTAAAGTCGGTCAGGCGTAATTCATTCACCCAGATTTCGGCACACTTGGCATGCCCGTCGTCCTTGCCCACTATGGCCGGATTCCGTTTAGGGTTTCGAACACCAATCATCATGGCCCTCACGTCGCTCATGCTGGGCGAACCTACAATGGTTATTTTGTTATTCCCGTCAGGAATACTGAAAGGCGTTGTAATACTGATCACTGAACCCGAACGGTTCATAGCATCATTACGGGCTTGTTTTGCATTTACCAGCTTTGCCAGTTCAATATCCATGGTGTTTCCATCAGGCCAGATACCACTTTGATCAGCGGCTGAAATATACCAGGGAGTAAAGGAAAGGGGCACCTCGTATTCATAATAATTGGTCGTAAAATCGGAACCTATACGGACAAAAGCAGTCAGGTCCCCGGTCTGAAGTTCCTGGGATTCTATAGCTTTCTCGGCATGTATATACATTTTCAGGTTCTTGTAATCACGGAAATCGAAATCGGTGGTTTTATAAGCTCCACGTGCATCTCCATCCAGGAGGTTGCATACCTTCATAACCATGGCTTGCTCGTTGAGCTGCTGGTAATTGGTGGTGGCCACATTTATTTCACGGGTAATCCCCGGAGGCGAATTGTAAGGCACAGGTATCCGGCTTCCGTTTTCCTCAATACTTACGGCCGAGAGATCAAAAGTGGTGCCATCCTGGTTAGGATCGGGCACATACTCTCCGGGCGTGAGCAGGCTGTTGTAGTATTTTCTCCATTCGCCGCGTTCCAGTTCCAGTGAGGCAAACCTGCATACCACTGCCGAATCCCAGTCCTTAAAGAACATACGCATAAACCGTATGGATTTAAAATCCTGTATGCCCCCTACAACCTTATCGGGCTGTTGAATAGGAATTTTGAACTGGTACCATTTAACACCG
>JBAXXB010000152.1:0-10367 GCA_037128115.1 Bacteroidota bacterium
GTAACGTAATATCCCGGTTCATTAACCTGAAGATAATAGTTTCCAAAGTATCCGTAATAGTTTCCATTGTACCCGTGGCTGATGGGGTAGTATGCTGTCCCGGGCTGGTACCGGTCTTTAGACTTTACATCAAGCAAAGCGATGGTATAAACGGCATCACAACCTGAATCCTTAATGATCTGGGCCATTTTTTCTTTCGAAAGTTTGTTTTCCGAAAGGAACCTGGGTGTGAAAATATCGCTGCTTTTAACGACTTTTCGTCCACGGGAAGCAAGTAGCCTGGCCATTTCATTTTCAACATCAATTTTGGCGTTGATGTTCTGAACGAGGGCAAGAACAAAAATGGATTTATACGGGCCTTTGGGTAAGGCTTCACGGTTAACCCATGTGCTTGTTATTTCTTGCGAAGAAGTGCAGGCTGACAGCAAAGCCAGCAGCAGTAAGGTAATCAGGGTGTGTCTCATGGGTTAACTACTTGATTTTAATTATTAAGCCGCCGTTGAACCCGAACGACCAGATGGGGATGTTGCCGGATAACCCAACTCCAGAGCCGCCTGTACCCCAGAAGAAACTGCCTCCAACATTCGATATAGGCAGGCCCAGGTTGGCCTGTAAGCGTATTCCTATGTTTTTGCTGGCCATTATCTTAACGCCTGCGTCTACTCCTACAGCAAATTTTGTGATGGTACTGAACTTATCATCCTGTGAGCCTAACCAGGCTGCACCCAGGTTAAATCCCGAAAACCCGGTCACTTTATCCGAAGCTGGAAATAAACGCTGACCTCCAATGAACATGTAATTTAATGCGACAGGGTCGGCAACATTCACAAAGCCGCTGTAGGTTGATTTTGCCGTAGCGGTTGTCTCATACCGGTAATACGAAATCTCTATGGCGTTGTACTGGCTGGCAGCAATGGTAAGAGCACCACCATAGGTGAATCCGTCGTTAATACGGGCCTGCCCGTTGGTAATATTCACTGTGCTGCGGAATGTATACCCAGCAAAAGGAGTGAGTTCAACACCCTGAGATTTTGCGGTTAAAACTGCCGTAAACACTAAGACAGAAAGAATAAAGATTTTTTTCATAGGGATTTGATGTTTCTGGTGACCATTATTATTGTTAAAAATAGCAACGACTCCTGTTGAAGGGACTTACCAGCCCCCGCCAAGTGCACGATACAGGTTAATATACGAAGTAAGTTGCTGAGCCTTAATGGCTGATGCCTGTAGCTCGGAATCAAACATGGAACTCTCGGCCACCAGCACTTCGAGGTAATCGGTATATCCCTGGCGGTACCTCTCCTGCGAGAGCATAAGTGCCTTGGTTGATGCAGCAGCCTGGTGGCTCCGGGCTTCATATTCGTCGCTGTATGCCTGTATGGACATCAGAGAATTCTCAACCTCGCCAAGCGCAGAAATATAGGTGTTAACATAATTATTGGCAGCTATTTCAGTGCTCTGGCGCTGTATTTCGACGCGGCGTTTATTCTGCCCGAAACTGAATATAGGACCGAGGATGGAAGCGGTGACATTACTTGCGAGAGCTGCTTCCGAAACGAGTGATGAAAGGCCGGGACTGGCCAGGCCTAAAAAACCGGTGAGGTTCACATTGGGAAACCTGCTTGCCTGGGCTATCCCAATGCGTTCGGTTTCGGCCTGCAGTAGATATTCAGCCTGTTTTATGTCAGGTCTACGCTCAAGCAGGCTCGAAGGCAAACCTTCAGGAATAAGGGGTATATCCTTCTGATCCGTATTTGCAAGTCCTCTCGGAACCGATTGAGGGATCTGACCTAACAGGATATTGAGGCTACGCTCAACGCTGTTCAATTGCCGTTTCAGACTGAAAACAGTTGCCCTGGCCAGCGACAGTTGCTGGTCGGCCTGAAGCATATCCAGTTCGGCTACGTCGCCCCCTTTATACCTTTCGTTTACCAGGTTGAAGTACTCGGTCCGGCTTCCGACAGTGCGTTGTGCTATAGCCAGGCGGTTATCGATATCACGGAGCTGGAAATAATAGGAAGCCACATCACTGATCAGGGTTGTCGAAATGGTTTTCATTCCTTCTTCGCTTGCCAGCAGTTGCGCATAGGCAGCTTTTTTTGCATGGCGCAGTTTCCCCCAGAAATCGATTTCCCAGGAAGCTGTTCCCATCAGGCTGAAGGCATCTTTCGAAGGATCGTTCAACTCAGCCTGGGCACTGTAACCGAACGAAGGCAGCATATCGGCCCTGGCTATTCCAAACGAAGCTCGCGACTGTTCTATACGTATCACTGCGCTGCCTAGGTTGTAATTGTTTTTCAGAGCCTTGTCAATCAGGCTGTTCAACACCGTATCCCTGAAAATCTCAAACCACTTCAGGTTTGCAATAGAGTCTGTTTTCTTGACAAACTTGCTTTGTTCGTTCCATGCCTGTGGGGCTTTCATATTCGGCCGTGTGTACTTCGGTCCGACCAGGCAGGAAGTAAGCCCGGTTATCAGAATAATAATTGTCAGAATCTTTTTCATATTACTTGCCCTCCTCCGTTTTAATTACCTCATTTACATCATGTTTTTTCTTTCCTATTTTTTCAATCATCACAAATAAACCCGGAACCAGGAGTACTCCAAGGATGGTCGCAACCAACATACCGCTGAAAACAGTCATTCCCATTACGATACGTGCCTGTGAACCCGCACCTTTTGCAGTAAGCAGGGGCGTTACACCGAGAATAAAGGCAAAAGCAGTCATCAATATCGGTCTGAAACGTAACTTGGCGGAGGTCATGGCCGCTTCAAAAAGTGGTTTCCCTTTTTCGTATTCCTCTTTTGCAAACTCAATAATGAGAATGGCATTTTTGGCAGCCAGGCCGATAAGCATAACCAGGCCAATCTGGGCAAACACATTGTTTACATAGGCATCGTTACCGAACTTGGCAAGGAACAAGCCTGTAAATGCCCCGAACACGGCAAATGGTGTTCCCAGCAATACGCTGAAGGGGAGTTTCCAGCTTTCGTATTGTGCGGCAAGTATCAGGAACACAAATACCAATGCCATCAGGAACACGGTGGCTCCGCTTGGAGAATGCTTTTCCTGGTACGAGAGGTTGATGTAATCAAAACTCATGTCGGACGGCAAAGTTTCTTTTGCAACCTGTTCAAGTGCATCCATGGCCTGGGCGCTGCTATAGCCATCATTCGGGGAACCACCGATTTCGGCTGCCCTGAAAAGGTTCAAACGGTTTGTGAAATCAGGACCGGTAACTTTGGTAGCAGTGACTATGGTCGAGATAGGCAACATATCACCCTTGCTGTTTTTGACGTAGATCATGTTCAGGTCTTCGGGCTTTACCCTGTCAGCCGCTTCGGCCTGTAAGAGTACTTTGTACTGCCGTCCAAAACGGTTAAAGTCATTTACGTAACTGGCGCCCAGGAAGGAACCCAGCGATTCGGTGACTTTCGAGACCGGCACACCGAGTTTCATGGCTTTTTCGTTATCGATTTCCAGTTTTATCTGCGGAGTACCGGCGCTAAAAGTGGTATACACACTCTTAATTTCAGGACGCTTTTGTGCAGCGGCTATAAACGCTCTTGTCTGCTGTTCCAGGTATTGAGGCGTATTTCCTCCCCTGTCCTGCAGCATCAGGCTAAACCCTGCCGAAGCTCCCAGGCCTTGTATAGCCGGGGGACCGAAAGCAAAAGCTGTTGCCTTGGTGATTCGTGTTGCCAGTATTTTATTTAACCTGTTTACGATTTGTTTGGAGGTCTCCTTACGTTCCTCCCAGGGTTTCAGGGATACAAAAAAACAGGCGCTGCTGGGTTGCGACGAACCGGTAAGCATGCTAAATCCGTTAATAGTGGTGTATGATAAAAGGGATTCTTCTTTCGACAAATAGGATTCTATCTGCCTGGTTACTTCATCCGTCCGTTGCAGGGACGAAGCAGGGGGTAGGGTTACGTTGATCAGAAAATAGCCCTGGTCTTCTTCAGGGATAAACCCGGTAGGTATTTTCATTCCCAACAGTCCGGCAACCCCGATTACAACTCCAACCAGCAGCACAACCCGTATGGATTTGCGTGCGAAAAAGGTAGCTCCTCCAAGGTATTTTACAGTTACGGCATCAAAAATCTTATTAAACCCGGTAAAGAACCTGGCCAGCAAACCTTTTTGCTCGCTTACAGGCTTGGTCGGTTTTAAAATCATGGCACACAAGGCCGGGCTTAGGGATAGTGCACTGAATGCGGAGAAGGCAACCGATACGGCTATGGTTATGGCAAACTGCTGGTAGAACCTGCCGGTGATACCTGGCGTCATAGCTACCGGGACAAATACCGCAATCAGGATTAACGCAATGGCGATAACAGGGCCCGAAACTTCCTTCATGGCCTGTATAGTTGCTTCGCGTGGCGTTTTCCCATGCTCAATATGATGCATCACGGCCTCAACGACCACAATGGCATCATCGACCACTATCCCGATTGCCAATACCAATCCTAATAATGACAGTACATTGATTGAAAATCCCAGTAAAGGAAAAACCGCCAGGGTTCCGATTAAGGAAACAGGAACCGTGATAAGCGGAATAAGTGTTGCTCTCCAGTTCTGCAGGAAGATAAATACGACCAGGATGACCAGGATAATAGCTTCAAACAGTGTTTTTATGATATCGTCAACCCCGGCGGTAATGGCAAGCGTGGTATCCAGTGATTCCTGGTAAACGATATCTTTCGGGAATTTATCCGACATTTCCCTCATGGTTTTTTTTGCCATTTCTGCCACATCCAGGGCATTACTCCCAGGCATCTGGTACAATGCGATAACAGTGCTAGGCGCCCCGTTGCGCCTCGAAAAAGAACTGTAGTTCTCTGTTCCCAACTCCATGCGTGCGATATCGCTAAGCAAAACCTGTGAACCATCATCCTTGCTGCGGACAATAATATTCCCAAATTGTTTTTCGGTGACCAGCCTGTCCTGTAAATTAACGCCATAGGTAAATTCAGTCCCTTTCGGAGCCGGTTCAGCCCCGAATTTTCCTCCCGGGCTGATCATGTTCTGCGCGTTGAGTGCATTTTTGACATCATCCACGGCTATACCCAGCTTACTCATAACAGCCGGTTTCAGCCAGATCCGCATGGCATAAGAGCTTCCGCCAAACAGGGAGACATCTCCGACACCTTTTATTCGTGCCAATGCATCTATCAGGTTGATATTGACATAATTATTTAAAAACTTGGCATCATATTTAGGACTGTTTGAGGTAACCGTAAACAACAACAAAGGAAACGAAAGTGATTTTTTTACAGTAACTCCCTGCTGTTTAATGCTTGGAGGCATAAAGGGTTCTGACTGTTTTTGCCTGTTTTGCGTAAGCATATTGGCATTATCCAGGTTGGTGCCTACATCAAAAGTTACTTCAATGGTAAGGGCACCATCTGAAGTATTGGTCGATTTCATATACAGCATGTTTTCAACCCCGTTTACGCTCTGTTCAATAGGGGTGGCAACGGCCTGTTCCACATTCAGCGCATTGGCGCCGGTATAGCTGGTAGTGATCTTAACAACAGGCGGGTTGATATCAGGGTATTGCGCAATCGGTGTTTTTTGCAGGGCAAGCAAACCAAGTATCACGATAATGATACTTATAACCATGGCAACTATCGGTCTTCGAACAAAAAAATCTCCCATAATAAACTATATTGTCTCAATTATTTACTTGCTGCTGTTTTGGCTGCCGACATACCCGGCTGCCATTCTGTGATTTTAGGCGTGATGGTGCTTCCGTTTTTCACAAGGGATGTACCACCCAACGCTATCTTATCTCCGGCTTTTAACCCATCCTCAACAATGTAGGCATCCGCAAACGAGGGACCCGGTTTGATGATCTGAAGGTGAACCTTGCTGCTGTCGCCCAGGACAAAAACCTGGTAGATGCCCTGCATCTCGATAACGGAACGCTGTGGAATTACTAAAGCCTCCTTGCGCACATCTGTTACCAAGCCAACTTTAACATATTGACCAGGTCTGAGCAACTTGTCAGGGTTCGGGAACTTCGCTTCCAGGGTCATTGCCCCGGTCGAAGGGTCAATCTGGCGGTCGGTTACACTGAATTGACCTATATGGGGATAGGCGGTTCCATCAGAAAGTATAAGCTTTATGTTTTTACCAGTTCCGGCCAGTGCCGAGTTTTTAGCCGACAGTTCGCGGAACAAACGCAAAAATTCCTGTTCGCTGATGGTAAACCTGACCTTGATATCATTCAGTTTGGAAATGGTGTTGAGCCCCGAATTGGGCCCCTGGCTTACAAAATCACCGACCTGTACTTTCGTGATACCGATCAGGCCACTGATCGGAGCAACGATGCTGCAATAGCCGAGTTCGATTTTAGCATTCCGCAAGGCAGCTTCGGCCGATTGTACCTGACCCTGGGCGGCCTCATGCTGGGCTTTGGAGGAAACCAGTTCGCGCTGGCTTACTGCATTTATTTTAGCAAGCGGCTCAATCATGTCCAGGTCAGCCTTGGTTTTTGCCAGGTTGGTCCTGGCTTCAGCCAGTTTACCTGCAGCCTGGTCAACTTTGTTTTCATAGGTAAGCGGATCAATCGTATATAATACCTGTCCCTGGTTAACGAGAGTGCCCTCCTTGAAATTGATGCTTTGTATCAGCCCGCTTACGCGTGGATTTATTTCAATATCCGATTCGCCATAGGTTTGACCCGTATATTCCGACTCAAGCCGGACATCCTGTTGTAAAACTCCGACAACTGATATTTCAAGGGGCATAGCCATCGGGGCGGTTTTCTTACCTCCACAGGAGAATAGCAGGAAACAAACCGGTAAAGCCAGCAATGTGGTAAAGATTTTGTTCATAAAGGACAATTTTAAATGTTGCTGATTGTATGGATAATTAGTTCTGATTAGTAAATGCTATAATAGTAACTGACCTGATTTTTCAGTAAAAGGTCAAACTTCAAAAGACCTGGAAACAAACAAATTTCGCTGTTTTGTGTAAAATACCTAAAACAGCTAGGTTCAGGTTAATCCAAGTCAAAGATATAAAAATATATGAAAAATAGACTACATAATAAATAGTTCGATTTTATCGGTTTTCACACGTTTGTCAGGCCGGTATGTAATGGAAAAGCAAGATTTATTGTGTAATCTCTACTGCCAGATAATCTGAAGCATCTGTATAGCTTTAAAGCAGGAATTCACTTACAAGTATAAATGCCTATGCTATAATGAATTACCCTTATGGATCCAGCAGGAACACATTGGCTAAATTATAAAAGAACCTTTGTGCTCAGGCTTTTATAAAAGATTCCTGAGGTTTGGGCAGGGAAATTTTAGGCCTGTATTTATTAAGGGAATTTCACACATACAAGGCATTTGTTGATTTCATCCAGCATTATAGTCAGGATAGTATTAAGTCTTTCCAGGATTCAAAATCAGGGATTCGGTTTTTCTTCCTGCATAAACCTTGCCGAGGCTAGGGTCAGCTTGTCAGTGATAGCATCATATTCAACTTCTCCAAGCCGTTCACGCTGCTGGCTGTCCAGCATTTTATTATTGTTATCCGAAAGTTTGCTATACCATTCTTCGCTAACGGGTATATCGGATGGTTTACGTGGTATGATATGCAGGTGCAGATGGGGAATGGTCTGGCCTGCCGATTCACCATCCTGTATGGACCAGTCAAAGCCGTCGCAGCCAAACACGGTTTTTAGTACCGATGTGACCCTGCGTGCAAATACCATCATTTCTCCGAGTTCCTGTTCTGTAAGGTCGAACAACGAACGGGTATGATTGTTTGGAATTACAAGTGAATGCCCGGGTACAACAGGTGCAATATTGTAGATAGCGCTGAAATACGGCGTCTTTAAAAAAGCCTTTGCCAAATTGTCTTTTCTGCAGAACGGGCAAAGGGAATCCGCATGAACACTTGTCTTATTCATAGTAACAGGGAATAACTTAAGGGCTACTTAGGTAAGTTGCCTGAAATTTTGGAAAGAAACCTGTGAAAGCGATGAAACGATCCTACCGGCTCGGCAAACATCATAATACAGCGATCGGTGATGCAATTGATGTCTTTACCCTCAAGGTAATTCATCACCTCAGCATTAGTCGATCCCTGCTGCAGCCACAGATGTTGGATTCCCCTGCCTATGGCCTTTTCAACTATACCAATCGTCTGTTCCGGCGGAGTATTCACGAAAACGGCCTTTACATGTGATGGAAGTGCGTCTATTGATGGGTAACATCTGTCTCCTTCGAAAACCGATAAATGGGGATTTACCGGTATTACTCTTATCCCCTTTTTCTTAAGGGTTGTATACACCGTATTCCCAAATTTATTTTTGTTCCTCGAAACGCCAACCACAGCAATATCAGGTTGTTGCAGGAACAGTTTAATCGCTTCACTTGCTTTCATGATCTGAGGCTTCTTATTCGAAAATGATGCTCATCTCCACCCGCCTGTTCTGCTGCCGTCCTTCGGGAGTAGAATTCGTTGCTATGGGTTTGGTTTGCCCGAACCATTCAGCCTTAATACGCTCCGGATCAATACCTTTCTTGACCAGGTAGCTTTTAACAGCCAGGGTCCTGTTTTTCGACAGGCTAAGGTTCGCTTCAGGTTTGCCGACATTATCGGTATGCCCTGAAAGCGATAGCTTAAATTCGTTGCGTTTCTTCAACACATCGGCTAGTTCGTCGAGTGACGCATATGAGGAAACCCGGATAACAGCTTTCCCGGTTTCAAATTCCAGGTTATCGAAAGCTTTTTTGAGGATTTCCTGCTCTTCTTTTTTGATCTCGGGGCAACCGTTGTTTTGAATCACGCCAGGAATGGTCGGGCATTGGTCGAATTTATCCGAAATGCCGTCACCATCTGTATCCGGACAACCTTTAAAGATGGCTTTTCCCGGTATGCTGGGGCAATCATCGTCCTTATCCGGGATGCTGTCTTTATCGGTATCCAGGTATGGGCATCCGTGATTCTCGATTGGGCCTTTTATCCCGGGGCAGTTATCCACATCGTCGGTGATGCCATCGCCGTCGGTATCAACGTAAGGGCAGCCTTTGTTCTGTATGGTTCCTGGAACCGTGGGGCAATTATCATCTTTATCGGCAATACCGTCGTTATCCTGGTCGGGGCAACCGTTCATTTTTGCCGGACCGGCATTAAAAGGACAGGCATCTTTCGAATCAATAATGCTGTCACCGTCGCTGTCGGGACAACCCTCAAACTGCGCAATACCTTTCACATCGGGGCATTTATCGTCTTTATCAACGATTCCGTCACCGTCAGTATCGGGGCAGCCGTCAAATTCTTTTAAACCGGCCACATAGGGGCATTTATCCAGCAGGTCGGTAATCCCATCGTTATCAGCATCGGGACAGCCCTTCAGCGAATATGGGCCTGGAACATCAATGCATTTATCCTTCTTATCCGAAACTTTATCATTGTCCCTGTCCTTAGGTTTGGTGTACAATATCGGCACTTTAACTACCGCCGAAGCCGATATTCCATACATGTTTTTTGACCCTACAAGTGAAGAAAACAAATCGTTCGAGCCTATCCATAGAGGTCCCAGTCTCAGCCCTAACCCCATATTCCATTGTTTATAGGAGTTATATTGAATTGGCACGGAAACGCCAAAGGTTCTTCCTTCGTAACGTGGAACAATATTCATGGCCGAGAGGTAATGAACCTTGTTGATGTCCTTATTCCCCTGTTTGAGTGCAAGATAGGGCGTGAAGTTAACATACAGGCCACGGGCAACTCTTATATCAGCCTGGAGGCTTAGGATGGCCGGGAGATTCATGTTATACTTAGAAGGAACATCAAGGGATTCAAAGTATCGATTGAAAAGGGAATCAATATCGGAAGCCGAGTTAGCAGTTATATCGCTGATATATACATTTGAGGTGTCAGCAAGGAAGTCCCTGCTGTCGGGGTTGCGGCGATAACGCACATAGCCTAAATCAGTGGCAGAGAAGCCTATCCTTATGAAATATTTTTCCTGGTCCCTTCGCCAGATATTTGTTTTGCCATCCATGTCATACTTGAATTTTGCCCAGTCAGGGCGAAATTCGTAAACAAATCCCAGGTCGAAGGCCAACGATGGATTGGCATCAAACTTATACTTCATGTTCTTGTCAAGGTTAGCAGTCGCACCATAGCCAACCCTCGAATTGTGTATTGACAAAGTGTCGTCGTTGGTAAAGTTGTAAGTTAAATCCTTAATAAACATGTAGGCTGAACCTATGCCCTGGGTTATATTAGCGGTTGCACCGGCCTTCAGGAAATGCTTTTCGTGGTCCAATACAACTCTGGCGTAAGTAAACCCATATTGAACCCAGGTATTCATCTGTACACTCACATTGGCATTCTT
>JBAXXB010000153.1:0-10303 GCA_037128115.1 Bacteroidota bacterium
GTCGTATGTGTCGACATTGACAAGAAAAAGATCGAAAATCTGAAGAACGGTATTATTCCTATCTATGAGCCTGGCCTGGAGGAAATGGTGCACCGGAACATGAAGAAAGGCCGCTTGCAGTTTACTACCAGCATCGCAGAGGCACTCGAAGATTGTGAAGTTTTGTTCAGTGCCGTCGGCACTCCCCCGGATGAAGACGGAAGTGCCGATTTACAGTATGTTATCAGCGTGGCGCGCGATTGCGGCAAAAACATGAAGAATTACCTGCTCGTTGTTACCAAGAGCACAGTTCCGGTTGGAACAGCCCTGAAGGTTAAGAACGCCATACAGGAAGAATTAGACAAACGTGGTGTGGCAATTCCATTCGATGTGGCCTCAAACCCCGAATTCCTGAAAGAGGGTGCCGCCATCGACGATTTCCTGAAACCTGACCGTATCGTTGTTGGTCTCGATTCGCCCAGGGCTGAGGACCTGATGAAGAGCCTGTATAAACCGTTTACCCTTAACGGTCACCCGGTAATATTTATGGATATTACTTCGGCCGAAATGACCAAATATGCGGCTAATTCAATGTTAGCCACTAAAATCAGTTTCATGAACGATATCGCAAACCTTTGCGAAATTGTAGGCGCTGATATCAATATGGTGCGCAAAGGTATTGGCTCCGATTCTCGCATTGGGAACAAATTTATTTACCCGGGTATCGGTTATGGCGGTTCCTGCTTCCCAAAAGATGTAAAAGCCCTTATCCATACCGCCGAAGATTTCAATTACGAACTGAAAGTACTGAAAGCCGTTGAAGCTGTGAACCAGGATCAGAAATCCGTGCTGTTCAACAAAGTAATGAAACACTTTAATGGCGATATTGCCGGTAAAACCATAGCCATCTGGGGCCTGTCGTTTAAACCACAAACGGATGACATGCGCGAAGCACCCGCTCTTGTGATCATACAGAAACTTCTCGAAGCCGGCGCAAAAGTAAAGGCTTATGATCCTGTAGCCATGAAAGAAGCTAAGCATACGCTTGGCGACACTATCACCTATGCTGAAGAACAATATGAAGCGCTTATCGATGCCGATTGCCTTTTGCTGGTGACCGAATGGCCCGAATTCAAATTCCCGAACTTCAAAATCATGCGCAAATTGCTGAACCAGCCTGTTATTTTTGATGGCCGTAACATTTATGAAGCAGCTGAAATGAAACGCAACGACTTTGCCTATTACTGTATCGGTATCAATACCACAAAATAAGTATAACATTGTACGGCAAGCCTGGTAGCCTAATAAAGCTGCCGGGTTTTGCCTTACTAACACAGAATAGTTTATGATCAGGAAAAAAGTATTGGTCACCGGCGGAGCCGGATTTGTGGGATCGCAACTCTGCGAACGCCTGCTGAATGATGGTCACGAAGTAGTTTGCCTCGATAACTATTTTACCGGGCAGAAAGCGAATATTGTCCACCTGCTGGACAATCCCTATTTCGAAATGATACGCCACGATGTTACTATGCCGTTTTTTATTGAGGTGGATGAGATCTATAACCTGGCTTGCCCGGCGTCTCCCATTCATTATCAGTATAATGCCATAAAAACCATTAAAACGTCGGTGATGGGAGCCATCAATATGCTGGGGCTGGCTAAGCGGATCAAGGCTAAAATCCTCCAGGCTTCGACCAGCGAAGTTTACGGTGACCCACAGGTACATCCGCAGGTTGAAACCTATTGGGGGCATGTAAATCCCATAGGCGAACGCTCCTGCTATGATGAGGGCAAGCGCTCAGCCGAAACCCTGTTTGTGAACTATCATAAACAAAACCATGTCAGGATAAAGATCATACGAATCTTCAATACCTATGGTCCGAAAATGCATCCGCATGATGGACGGGTTGTATCAAATTTTATTATGCAGGCCCTTCAGAATGAAGACATTACCATCTACGGTGACGGGCAGCAAACGCGTAGTTTTCAGTATGTTGACGACCTGATTGAAGGAATGATTCGGATGATGAATTCAAGGGAAGAATTTACCGGCCCGGTAAATATCGGCAACCCCAACGAATTCACCATACTCGAGCTGGCAAACAAAGTTATAGAGCTTACTAACTCAAAATCCAAAATTATCAGGATGCCACTGCCTTCGGACGATCCCATGCAGCGCCAGCCGAATATTGATTTGGCAAAGAAAGAACTCGACTGGTCGCCGAAAGTACAGCTCGAAGAAGGTTTGGGGAAAACCATCGCCTATTTTGATGCGCTTCTCAAATCCTAAACTCTTTCATACTCATGAAAATACTGGTCACCGGTTCAAATGGACAACTAGGCAGTGAAATAAAAGAACTTGCACAGGACTTTCCCTTGTATGAGTTCCTATATACAGATGTAAACGAACTGGATATATCGGACCAGGAAAAGGTAAATTCGTTTTTTGGTATTCATAAACCGGATGTTGTCCTTAATTGTGCTGCATATACCGCGGTCGATAAAGCCGAAAAGGATGAAGAAACAGCTTATCTTGTCAATGCAGTAGCTCCGGGGAATCTCGCCAGGGCTGCGGCTGGATATGGCGCTTTTTTGGTTCATGTTTCTACAGACTACGTATACGACGGTGAAAACTTCCGTCCATACCTGGAAACCGACCCTATTAATCCCGTATCAGCTTATGGCAGGAGCAAAGCAGCAGGAGAGGAAGCAGTACTGGAAACTGCTGGCAGGGCTATTATTATCCGGACATCCTGGCTGTATTCCGCTTTTGGCAATAACTTCATCAAAACCATACTGAAATACGGCCTGGAACGCGGTGCCCTGAACGTGGTTTTTGACCAGGTCGGCACGCCGACCTATGCCCGTGATCTCGCGAAAGCCATCCTTGACACCTTACCATTGGCCATGCAGGCTGCAAACATCGAGGTTTATCATTATTCCAACGAAGGCGCAGCCAGCTGGTATGATTTTGCTAAAACTATAGTTGAAATTTCAGACATCAACTGCAGCATAAATGCCATTGGAACAATAGATTATCCTCTTCCTGCCAGCCGACCTTTTTACAGTGTGCTGGATAAGACAAAAATCAAAAAGAAAATGGCTATTGAAATCCCTTATTGGAAAGATAGCGTAAAACACTGCCTGAAGCGGATAGGATATTAAAGCCTTATTGTAATATCAAAAACAGAAAAGCATGATAGACTGGGTGGAATTCAACAATCAAAATCAATATTACGGCAAAGAATTGCTGTGCGAAATCATTGATCTTTTTGAATTCGGAGAATCAGGAAAGAATGATAGTTACGAAGCCCGTTTAAAAATGCTTGATGAAGCCATCAGGCAAAAAGACTTCAAAAAAATCAACACAACCTCTCATGGCCTGAAGAGCATCAGCGGCAATTTCTTTGACCCGGTTTTTACCGGCCTTGCCAAAAAGTTAATGGTAATGGGCGATGAGGAGATTGAAGATGGCTTATCCGAAAATTTTGAACAGCTGAAGATTGCTGCCGCCAACCTGTTGGTGGAACTGAGGGAATATCGCAAAACACTCAGCGGGAACTAATTAAAATCAATAATCCGGGCATCCTTTATTCAACCAGTCGGACCAGTTTTATAAGATCAGCTTCAGTCCTGACGGAAAGGCGATTCAGCTGTATTGCCTCTTTAAAAACACTTTTATACTTTTCGGGTAAGGCTTTAGCCAGGGCACGTTTGCTGATTCTTTTGAAGAATATGGTTTGCCGGTCGGGCAAAACCAGGATGTACTGTGGCTCAGGTGTAATTTTATCAATATAAAGATCCACCCCGTTTACATTATGTACGGCTCCTTCCACTCTCACAGCCCTGAAAACACAGAGTGCAAATGCTTTCTCCGACAGAACCTGGACAAAAATATCGGCGGAATCCACCATAGAGGGCAATTTAGTATGGATTCGCCTAAACCAGCCTATCTCTCCCTTCTCATTTTCCAGGCTAAACTCATTGATAAACTGTTTTTCAAGTTTTACCTGGTTGTAAGTGCCAGCTTGTAACCAGATGACTTCATCCAGCAGAACATTGTATTTCAGTTGCTTCTTGAAAACCGTTTCACCGGAAACAAGCCTGATATCGCTCACCGACCATTCATTATTATAGAATTGATTCCCTTCAATCCCTGTTTTAGCCTGGTAAATTCTACCCCTGAGTTTTGGTTCAAATATGGAATCCAGGTTAACGGACTGGGCCTGAGCGGCAGAACCGAAACCAAGGAAGAGAATATACAGAAAGAGTTTTTTCATTTTTCGGAATCTTAGCGTATTGTAACCCTGGTGCCGGCACTCACCGCGACGCCACCCGAAGTAATCCCTTCAACCCGTATCGAATAATTCCCGGAATGATCGGATGCATAAAATTCAGTCGTAATGGAATGTCCGGTTGAAATGGAAATCGCTGGATTACAAAAAAGTAACTGCCTGAAATCAGGACGATTAACTGTATTTTCGTATGCGTAATTTTGACTCACGTAATTCGAATACGGATGGAAGGTGCCGGGTTGCCAACGAAGCGTGGATGCATTGGGCCGGATATTTCTGATTTCGAAATTTTTACTGAAAACAGCCAGTATCCCCGGGAAAACCAGGTCTCCACAATTGTACCTGCTGCAAACCAGTTCTACCCGTTCCACCTTATCCGATCCTAGTTCTATAAATGGATTGACATCATTAATCATGACCCCGTCAAGAAAAATTGCCGGCTCCTGGTCCATATACAGGTGCAGGTTTTCATCGGCCATGCTGGCCGTATATTGATTATTACGCTTCCTCAGGTTGAGCTGTGGGGGTATTATTTCTTTCGACATTTCCACGAAATCATTCAAAGGCACAAAATCGGCAGGATAAATCCGGTAGCTGGGTTTGTAATACAACCAGGGACCACTTATATCAGGTTTAAATGGGTTGCTCTCTTTCCAAGCCACTGTTGTTTCATATATTTTCTGAACGGTGACTATGTCCTGACTTTTAAGAATATAATCCTTTAAAAACGGGTTTTCCTGGTTTTGGGAGGGATTAAACCTGGTTTTGAGTTCAAATTTATCCTCCGTAATAATTTCAAGTCTCTTCCCTTCCGGAATATCTTTTATGCTGAAATACAGGTCTTTGCCATAGTAATAATCGGTTAACTGAAAACGAAATACACCAGCCGAATCGGTTACACCGTATTGCAGGTTAACCAGGGTATCGGCAGCTGATAAAAAAACATTTAACCCTCCAACATCTGCCTTCGAATCGTGGTCAATTACTTTACCCTGAACGATTTCGCCATTATGTTCCGGAAGAAACCTGTAGTTCGAATGAGCCACCATTTGGTTGCCAGCCAATTCTAGGGCATTCATCTGAAGGTAATTGCCAATAGTAAAATAGTCGTTAAGCCCCGGTACATCCTCCGAAACTGTAATGGAAAGCACCGCTGAATCAGCTGATATTTCAGGGGAAAATTTAAGGCTAAGCTTAATCAGCTCCCGTTTGCCATACTCTGTTTTGTCAGTGGCAAGCTGCACTGGCTTCTGGCCATCCCGGTTCCGGAGTGTATCACTTATTGATTTAATCGAACTTGTATAGCTATTTATTTCATCCAGGTCTCTATCGAAGCGGTTCGCTATAAATATCTCCTTTGTGAAAAATGATTCTTCCCCGGCATTGCGCATCCAGTTCGAAAAAGCACAAACCTGGTAAACACCTGATTTTAAGGAGTCGGGTAGGTAAATGCTTCCGTAAGCCATTCCGTCTTCAACTTTCAGTTTGATTTGGGCAATTGAAGTGCTGGCAGCATTCCGAAGCACCAGGTAAGCTATCTTACTGATCCCGGATAATTTATGTGAGCCGGCATCGACCAGGTAAAGTTTAAAAAAAATGCTCTCCCCGGCTATATAGATATCCCTGTCGGTTTGCACGTAGGCTATTTCGCTGCCAACACGGATTGTATTGCCGGCAGCATCTGCACCTATCATTGTAAAGGCCAGACTAAAACATACAGAAAACAGTACTTTTCGGATTTTCATAGATTCTGTCCAGGAATCGTTCAATTTACTTTTTAACATTTAAACACGCAGGCTATTTTCGTTATTTCGGATCAGTTATTTTCCATGGAATGCTTTGATGATGAAATCACGGTATCCAGAAACCAGGCATAACCTTGCTGCTCCCTGCATCAGGCAGGCCGGAAAGGTCACCTATAGGCTGATAATACCCTTCGCCAGTACCATAATTAAAAGTCAGCCAGTAGGATTTGGTTGTGCAGGAAGATACCTCGAACAATCCCAGTGCCAGCTTGCCGGGATTACTGAGGCATCGCATGTTTCCCTGCAGCTGAACCGCTATAGGGTCGAACAGCTTACCCTCCGCCGAAAGTTGCTTGTTTAGCTCCTGGTAATACACCGATGAAGCCTGGTTTAAGGCATATAACCTCGTCTGTAAAGCCTTCCCTGCAGGTCCGGCCTTCTGCCTGATGGGTCCGCATACGTACTTCTCATGAACATCATATCCGCAGGAATCCATTTTATAGTTCAGGGGGAACGCAGCGGAATCAAACGAAAAAAAACAAACCGTGCTGTTAAAAAGTTTATCGGATGAAAATGTCTGTGTGGTGGCAGTCAGGTTAATACTGGTCTTCAAATCGAATCTTTTCCAGTTGTATATCAGGTATGGGCAAACGGTCCCAGGACAATCCTTGGGAGGCGGGAATGTGATCCCTGCCGCTTTCATTTCGGGAGTCCACAGGTCCCTGAATGAATAGCAGTTAATTATATAATTATCGAGCCTGTACTGGTAAACCGAGTCCGAATTATTGCCAATATCCATAAAAGTCTCAGATCCATAAACCAGTCTGGAAACAATATCCCCCAACTGATCCGTATACCAGAACTCCTTATTGCCCGAAATACCATGGATACTGTCGATGCTTGCAGGTGGAAGCAATTTCTGGGCTGTAGATTCATATACCTCTCCCCCGGGCATTTCAATATGCAGAGCATAGGATCGTCCGGCTACTGCAACGAATTCAGAAGGATCAGAATAATACGATTTCAGGAAATGATTTTCATGCATAAGGTATATGTTTCCCAAATCGTCAGTTATCGAAACAAGGGCACCCGTGATACCCTCGCTGCTGAGCGTAGAATCGTAGGTTGAGGCCATGGTTAACTTCACCTTGTATGATTCCTTCAGGTTAGTCATAAGACCTTCGATAACCAAGGCCTCCATTTGCCTGTCGATGACAGGGTAATATACTTCCTTGCAGCCTGTCAGGAGCAGTATTGCCGGCAGAATAAACTTTCGTATGGTCGACCGAATAAGCATCATCAGAAAGTAAAATTATAGGTGAGTGTAGGTAAAGGAAGCCCGATTATATACAGTTTGTACATACCTGTATTCCCCGAACTGTGATAAATCCTGTTGTCTTCCTGGGCATAATACACCGAATATGCATTTTTCCTCCCGTAAACATTAATGATGGAAAGGGTCCAGCTGCCTTTCCACATCTTTTTCAGCCTTAGGTTTTCGTCGAAAGTAATGGAGATATCTAACCTGTGGTAATCAGGTAAACGGTATTTATTGCGGTCGGAATAATAAATCAGCTGGTTACCCAGCGAATTGAATGTTAGCTCGGGAAGGGTAACAGGTCGCCCGGTATTGTAAACAAATGTGCCAGAGACTCTCCACCTCCGGGATAAATGATAATTTGCCATCACCACCAGGTTATGGGGCTTGTCGAAATTCGAAGGGTAATACTGGTTCCTGTTTATTTGTTCTTCCGGGGCTGTTCCGTCAGTTCTTAACAATGAACGCGAATAGGTGTAGCTTATCCAGCCTGTCAGAAGCCCGGCACTTTTCTTTGCATAAAATTCAATGCCATAGGTATACCCCTTTACATTCAGCAGGTCGGTTTCAATATGCTGGTTAAGCAGAATCTGTGCCCCATTCTTATACTCCACAACATTTTGCAGCTTCCGGTAATAGGCTTCCACTGAGACTTCATACGCATTCTGATCAAAGTTCCTGAAATAGCCAACCGCTAATTGGTCCGAAATCAAAGGCTTAAGATAGGAATTGCTGAGTGTCCAGGTATCAGTCGGCGACATGACGGAATTATTCGATATCAGGTTTATGAACTGGTTGATACGGTTATAACTCCATTTAACGGAGCACTTTTCATTAATACTGTACCTGAAAGCCAGGCGAGGTTCCAGGGCTGAGTTCCGGCTTATAACCTGGTTTGAATTATAGTGCAGGGTATCCAGTACCTTTTCCATCGAAATGGGTTGCCCTGCTGCGTAGGTCTGGAACGAACCGGGACCCAGTGCCAGGTAATGCACAAACCGCAATCCCAATTCGGCATTCAGCGCAGGCAGAATATCAAAATTATCGCTTGCATAAGCCGCCATTTCCAGCCCCTTTTCCGTTTGCACCCTTAATGGCTTTACGAAGGATTGGTCGCCAAACGGGATTTCTTCGCCCGGCATTAAGCGGTAAAGGATGCCATTTATGCCAAAATCAACCGTATGCCTGTTGCTGGGCATCCAGTTAAAATTCCACTTCAGGTTATTGTAGCGGGTATCCAGGTTCACCTGGTATGCTTCTTCGCGGTGAAGCGTATCCGATTCGCTGACGCTGTATTTATAACGGCTGTATCCTGTTAAGAAACTTGACGAGAGTTTGCTGCCATACAGATGGGTCCACCGCAGGGAGCCTAACAGGTTACTGTACACATACTTCGTGCTTTTATTGAAACTAAACTTGTCGTTGCTGTAGTAAGCAAAAAGTATGACTTTGTTTTTAGGGTTAATATTGAAGGTATACAAGCTATTCAGATCATAAATACCGGCAGAACTGTTCATCATGTCAACGTCAGGTATTTTGTGCAGGAGCCAGTTGGAGTAGGAACTGCGGCCACCGATCAGTAAAGTTGCTTTTTTATTAAACATAGGGACCTGTAGGCTCAAACGGCTGCTAAGCAAACCGATGCCCCCTTTTGCTCTTAGCTTATCCGTGTTATCGTTACCCAGCCGGATGTCCATCACCGACGAAGCCCTTTCGCCATAGCGTGCAGGGATGCCCGCTTTTAGCAGGGTAACATTCGCAACATTATCGGCATTGATGGTTGAAGTAAGGCCAAACAGGTGCGAAGAATTAAATAAAGGCACATCTTCGATCAGTATGAGGTTCTGGTCGGAACCTCCGCCGCGAACGTTGAATCCGGAACCAAATTCCCCTGCCGTCTGAATACCCGGTAACAACGCCATGCTCTTGATAATATCTGTTTCGCCGAGTGATGAGGGCAATTCCCTGATAGTCTTTGCATTTAAATGCAGCAGGCTCATTTGAGTGCCGGTTATATTAAATTCGGCCCTTTCGGCTGTAATTACAATTTCCTGCAGCTTAACCGATTTCTCAAAAAGGCTGAAAGTGGCATTCCCATTGCTTACCAGTTTAATTTTCCAGGTATTTTGTTCGTAGCCTACAAATGCCATTTTCAGGAGATGCTCTCCAGCCGGCAGGGTAAGCGAAAAGTTACCGTTTAGGTCTGTAGTGGTGCCGGTTTTTAATTTCTCAACACTCACGGTTACGCCGGGAATCGACTCCGATGTTTTACCATCCAATATTTTACCGCTGATAGTCGCCCTGGAGTACCTGCCATATTCATTCACATTTCCGATCAAGAGCACATCCGAAGGGCTGCCGGCCGGGCTGTTATACGAATTAACCATAAACGGAACGAAAACGTATGACTGTTGATCCAGTATGATACACGAAAGCTTGTTAAGGGATTTTACCCTCGAAAGTGCATCGTCCATGCCCAGGTTGACAGAAGTACCAACAATTTTCTTGTCTTTAAACCATTCGGGTTTGTAGTATATGTGAATTGAATCCCTTTTCTGAAGTTCCTCAAAGAGGAGCGGGTACGAAATGGAATCAGATAAGCCTGATAATGAGGAAACTGAAGATTGCCCCGAAAGATTTTTACTTAGCAGAATAAAAATCAGGTAAAAGAATACAGGCTTAATCGATAAATGGCAACACATTGTAATCCATGGGCATAAAGCAAAGAGTAAAAGTAAAACTATATTGAGTAACTGTAACAAGCGGAAAGCATTTTATTAGAATACATTTTAAGCTTTCCATGCCAAACTGATGCTGGTTATCAAATTTGATTTAGAGTAAATATGCCAAAATACTGAAAGCATGATTAGACAAGGAGATGGGACAGGGATTGCACAACCTTTATGACTTGCTAAGTACTGGATAATATCAGACCGTCTTAGCAAATAATTATGGCCTGTACCAGG
>JBAXXB010000154.1:0-10292 GCA_037128115.1 Bacteroidota bacterium
CAAGAGTGTTTCATTTGTTAAAATTGTCAGAAAATCGAATTTTTAGAACTCACCTGTAATTATTCGAAGTACAACAGAAAATGATTTTTACACTACAGAGCATATTACACGGGAATCATTCTGGAATGTATACAGGCCCGGATGTGTAGAGCATTTGATTTTGCATTCTATGCGAAAGAGTAGTGCACATATCAGCAGACTAGACCTTGTTGCGGTTTTTGATAATAAAATTATCGGGCATATCATTTCAACCAGGGCAATAGTTGTAGATGCTCTTAAGCAGGAACATGAAATTTTGTGTGTAGGCCCTTTCGCAGTATTGCCGGAATATCAAAAGAGGGGAATAGGTTCGAAACTTATGAATGAATCAATAAGAATAGCTAAAAATTTGGGTTATGCCGGGATGATACTTTTCGGGAATCCGGAATATTACCATCGCTTTGGATTTAGAAATGCACAAGAATATGGTATTACGACGAAAGATGGCCTGAACTTTGAACCCTTGATGGTATTGGAGCTCCAAAACAAGGGATTAGATGGTGTAAAAGGCCGGTTTTATGAAGGCAGTTCTTTCGATACTGATCCTGCTGAGTTGCTTGAATTTGAAAAGAGATTCCCTCATAAAGAAAAACTGAAGACCAATACTCAATTTGAATCATAGTTAATGACCAACTTTGATTGATGAACCGGGCTTCATCCACCCCGGCATGATAATTATTAGCATTGTTGCCCGGTAGGAAGCCCTGGTTGAATAAAACCTCAAACGGCAGGATTGCTATCCAAATGGTATAATAGTTGATGTATATAGAGCTACAGTATTATTTATAAAAGGTGACACTTTTATTGTAACAAGTACTTGAAAATAAGGTAAATCTGAACGGAAATAACCACTTAAACCAGTAAGCCGAAACCCGATACTGGTACAAAAAAAGCACTAAGCTTCAATTGTAAACGGACTTAAAATGAAATATCATTTACTGGTTTTATTGTCTTTTGCCCTGGTAATGCAATGTTGCAAAGGGCCAGTTCATACTACAAAGGAAGGTAAGGTTGGAGGAGGTGCTGAATCTCCAAAAATAACGCTGGATCTTTCGCAGGCCCTGTGGTACACCAGCAAGCTCCAGGCACCTAAACTCACATTTGGCATGGTGAATTTAGCCGTGAAGGGGATAACAAATGCCGACAGGTTGACTATTATGACTTATGGGGACGGATTACGCAATGAACGCGATTTAAAACTCACCAACGGAGTGTTTAATGATACCATCGAAATAAGATTTACACATGATATTGGTCCTTCACCTGGTGCTGCATTTTATTCCGAAACAAGATTAAAAGCATACCTGGGATCGGAAACCCTGGATACCTTTTTAAAAAGCGGGTCTCTCCGTTATTAGACGGTAAGTATAATACTTCTGGTAAAAGATAGAACTTGGTAGGTTCAGCCAGGTTTTTTATAGAAGTTGAGCCAGGATGAAAGTTGCGCTGGAAATTACTTTATTAACGGCCAGGCAGTTAATGCAAAATATCTGGGAAATAATAGATTGCATACAGGTGTCGGGTATTGAATAATGCCTAAATTTGATCTGAAATTGGCAAATTTTGGGTTGAAATCCACCCGGATTTGACGCAAAACTTTGAATTGAGAAAATGATTACAAAAAGCAAGTTAGGCCGGTCTTTTGGTCCAGTCGGAAATCAGGCGGGTATTTTATTGTTTGTTGTGGGACTGATCCTCACGTATTCCTCTTTCTATGGGCTGATTCTGGTTTTACTCGGGGCTTTTGTGGGCTTTTCCTCCACAAGCGCCATTATAGACCCTGATAGGAAACGGGTGAAATTTTCGAATAACTTATTCGGAATCCTTGAGACAGGGAAATGGTTTTCCCTGGATAAATCAATGAAACTTGGCGTCAAAGAATCCAATCTTACCTGGAGCGCATATAGCAGGGGCAACAGGTCGCTGGATGTGAAGGAACAGGATTTCAGAATAGCGCTTTATGCTGCTGATGGTACTGAGATAATGGAGATTAAGAAAAGTGATTCGCCGGATGCGTTACAAGCTGAAATGGAGACGCTTGCAGCTCAACTGGGTTTGGAAACCAGTTGAAAATACCTCTCATCGAATTAAAAAGGTTTTACTATATCGGAGATAAATATGGGTAAAGCTAGAGTTTAGTTACACAATGTTTATCATCCTGGCTATCTTGCTTATTTCACCACTATCTCATCCAGGAAAACCCACGAAAGACCGCCAGCCGATGGATGCCAGGAGGGAAGTTTTTTGGTCGCGCTTATATAATAGCGTATAAAACGCTTATCGTTAAAATTGCCGGTGAAAATATAATTCCTGGTAACATCCTCTTTTTGTTGTGATCCTTTAACTTCGCTGCTGCCTGCGGGATCCCAGGTTATGCCATCGGCCGACACCATGCAGGTAACACGGCTGGGATGCAAAATCCAGCTTTTAGGATCCCACAGTGAGCCTAAACTTATAGAATGAAAAGTGCGATTCTCTCCCAGGTCGAGGGTAAGTTGGAAGTCAGTGCCTTCCCATCCCAGCCAGTGGACTTTATAGCTGTCGGCTCCCTGGACCCCGTTAGTGATCACGACCATATCGCCATGGCTGTATTTTGGACTCGGCAGGGGAGAGGCACTTACTGCTTTTCGGAAGGCCAGGTTATTGTCGACCTGCACATCAATAAAACGGAGGGTAGCAGTATAGTAGCTATCAACGGTCAGCCCCGATTCATTCAGGTATTTTACGCCGTTGGTTTTACTGGTGGTGTTGAAATCATCCAGCAGGGCTTTCATCCCGGGTTTTAAAATAAATTTCCCGTTTTCTTCCGAGTACCATCCACGGGGACCGAACATATCATTCTTGCCGATCTCCATGGTTGCAAACTCCACGGGCAGGCTGCTGACTTTCACCCTTTGCACAAGTTCGGGGCTGTAAGCAACTGCAGCCAGGGCCTGGTCGAACAGGTTGTTGTAGTAATCCATATTTACGGCCGAAAGGAAGGACTTTTCGTGATGCACCGGCGAACCATAGATGTCGAGCCATTCGCCTGATTTAATCAGCTCTGTTTCCAGCCTGTCAATATATTGGTGCATGAAAGGTGCGGATTCAGCGTAATAGCCATTCAGAAAGACATTTTTTACCGAATCCAGGTTCACATCAGGGTTCCAAAGCAGGCGGGCCAGCAGGTAGGCTTTCAACTCAGCCATTTCGTTACCTTTCATAGTATTGGTCTGCTGGAAATGCTGGCTGGCCCCGTTGCGAGAAAGGAACTGAATATTAGGTTGCAGCACATGCAGGTTTGGGAAAGGCGTAACGCTGTTGGCAAAGTCGACCGTATAATCCCAGAGGTAAATGTTGGAAGTGAGCTTACCCCAATCTGAGATGTCCTTCACAAATGACCGGCTACTTGAATCACTTTCGATGCTTTTACTCCGGTTCAGTTCAATGGTGCAGAGCATGATCTGCACATTCGAAGCTGGCTTGGTGACTTTAGGCGCTGCACGCGAAAACTGGTAAGCCAGGGTCGAGATAGTCTTATCCGGGAAACGCGCTGCCACCTGGTTTACAAACCGGAGCAGGGGACCTGAGGGAGCGCCTTCCTCGGCAATAATGGCTTTGCATTTGTCGCACTGGCAATAGGAGAAATTATCGTTCTGGCTTACCGACCATACTTTCTTTTCCGGTTGTTTAGACATTTCTTCGGTAAGCTTTTCGATGACCAGCCTGAGCACCTCCGGGTTCGACATGCACAACTGGTCGGTAATGCGTTTGCCGTTCATAAAGGCAAAATATTCGGGATGCGAATCAAAATAAGTGTCCCTGGGGACCAGGCGGTTGAATGTATGTACATAATAGCCATCGGCGAATACCTCATTGATATTGTCGAGTCTCATCCATTCCTTATACACCTTATTCTCATTGAACTGCCCGTGAACAATGCGCAACCGGTTTGCCGGTTTATCCGAATAATTAAGCGGCTGCAGGAGTATAGTCTCATTTTTAGGGGCAAATTCGACTTCCGGGGCGTAAATCCTGCATCCCAGTTGTTTTTCGAGAAGATCCACAACGCCGTAGTATGTGCCTTTGTGGCTGCCCCCTGCAATCAGCAACTTTTGGTGATCAGTCTTGATATGGAATCCATCGGGATCCATGGAAACCGCGGGGCTTGCGTTGTTTTTAGTTCTCTGACGGCTTGTAAACCCGATTACTATCTCAGTCCGTATGGGTTTTACCTGGTCATTAGAGATAGCAAGCCTGCATCCCGAAATTCGTTCGACATATACCTGCAGCAGTTCAGCCGACTGTTTTTCGATATCATTGGCCTTTGACGGTATAATTATGACGTAGGACGATTTCCCGTGTTCAGTTATATGCAGGTATTGTCCACCGGCAAAGAGAGGAGGGATACAGCTAAAAATAGTGAACACTAAGGCAACGAGATGAGGTATCTTCATGATTTTATCTTTAGGTTCTTATTTTGCAAGCCGAATACTAGATGCTTATTCTTTCAATAGCTTGTCGTACTATAGCTTCCATTTCTTCAGCTTTGCTTTCCATGTCTTCTATTAGTCGGAACTGCACCCTGGCCCTGTCGAGATTATGTTGCGGGTAGGAAGTGCGGAAATAAGGGTCCCCGTCGACAAAATCGGTCAGAAACCTAAGCCCTATTATAAAAGTCATAAACCTCGCCGAAAAGGCGAGATTATCAATTTCAACTTCGGTGAGGGTATGCCGGGTACTTTTAATAAATCCACGGGTATAAGCTTCGTAGATGGGTAGATTGATGCCGACTTCCGAGAGGTCTTTCTCATCCTCGTTTGCCGTATTGGCGCCAGTCCGTATGGCATCACCAAAGTCGAATAATATGCTGCCTGGCATCACTGTATCCAGGTCAACTATGCAGATGGCATGCTCAGTTTCATCAAACAGGATATTGTTGAACTTGGTATCGTTATGCGTGATCCGTTTAGGGAGCAGTCCTGCCTTGACCAGGCTTTGAATGTTCAGCATTGCAGCGGATCTTTTCCTGATAAAGTCTGTTTCATCCGAAATTTCATTTGCTCTTCCAAGCGGGTCAGCCTCCAGGGAGAGGTTAAAAGTTTCCAGCCTCTTTTCCATATTATGAAAGTCGGGGATGGTTTCTCCCAGCTTTTCTGCCGGGAGGTCAGCCAAAAGCGACATGAATATACCGAAGGCTTTTCCTCCCTCATACGCGATGCCGGTATTTTCGACTACATCATAAACATGGGTGTTCCCGATATACCTGTAAAGACGCCAGGATAG
This sequence comes from Bacteroidota bacterium, assembly GCA_037128115.1. Taxonomy (GTDB): domain Bacteria; phylum Bacteroidota; class Bacteroidia; order Bacteroidales; family UBA4417; genus UBA4417. The sequence continues at coordinate 5,305 of JBAXXB010000154.1, forward strand.
CCCTGTTGAATCCTGGTAATATTTCCTGCCATCCGAACAAGGGATAATTTCGAGTACTGTGAAATCAAGTTCCTTGTTTTCAGATAGTTTATTTGCCAGGTGGTGCGTAACATGGCTGATGTTATTCATCAGACCTTCAACATCTTTAAATATATAGGTATTGATCCATTGCAGGAAATATCCGGGATCACCGGATGAGGAGGTCTTAATAATATAGGAATCATTGATGTGCCCGGTACTGACTTTTTCATAGCCAAGAAATTCGCCTGCTATCCTGAAATGGGAGACAATTTCTCCAATGTCATTTTTCATACGCTATTTCCAGAGTTGGGCAGGATAGACTCCCTCCTTTATAAGTTTGGCCAGTTTTTCAATTACCACCGGTTTATCTTCTTTATAGGTAACACCGAACCACTTTGCGTCACTCCTCAGAACTTTAACACTGGCATTTTTACTGCTTATCAGATTGTCGATAGCCGTTGGAATATAGAATTCAGCTTTGAGAGAACCGGTGTTGGCTTTTACAAAATCACTGAACATGGGTTCTGTCTGTTTGAAATATTCGGGTGTGAACCCCCAGAAATTCATAGAGACCAGGGTTTGCGGGTCCAGGAATACAAACAACTCATCAGCGTCCTTGTAGGCAATACCGTCATCGGTATACTGTATATTCGTGCGTTCGGTCACCGAAACCAGGAATTCGTCCCTGTCGGCATGGCAAACCCCGCGCGAAACAGTGCCATGCTCCGACATGGTATTCCCTACCTGGTACCCAACCAGTGAGTACTGGTTCTGTTGATCCGGCAGGAGTGAATTCAGGTAATCGGCCATGGTGATGAATGCCCCTGAACCATAAAAATCGTCCCCGTTAATTACCGCAAAGGGCTCATGGATAATGTCTTTAGCCATGAGAATGGCATGGGCCGTTCCCCAGGGTTTGGTCCGTTCAGGGGAAATGCTGACTCCATACGGCACATTTTCAACTTCCTGGAACACATATTCAACCGGGATATGAGGTTGCAACTTGGAAATGAAGATGTCCTTAAAATCCTGTTCGAAACTTTTACGGATAATGAAAACGACTTTACCGAAGCCAGCCCGTATGGCATCGTAAATGGAATAGTCGATAATAGTTTCCCCCGAAGGGCCGACGGGATCAATCTGTTTGAGGCTTCCGTAGCGGCTTCCCATGCCGGCAGCGAGTACAAGTAAAGTAGGTTTGGTCATAAGAGTAATGTTTAAAGTTATCTGCGGATTTTATTCCCGGAGACAGCAAAATAGAAGATGAAAAAGTAAATCGGAACCAATATCCAGTAAGCCTGCTGGTTACCTGTTATTCCTACAAGTTTGCCATATAAAAGCGGTAACAATGCACCACCGGCTATGCCCATAATAAGCAGTGCCGACCCGGCTTTGGTGAATTTTCCCAGGTCCGCGATGGCCAGGGGGAAAATAGCCGGCCACATAACGGCATTCGACAGTCCCAATAAGGCAATGCAGGCTATGCTTGTAAACCCGGACGTAAAGATGGCACAGAGGGCAAAAAATAGTCCAAGTACTGCTGCATAGGCTAATGCCTTTCCCTGGCTTATAAAGCGTGGAATGGTGACGATGCCTATGATATATCCGACAACCATCGAAATCAGGGTCATGGTAGTAAAAGTCCGCGCGGTTGCAAGGGGTATGTTTAATGAAAGACCATAAAGTATAATGGTATCACCTGCAATTACTTCTGCACCAACATAGAGGAATAATGTGATGAAGCCAAGCCAGAGATGTGGGAACTGCCACCAGGCGGTTTTGTGCGTGCCGTTTGGCAATGCCGAATCTTCTTCCTTGTCAGTATCTACATCCGGCAGGTGAACGAACATTAAAGCCACAGCCAGTATGGTAAGTGCTATGGCAATAATAATATAAGGAACAATTACTTTATGTGCGAGGGCATCGAGAAGGGGGAGACGGTCAACGCCGGTAATGTTCTCCAGTTTGTGCATGGTATCAGTGGTGTTCTGATTCAGGATAAAGGCTCCTAATATTAATGGGCTGATGGCACCAGCTACTTTATTGCAGATTCCCATAATGGATATACGCTTGGCGGCGCTTTCGCGTGGACCTATCACCACCACATAAGGATTGGAAGCCGTTTGAAGCAAGGCTAGCCCTGTTCCCTGTATAAACAAGCCGGTGAGAAACAGCCCGAATGTGCGGGTGAGGGCAGCAGGGATAAAGATCAGAGATCCAACAGCCATCACAAACAATCCTACTGCCATCCCGTTCTTGAATCCAACCTTGTGTAAAACAATGGTCGATGGCGGGGCCATAAAGAAATAGGCTATATAAAAGGCCAGGGTAACGAAATAGGCCTGCACGTTATTCAGCTCACAGGCAATTTTCAGGAAAGGTATAAGCGTCCCGTTCAGCCAGGTGATAAACCCGAAGATGAAAAACAGCACTCCTATGACTGTAATCGGTATCAGGCTGTTTTTTTGATTGGCAGAAATGCCGGTAATGTTTTTGTCCATGGTTAAAGTCGTTTGTAAAGGATTTATTATTTGAACGTTACAATGTTTTATTTTAGTCAACCTCGTACCTCACGAATACTTCTATAGCCTCATATTCAGCCATCCCAAGTTTGTCGTAGAGGCGGGCAGTATTTTTATTCCGTTCTTCGGCTCTTTGCCAGAATTCGCGTTTATCAGCTCCCATAAACATGGCCCCGTCTTTTTGCGACTGGTGCCTGAAAATGGCATTTCGTTTTATCACTACTTCTTCAGGACTGAGCGGAACAGCCATATCGACCATTTCGATATCCCATTCCTGCCATGCCCCGCGGTAGAGCCATACACGGCAATCTTTCATCCAGTCTTCCGTTTTCATCCTTTCGAGGGCTTCGATGATCACATCAATGCATACCCGGTGGGTTCCGTGTGGGTCGCTCAGATCGCCGGCTGCATAGATCTGGTGCGGCTTGAGTGTTCGGAGGAAGTCCATGATGATCCGGATATCCGACTCTCCTGCCGGTGCTTTTTTAACGGTACCTGTCTCATAAAAAGGAAGGTTCAGAAAATGTACATTCTTTTCCGGGAGGCCTATATACCGGCACGATGCTTTTGCTTCACCCCTTCGGATGGCCGCTTTTACGGCAAGCAGCTCCGAGGGTTCTATGCTGTCTTTTTTCTTATTCCTGTAAAAATCGGATGTTAGTTCATAAAGGGATTCGGCTTTAGGTTCAATAATATCATAAATCTTCTCGTAATTCTGAACAAAGTCGAGGTAACGTATGGCATCATCATCACTAACAGCAATACTTCCCGATGTCTGGTAGGCAACATGCACGTCATGCCCGTGTTCCACCAGGCGGGCAAACGTTCCGCCCATCGAAATAACATCATCGTCAGGGTGGGGGCTTAAGAGGGCAACTCTTTTCGGGAATGGCAGTGCACGTTCAGGGCGGGTCGAATCGTCAACATTCGGCTTCCCGCCGGGCCAGCCCGTAATGGTATGTTGCAGGTCGTTGAATACCTTAATGTTTATTTTGCTGAAAATGGCATGCGTGCTTATCAGGTCCGAAAGGCCATAATCGTTATAATCTCTCTCAGTCAGTTTGAGCAAGGGTTTCCCCGTCTGGGTGCAGAGCCACAAAACCGCTTTCCGGATCATGCGGTCGGTCCATTCGCACTGTCCCACCCGCCAGGGCGATTTAAAGCGGGTCAACTCAACGGCAGCCGGTGGATCCACGATGAAGGTCGTGTTGAGATGGTTTTGGAGAAAACTCGAAGGAATTACATCTGTTACCGTCCCTTCGACCGCTTTGGCAATAATTTCAGCTTTCCCTTCACCCCAGGCCATGAGGTAAACTTCCTTGGCGGCTATTATAGTCCCCACACCCATGGTAATGGCAAAATGAGGCACATGCTCTTCACCATTAAATGAATCAGCTGCATCATTTCTCGTCATGCGGTCGAGTGTGACCAGCCGGGTTTTCGAAGTATAAGCTGAACCAGGTTCGTTAAAACCAATATGACCGGTCCTTCCAATGCCTAGCAGTTGTATGTCAATGCCCCCGGCCTCATTTATCTTCCTTTCGTATTCACGGCAAAAAGCAGCCACATCATCCTGCTCAATACTGCCCGAAGGAATATGGATATTTTCAGTTTTAATGTCAATGTGTTTGAAGAGCCTGTCCCACATAAAGTGGTTGTAACTCTGCTGGTGATCATGCTCAAGCGGGTAGTATTCATCCAGGTTAAAGGTGATTACATTCGAAAAACTCAGGTCTTCCTCCTTGTGAAACCGGATCAATTCATTATACACCTTCAGCGGTGTTGATCCGGTTGCCAGCCCCAGTACCACTGTTTTGCCCGACTTTTGACGTTCCCTGATCAGGACGGCAATTTTCGAGGCAACTTCCACAGAGCCTGCAGCTGCAGAAGGAAAGACCCGGACCGGGATCTTTTCAAAACGGGTGACAAATGCATCATCATTTAAAGCCGGGCTATCCGATGCTGATGAATATCCTTTAATATCAGCGAGTTTCATCTATTGGTGGTTTAATATCCTGTTTCTAAATTAATACGGGTAACTGATTGGATACATACGGTAAGACCAAGTGTAGTCTTTTGCCGGAATAAGGTATTTCTCCATGGGCCATGCTCCCCAACTGTCATTGCCCCCGACTCCGCACATCAGGTAATCAAGGTTGATATCGGTAAACGTTTGTTTTTGCAGCACTACCATCATATCCGCCGATGGCATACAGCGCCCCGTTCAACGTGCCAGCAGCCAAATACGACCTCATTGCCGGCAAGCCGCACCTGCCGAGCATCCCTGCGCCGGCGGCGCACCCTACGGAAACGCCGGTCGCCGAGGGCGAGCCGGAGGCCGGCCTTCCGGCCGCGGCAGTCGGCGCGGAGCAGCCGGCGGGGGTCCAGACGGAGGTGCAGCCGGCACTCGCGGAGCGGCCGGCGAAAGCCGAGGCGGGCAAGCCG
>JBAXXB010000155.1:0-10267 GCA_037128115.1 Bacteroidota bacterium
GCCCAGAACGATGCACCGGCACACATCACACAGGGCTCAATGGTCACATACAAGGTACAGCCTTCGAGGTATTTGCCTCCCATAAACCCTGAAGCGGAGGTAAAAGCCTGCATCTCGGCATGGGCAGTAACATCGTTGAGCTGTTCAGTCAGGTTATGGGCACGTGCAATGATGCGGTTTTCGCATACGATCACAGCGCCAATGGGTACTTCATCCTTTGCAAGCGCCTTGTGAGCTTCTTTAAGCGCCTCACGCATAAACGAATCGTCAGAAAAAATGGTAAATTCCATACCTTGCCTGTTTATCAGGCAAAGGTACCTGTTTCGGATAAATGGCAAGCAGATAAATTCCCTGCTCCTTGCTTCCCGGCTGAATACTTCCCCTTTAAGGCTTGCTTATTAACTTCAGACGCTCTATGCACTTTAAACTCTTCAGACACATTGTATAGGATAAAATCCCTGAGTATTTTTAGTTTCGTGTTATGAAATTGAAAGAAATTCGTAATTTTGGGCTGTATACCCGGGAATTTCCGCGAAAAAGTAGTAATATTGCACCTCAATTCGAAAATTGGATAATGATCAGAAAGTTATCAGGTACAGTCAGGTTACAGCTCGTTTTAGTTGCCTTGCTCATGGCAGGGTTTTCGTATGGCAATACCAGCCCCCAGGCCGCCTCGAACGGGAAGGCCGATACTCAGGAGGCGTTTAATGCCGGTGAAATGATCATCGATCATATTGTGGATGCACACGAATGGCACATCCTTACCTATAACGATTTTCACCTCTCCATACCCTTACCGGTAATTCTTCTCGATAACGGCAAACTGGTAGTATTCAGCTCGGGTCATCTGCACCATGGGCTGGAAGCCTATAATGGCTACCGCCTGATGAACGAAGGCGTGAACAAAGGTAAGATTGTAAAAGTACAGGCTGATGGTGAAACACCTGATGCTTCAGCCAAAATACCACTCGATTTTTCGATAACCAAGAATGTTGTTTCTTTGTTTATCAGCATTTTAGTGCTTTGCCTGATCTTTATTTCTATAGGAAACAGGTATAAAAACAACCCGGATTCAGCGCCGAGAGGCCTTCAATCGGTATTGGAGCCACTCATCCTCTTTGTGCGCGACGATATTGCCATTCCCGGCCTGGGTAAAAAGAAATATGCCCGTTTCATGCCCTTCCTGCTGACGGCATTTTTCTTTATTTTCCTGAATAACCTCATGGGCCTGATCCCTATTTTCCCGGGGGGCGCCAATCTCACCGGTAATATTTCCATCACTCTGGTGCTTGCACTCTTTACTTTTGTTATCACCACATTTAACGGGAATAAGAACTACTGGCTGCATATTTTCAACGCCCCGGGTGTACCCTGGTGGCTTAAATTTCCGATTCCACTCATGCCTATCGTCGAGTTTGTAGGATTGATCACAAAGCCTTTTGTATTGATGGTCCGTTTGTTTGCCAACATGACCGCTGGGCATATTATCCTTCTTGGTTTCATGAGCCTGATTTTCATTTTCGGTAAAATGAACCCGTTTGCGGGCTACGGAGTTTCGGTATTTTCTATTGCCTTCGGCGTTTTCATGAGCCTGCTCGAGCTGCTGGTAGCATTTATACAGGCCTACGTCTTCACATTGCTTTCGTCCATTTACTTCGGAATGGCCATGGAAGAACATCATACCGAAGAACATACAACTGAACACTAAATCTTTTTATTAATCACCATAATTCCATTCTTATGTCACTCTTAGGCGTTTTATTACAAGTAGCAACAGACCTTGCTCCCATTGCAAAAATGGGTGCCGGCATTGGTGCTGGTATTGCAGCTATTGGTGCAGGTATTGGTATTGGAAAAATCGGGGCGTCCGCTCTCGAGTCCATTGCCCGCCAGCCCGAAAGCGTAGGCGATATCCGTTCGAACATGATTGTGGCAGCCGCTCTTATCGAAGGTGTAGCATTCTTCGCTATCGTGGTTTGTCTGTTGATCCTGTTCCTTTAAACAAAAAATTCGGTTGCTGTATCCCTGCACCTGGCAGGGATGCCGCAATTGAACCTTTCGGAACAGTACACTAAGTAAATTAACCTATAATTTCTCAATACCCCGACTATGCAATTAGTAACTCCTGGTATAGGCCTGATATTCTGGATGTTGATTTCATTCAGCCTGGTAATGTTTGTTCTTGGCAAATATGCCTGGTCGCCGATCATGAAAGGTATTCACCAGAGGGAAGATACCATTGAAAGGGCGCTGGAAGCCGCTAACGAGGCAAAGAAGGAAATGCTCCAGCTGAAAGCCGGCAATGAGCAATTGCTGCGTGAAGCCAAGGACGAACGCGATGCCCTGATGCGCGATGCCCGTAAGATGAAAGACGCTATTTTAGAAGAAGCCCGCGTAAGAGCTTCGGCCGAATCAGCTAAGATCGTTGAAAATGCCCGCGAAAACATACAGATAGAAAAAATGGCAGCCATCAATGAGCTGAAAAACCAGATAGCTTCTATCTCCATCGAAATTGCCGAAAAATTGCTTGGTAAGGAACTGGAAAACAAACAGCAACAGCAGCAACTAACGGAAAAACTCCTGAAAGACGTTAAAATTAATTAAGCGGATTATATACCATCCCTCACAATGAGTTATACAAAAATAACCCTACGTTATGCTGCTGCATTTTTCGACCTGGCCTCTGAAAAAGGCATAGTTGAAAGTGCTTTTGAGGATATGACGCTGCTTGGTAATGTCTGTACTTCGAACTACGATTTTGTCCGTATGTTGCAAAACCCTGTAATCAATGCGGATAGGAAGAAAAAAGTTATCTCCCTGGTTTTTGCAAGTTCTGTCAACCCGGTTTCCATAAGTTTTATGAACCTCATGATACGGAAACGCCGCGAATGCTATCTCCCATCCATTGCTGAAGCTTTTTCCGACCTTTACCAGGCATCAAAAGGAATTAAAAAAGCCTATGTGACCTCCGCGGTTGCCCTGGAGGATAAAGAGAAAACCGGCGTGATGGAAATTCTTAAAAGGCTGACAGATAAGAAGATTGACCTGGTTGAAAAAACAAACGAAGCATTGATAGGCGGTTTTGTGATAAATCTAGATAATTTCCAGATTGATCAGAGCATCGCAACGAAAATAAAAGAACTCAAAAAGGATTTTGAAAAAAACCTGTTTATAAAAGGATTTTAATCCAACACACATATGGCAGAAATTAAACCCGCAGAAGTAACTGCAATACTGCGGCAGGAATTGGCCGGTTTTTCAACTGAAGCCGAAATCAAAGAAATAGGCTCCGTGCTTCAGGTTGGCGACGGCATAGCCCGCGTTTATGGTCTTACCAATGCGCAATCGGGCGAACTCGTTGAATTTGTTAAAACCGATACCAAAGGGATAGTGCTCAACCTCGAAGAGGATAATGTGGGCGTGGTTCTTTTGGGTGAATCGAAAAATATAAAAGAAGGCGACAAGGTTCAGCGCACCAAACGTATTGCCAGCATACAGGTTGGCGAAGGCATGCTCGGACGTGTTATCAATACCCTGGGCGAACCCATCGACGGGAAAGGTGAAATAAAAGGCCAGCTTTACGAAATGCCGATCGAGCGCAAGGCTCCAGGCGTTATTTTCCGCCAGCCGGTTACCGAACCCTTACAGACCGGTATCAAGGCTATAGATGCCATGATTCCTATAGGACGCGGACAGCGCGAACTTATCATCGGCGACCGCCAGACAGGGAAATCGGCTATTGCCATTGATGCCATTATTAACCAGAAAGAATTTTACGAAAAAGGGGAGCCAGTTTTTTGCATCTATGTAGCTATAGGGCAGAAAGGTTCGACCGTTGCCAATATTGTTAAAATACTCGAGGACCAGGGTGCCATGGCTTATACAGTCATAGTAATGGCTACGGCCAGCGACCCTGCTGCCATGCAGTTTTATGCTCCTTTCACAGGTGCTGCCATCGGCGAGTTTTTCCGCGACACCGGCCGTTCGGCTTTGGTAATTTACGATGACCTTTCGAAACAGGCCGTTGCCTACCGCGAAGTATCACTGCTGCTGCGCCGCCCACCAGGACGCGAAGCATATCCGGGTGATGTATTTTACCTGCATTCACGCCTGCTCGAACGTGCCGCCAAAGTCATCAAGAGCGACGAAATCGCCCGCAAGATGAACGACCTTCCTGAATCCATCAGGTCGTTGGTAAAAGGCGGAGGTTCACTCACTGCGCTTCCTATCATCGAAACACAGGCCGGTGACGTTTCAGCCTATATTCCTACAAACGTAATTTCGATTACCGACGGGCAGATATTCCTGGAAACCACGCTCTTCAATTCCGGTATACGTCCGGCTATCAACGTCGGGATTTCGGTATCACGCGTAGGAGGAAATGCCCAGATCAAAGCCATGAAAAAAGTTGCCGGAACCCTTAAACTGGCACAGGCTGAATACCGCGAACTGGAGGCCTTCTCGAAATTCGGATCCGACCTGGATGCAGCTACAAAAAACATCCTGGACAAGGGAGCCCGCAATGTGGAAATCCTGAAACAACCTCAATACTCACCGGTATCGGTCGAAAGGCAGATTGCTATTATAGCCTGCGGTACCCGAGGCTTGTTGCAGAAGGTGCCAATCAACAGGATACGCGATTTTGAAGACGAGTTCCTGAGTCACCTGGAACTGAACCATAAGGATCTTCTTGCCGACCTGAGAAAAGGGAAACTGGACGATGAGATTCTCAGTACAATCGACAGCGTAGCCAAAGAAATTTCAGCCAAGTATATTAAATAAAGTTCCTTTCTTTCATTTGATTGAAAGAAAGGGCATTACATCAGTGTTTAACTCCATTCTATGCCGAATTTAAAGGAAGTAAGAATAAGGATCACTTCGGTAAAATCGACACAACAGATCACCAGCGCCATGAAAATGGTTGCTGCATCAAAGTTGCGCAAGGCCCAGAATGCCATCCTGAAAATGCGCCCCTATGCCGCGAAACTGAAGGATATACTGCAAAACCTGAGTGCCAGCCTCGATTCGGGCGACGTGAATATATACTCGGAGAAACGAAATACAGAAAAGGTACTGCTGGTCGTTCTCACTTCAAACCGGGGTCTCTGCGGAGCTTTTAATACCAATATATTACGCACGACAGTTCAGCGTTTACAGAATGAATATGCTTCCCAGTATAATTCGGGTAAGCTTAGCATACTCACCATAGGGCGAAAGGCTACAGAGTTTTTTACCAAACGGGGGTATAATGTGGTATCCACACACGACTACATATACGATGACCTGACTTACGATAACGTTGCGGCCATAGCAGTTTCGGTGATGAAAGCCTTTGCCGATAAGGAATACGACAGGGTTGACATCATCTACAATCAATTCAAAAATGCTGTAATTCAGAAGGTTACGGTAGAGCAATTTCTTCCTGTTGAAGCTCCTGCCGAAAGCGTTTCTGTGTCCAAAACCAATAACGATTTTATCTTCCTTCCTTCAAAAGAAGAAATTGTTTCGGAACTCATACCCAAATCGCTTAAGATCCAGTTCTATAAAGCTGTGCTTGATTCCAATGCATCCGAAAATGGCGCACGTATGACCGCTATGCACCAGGCAACCGATAATGCCGGCGACCTGATCAAGGAACTGAATCTGGCCTACAACAAAGCCCGTCAGGCTGCCATTACCAAGGAAATCCTTGAAATCGTGAGTGGAGCCGAAGCCCTGAAGAACCAGTAAATACAGACCAAGGTTTCAGTTAGAATATTTTATCGTAATCCAGGTTTCTGTATATCCTGGTGTCTCACTCTTTCTCTCCACCTGCCTCTTTCCCAAAGCAAGAAACAATAAAGAATTAATAGCTCATGATAAAAGAATCCGTTGAAAAGGCGATCATTAACCAGATAAAAAACGAAGAACATTCATCGCGTTTGTACCTTTCTATGGCTTCATGGTGCCAGGTGAAGGGTTACCCGGGTGCCGCAGCCTTTCTTTTCAAGCAGACTGACGAAGAACGCATGCACATGCTCAAATTTGTGCATTATCTCAACGACCGGGCCGGATATAGTAAATTGTTGGCTTTGGATGATCCTACCGCTGAGTACTCATCCCTGCTCGATGTTTTTGAAAAGGTAATGATACATGAGGAATTTATTACGCAATCCATCAACGATTTATACGAAGTGGCACTGGAGAGCAAAGATTATACTACGGGAAATTATCTGCAATGGTTTATCAATGAGCAGATTGAAGAAGAGCGTACCATGCATGGCATATTGGATAAAATGAAACTGGCCGGTAACGAAGCCGGCGGGTTATTCCATATCGATAAAGAGCTTTCGGCCCTGGCAACTGCTAAAATAGTTGCGCCGCTGGTGTTGGAATAATTCTATTCACAACATACAAATATACCGCCGACTGCTAATCTGGCGGTTTTTTTATGCTTGCAGCCGGAATGGATTTGTGGGTTGGTGCTATGCTTTTAAGGAAATCGTGTAGCATAAAAAAACGGCGGAAGTGGTTGTCCGCCGTTAATACCACAGCAGTTCACTGTGTTTCCTTTTGCCAAAAGAAGTGTCTTAATATCAATTGAAGTAAATAAATTGCAAAAATCATGCAAAAACCGGGGTAAATCATGCAAAAGAAAAATATTATTTTTTACGGCTGTCAGTTCAATTTTAAAGTTCTGTTATCCATACTCTTGTAAGCCATATGGATCCGGGCGCCTGGAAGACTTTTTTGAATTCGAAGGCGGCGATGTTTTTTTTCGTTCCAAAATGGTGAAATATGTCCGTTTTGGAAACAACCTGCTTCAGCCCTGAAATCTAAAAATGGCAACCTGGACTGTTTGTGAACGACAAATCCAACCTATCACTGAATAAGTTTTTGCTAAAGTTTGAGTGCAGGCAGGAGGAGTTAAAACGAAATGGACAATTGTTTACTGCTAAAAATGGAAAGGGTGACCCGGAACGCGACCGACTGGAACCCGGCATTGGAGAAGCCGGAATAAATGCCGGCCTGGTAAAAATCATTGCCTATGCTATATCCAAGTTCCAGGCGATAACCCATCGAAGGGATATACAGGTAGTTGCCCGACAGGCTCTCGGTCCATAAACGGTTGCGCACCAGCGGCAGGTGTTTTAACAGCAGCATTGGCGTTTTATACATAAGATGTCCTTCGCAATAGCCTGTATTTGTGCTGTTTGAATAATAATCCAGCAGTTGAAAGACCGGGTACATGCTTTTAATTCCAAGAAGGTAGGGCTGTGATGCAAATTGCTTGTATTCATTGAAATAACTGGTCTTTTTACTGGCAAAATACCCGGCTTCGAGGCTGTAACTCAGCTGTGACCGCAGACCGGATTTTAAAGTCTGGCTGAGGCCTGAATGTATAAAATCGAAATTGGTCTTAAAACCGCCGGAGGGAATCCCTTTTTTATAGCCGGCGAAGAAAGTGGGTGTATTGTTTAAACCCGGGCGGGGAATTTTGAGTCCGTCCTTTATATAATAGTATGGAACCGGCCTGTAGGTCAGCGTCGTTTCGAACTGAAGATTCCCGTGATCGGCCATGGAGTAGGATGAAACAGCCGGAATATTAGCCTTATAAGTCCTGCTTTCGCTGTACAAAAGGCTAAAGTCCGTGTTGTTGGTTTCAAGCCTATTATCTTCGAAAGCTAAGGATGAACTCAGCTTCATTTCGTGCGAAATCCGTATACTATGATTTAAGACAAGGTAATTTCGGAGATAGAACCGTGAAATATTGTCGTGCAACAACAGCGCTGACAGGGAGTTTTCAATTGCCATGGCTCCCGCAGGATTAAAATCGGTACTGCCTGAGCCTGCAGTAATGCTGAATTCCTGCTTTAAGCGCCCGTGATCCGAATACATGATCCCTGCATTCCAATCCATGGCTTTACGCGAAAAGGCATAACCCGGGGAGAAAGATACCGAAACCAGTCCCTGCTTCTTTGTTTTAAGGTATAATCCGAAATCCGTTTTATATGCAAAACCATCAACAGCATTAAAATTCAGGCCGAAAGGGTTTAACAATCCTTTACTTTTAAAATATTTCAACGTATCGGGATCGTAGCGGCCACCCGTCAGCAAAGCCTTAAGAAGCTTTTTACTCAGGTGAAGACTGGAACGGCTTGAATCGTTTTGCTGCCTGTTTCCGCCCGCATGGAGGGAGTCGAAAGCCATTGAACCCTGTTTTTCGGCCAATGAAAGGGGTATAGGCCTTGCCTGGTTCCAGTAAGAGGAGTCACGGGTCCGCGCCGCACTGTCAATTTCTGTTTTATATCTTTCGATGTAATCGTGATTGTTTTTCAGGGAATCCCGGCGGATAATATCTTTCTGGCGAAGTATCAGTTTTGAAATTCTATTGGCTTCGGCGGTTGTTGGACTATCGGAAGAGGAAAGCCTTAAAAGTTTTTCGTCAATTTTACTGACCTGCAACCGGGCTTTTTTTGATACAACTTTTTTCCCCTGTAGCCAGCGTTCGGCATTTGCTTTGCTTTCACCTGCCACTTCGGCATTGATGGCGATACTATTGTATTTTATTGATGTATAGTAGTTTATAGCTGATTTATTACCCATAATTTCTATATCCACGGTATAGCGGTTATTCACCGCTAGCCACGCTCCCTCTCTCACCTCGCCGAAGGTCTGGTTGATTTTGATTCGGGTACCCAATTGTGAGTTTATATTTACATCCATGCTGTAAATGCACCAAAGGCCTTCGATCACGTATAAATACCCGCTTACATACTGTGGGCCATCCCCGTTCGGGATAATTTTAATCTTATCGACCATTACATTCCCGTATTGATTGGCGCCCTCGTAACTGTAACGGTAATAGGAAAAAGCTCCGGCCGTTAATGGGGATACGGCGTTACCAAAGGCCGTAGGTGAGTATATATTCTGCGATATATACCCGACAGCCACCGATGAACCACCCTGGTCGTTTCCGGGGAAAGTGCTGTGAATGGACTTCACCTTCTGGTTGACAATATTGGGCGCCTTGAAAATAATTTCATTTACTGACTCCTCTAGGTAGGTGTCTCCTTCTTTAATTCCCTGCTCTTTCAGCTGGTCACGGGCCATCCATTTTACCATCGAAGATAATTGCTGTATCTCCATGCTTCCCCTGATATACACGTCGGCGGTATATTCCGTCACCATACCGGCATGGAGTGGGGCATTGGCAATCACGTTACGCATGATTTTATTGGCCGGATCCTCTCCACCAGAAGAGATAACAACTTCATTGAGCGAATAAACCAAGCCGGGTAGGATAACATGCAGAGAGATTGTGCCTTTGCCTACCAGGATATTTTTTGTGACTTTCCGGTATCCCATACTCTGGAATATACAGGTATAATTCCCAGGAGCGAGTTTTAGCTGAAATTCCCCATCCTGGTTGGCCGAGGTTCCGTAAGCAAGTTCTTTGATGTATATTGTAGAGAATGGCAGAGGATTACCCGCCGAGTCGGTCACAGAACCTTTGAAGGCCTGTGCATGTAATGCGGTGCTGAAAACAACTGATAATATGGAAAAAAATAAAAATCTCGGCATAAGGAGTATCATCCTTCAAATATAATTAAGTATTGCCCAGGAAGTTTGCCGTTAAGGATTTTTAAGAGAAACTACTGGTACCCATACAGTAATCGAAAAGGCATTCATCCATTGTATAATTCACAGGAACAACTATTTACCGGCAACTGTTCGATCAGTATGTCTATCCAATTACAAAGCATAAAAGCAAAAAGGGAAATGCCATCAGAACCGGATCACCTTCAGCGCCTTCCCCGAATTCAGGAATCCTTTGATGATCTGCTGTATGTCGCGGTTGTCGTTATACCGTTTGATGTGATCCTTTATACAAGCAGGATCCTCTATGCCATCCTCCTTCATCATCCATCCAAACCCGGCGAATACCTTGTTTTCGATCAGAACCACCGACACTTCATCTTCGTTACGTCCCTGGTCGATAATAGCCATATCGGACCACTTATGGTGAAATTCCGACAAGGCAGCATCAACCCGCAGGTTATATTTTTCAGGGGGTTCAGCACCTATGCAAGCCCCGGCACACTGCCCTATGGAATGCTGGAAACAGGCGCCGTGGTTCTGGTACAGGCCGCATAACTTCTGGCACAGTTCATATTTGTCGGCCAGTTTGTGTACCATCACAAGAGCTTCATCGAAAGAAGCACAAACCGTGTGCGGTGTCCCGGTCGCCTGTATTTTTTCAATCTGTATCACGTGATAACCTGCC
>JBAXXB010000156.1:0-10261 GCA_037128115.1 Bacteroidota bacterium
GCATTGAACTCTTTGAACGCCGCAGGCATTGAACTCTTCAAACCCTTGAACTCTTCGAACGCCGCAGGCATTGAACTCTTCAAACCCTTTAACTCTCTGAACCCTTCTTACACTACCCTTTATACCTGATCCATTTCCACAATTCGCGGTAGTTTGATTTTTTGCCGTACATAAGAATGCCGGTGCGGTATATTTTGGCTGCAAGCCAGGTAGTACCAAGGAATCCAAGAATAAGCAGTCCTATGGAGAGTGCAATCTGCCAAAGAGGGGCTGTGTCCATCGAAATACGAACCATCATGATAACCGGCGAAGTGAGGGGAATCATCGACATCCAGAAGGCGAGCGGACTTCCGGGGTTCTGTATCACCGTCTGGGCAACGACAATGGAAAGTATAAGCGGAACCGTGACAGGAAGCATGAACTGCTGAGTATCCGCATCGTTGTCTACTGCCGATCCTATGGCTGCAAACAAAGCAGCATAAAGCAAATAGCCGAAAAGGAAATAGAAAAAGAAAGCAACCAGCACCTTTACCAGGATATCGTAAGGGAAATCATCGAAAATGCCATCCAGGCTAGTGCCATCTTCATCAGGTTTAACTGTTCCGGGTGTTTCTGACTTCATTTCATTCGAAAGTACTTTACTCTGCCCGGTTATGGTATTCTGCTCAACCAGCGGAGTTTTCTTGTCCTGATGGGGGAAAGCCGACTGTGCTACCGTGATGATGATAAAAGTAAATGCAATCCATAACAGGAATTGTGTAAGCCCGACAAGGGCAACCCCTATGATTTTACCCATCATCAATTGGAAAGGCTTGACCGACGAGATGATCACTTCAACAATCCTGCTGGTCTTTTCTTCAATGACCCCGCGCATAACCTGGGCCCCGAACATAAAAATGAACATATATATCAGCATGCTGGCAACCAGGCCAATGCCCATGGAAATCGCCATATTGCTTTTGTGTTCCGTTCCACCCTGTTCGGTTTTAAACGTTTCTATATTAACATTAGTACGGATATTTTTCAGTATAGTTTCACTCATCAGGTCCTCGGCAGTAGTATCATTTCCGGGCTTATACCCGGGCGTATTCCGGAGTATTTCTTTACGGATTTCAGCACCCAGTTTGAGTTTCTCCAGTTCACGGCTCATTACGCCCGAAATATAATCTTTCAGGGTGAATGTCGGTTGTTTATCAGAATAGATGACTGCATTGTTTGGGACATTGAGCTGGGTAGCCGGGATGTAAAGCAGCAAATAATCTCCCTTTTTTATCAGGGAGTCTTTAACCTGCTGTAAGTTAACTGCCACAGGTAGAAAGGTGTAATTATCGTTGTTCTGGAATTTAGGGAAAAACAGCCCGGTTTCATCCAATACACTGATCACCTTCTTTTCATCACGCCTTGTGGCAAGGTATGCCGGCAATACGAAAAGGGAAGCCATAAGTATAGGCCCCAGTATAGTCATCACAATAAATGACTTTTTCTTTACTTTAGTCAGGTATTCGCGTTGAATAATGAGAAGTATCTTGTTCATAGCTTTAGTTTTCAGGAATATGATTGCCATTAACAGCGTTTACTGTGGAGATGAAAATATCATTCATTGATGGGATCATCTCGTTGAATGAAAGCACGTTAACATGAGGCAGCATGGCATTGAGCAAATCATTCGGTCCCTTGGTGGAAGGCAGCCTGAACGTGGCCGTGCAGGTTCCTTCCTCTATGGAGGAATCGAGTATTTCAAAGCCAGGTTCTTCAACCTGGTATTGCATCCCGTCGAAATTGCGGTACTGCACATGGTAGCTGTTGGTGAAATATTCCCTTTTTATATCCTTTACCGATCCGTCGAGTATTTTTTCTGCCTTATTGATCAGGGCAATGTTGTCGCAAAGTTCCTCAACCGAGGCCATATTGTGAGTCGAAAAGATAATGGTTGAGCCATTTTTTCGAAGTTCTAGTATCTCGTCTCTCAGCAGGTTTACATTGATGGGGTCAAACCCACTGAAGGGTTCGTCGAAGATCAGCAGTTTAGGTTCATGAACTACGGTTACTACAAACTGAATTTTCTGTTGCATACCTTTCGAAAGTTCCTCCACTTTTTTATCCCACCAATCCTGGATTTCGAATTTCTCGAACCATTTTTTCAAACGAACACGCGCATCGTGGTGGCTGAGTCCCTTTAGCTGGGCCAGGTACAGGGCCTGTTCGCCTACTTTCATTTTTTTGTACAAACCACGTTCTTCCGGCAGGTATCCTATCATGGAGATATGATCGGGATGCAATTGTTTGCCATCGAAGATAACTTCTCCCTCGTCGGGGCCTGTAATCTGGTTAATGATGCGGATCAGCGTGGTCTTTCCTGCGCCGTTGGGGCCAAGTAGTCCGAAGATGCTGTTTTCGGGTATGTTCAGACTGACTTTGTCGAGCGCTTTGAATTCGCCGAATTTTTTAG
The DNA here is from genome assembly GCA_037128115.1 of Bacteroidota bacterium. Taxonomy (GTDB): domain Bacteria; phylum Bacteroidota; class Bacteroidia; order Bacteroidales; family UBA4417; genus UBA4417. Next base: position 2,450 of record JBAXXB010000156.1, read on the forward strand.
TAACAGAATTGACTTGCAATATCATCTTTTGAGTATGAAGTGAAGTGTAAAGGCGGGTTTTTGGTTAAACACGGGTAAAATTACGAATTATGTGGCTGTATTTGCGCATTTCAAACTTTTTAACAAAAAAAGCAACCTTTTGAGTTGCTTTTAAGTTTGTATTTGTTCGGGCAATGATATCTCAACATTTAGTGCAAAATGTTGTATGTCTGATTTTTATAGCTTTGTATAAGGATTCTTATTGGAAATACTCCCGCATTCGGTCGAAAAACCCTTTATCGCGGGCACCCGGTTGAGGTTTGAAATTTTCGGCTTCCTGCAATTTCTCAAGAATATCTTTCTCCTGGCGGTTAAGGTTGCGTGGGGTCCATACGTTGATGGTCACCAGCAGGTCGCCTTTGCCATACGAATTGATGGCGGGAAGCCCTTTTCCTTTCAGCCTGAGCATACGGCCGCCCTGGGTGCCGGGCTCAATTTTAATACGGGCTTTTCCTTCCAGGGTAGGTATATCAACTGAACTCCCCAATGCAGCATCAGGGAAACTGACATATAGGTCGTAAAGCAGGTTGTTGCCTTCGCGGTGGAGGCTCTCGTGTGGGGCTTCCTCAATCTGTATGATGAGGTCGCCGGGAACGCCGCCACGTGCGGCAGCATTGCCTTTGCCGTTAACGGAAAGCTGAATGCCATCCGAAACACCGGCTGGAATATCTATGCTGATCACATCTTCGCCTTTCACAACGCCATTGCCCGAACAATGCACACATTTGTGCTGTATGATCTGTCCTTCACCGCTGCAGGTGGGGCAGGCGGAACTGGTTTGCATCTGGCCCAGGAATGTATTGGTGACGCGGGTTACCTGCCCGGTTCCACGGCAGGTTGAACAGGTTGAATAGGCTGATGCGCCCTCGGCTCCCGAACCCTTACAATGGGTACATGAAATGTATTTATTGACTTTAATCTTCTTTTCTACCCCGGTATTAATTTCTTCGAGCGTTAAACGAACCTTGACCCTGAGGTTGGTTCCCCGGTTTACTCTCCGGCCACCCCTTTGCTGGCCACCGAAACCGCCAAAACCGCCGCCACCGAAGGCATTCCCGAATATGTCGCCGAAGTGGCTGAAGATGTCATCCATATTCATTTCGCCACCACTGAATCCGCCACCGCCGTTTCTCAGCCCATCGTGGCCGAACTGGTCGTAACGCTTGCGTTTTTCAGGATCACTGAGTACTTCATAGGCTTCAGCAGCTTCTTTAAACTTATCTTCGGCTTCCTTGTTGTTCGGGTTTTTATCGGGATGAAATTTCAGCGCCATCTGGCGGTAAGCCTTTTTTAATTCAGCTTCGCCGGCATTCCTCGTCACGCCTAGTATTTCGTAATAGTCTCGTTTTGTCACTGTTGTTCCTTTAAGAGTATGAATGGAGTAAGGTATCGTTTGCGAAAGCAAAAATCGGGGTTAATTGCCTATAATTACTTTGGCAAACCTTATTACTTTATCGTGCAGCGTATAGCCTTTCTGTATTTCGTCAACCACTTTGTTTTTCAGATCCTCGGAGGGTGAAGGGATACTGGTAATGGCTTCATGATAGTCAGTATTAAAGTTCTCACCTACGCTTTTTATCTCCTGTAATCCTTTGGATGTAAATATTGCTTTCATCTTGGCATGAATCAGTTGTACGCCTTCTTTAACCGCTTCAACATTATCTGTGTCCTTCATCGAAGCCAGGGCACGGTCGAAATCATCGATTATCGGAAGCAGGTCTTTGATTACGGATTCAGAAGCAGTCATGCTGAGTTCCAGTTTTTCCTTGAGGGTCCGTTTGCGGAAATTATCAAACTCCGAATAGAGGCGCAGATATTTGTCATTCAGCTCATTAACTTTTAGCTGGTACTCCTCTTCAGTATATAGTTTTGGGGAAGCAGTATTTTGATCCTCTTCCGCCTGGTGCTGATCTGTAGTTTCTTCTGCAAAATTGTCAGTTGCAGGCTCGGCTTTGGTTTTATTTTCGGTATTCTTGTTCTGTTTCATGCGATTAAACATTTTTCAATTTTCTGATTATCAGTAGTATTAAAAGCCATTACTTCCACCAACTACCTGAGTGATGAAAGTTACAATAAGTTTGACGGAGGTATATCAAAAAATCTGCCAAGAATCAATTAATAGTCATAATGGCAGGCAATTGGACTATTGCCGAATTTCAGGGACTGGATTTGAATAGGGAATTGAACTGTTTAAATTCGCGTGCAAGTATACAAAAAAAGCTACCCTGTTAGGGTAGCTTTTTTTGATTTCAATCGAAACGGTATTATTTCTTTTTTTCAACTGCTTTTGCAGGAGCTGCAGTTTTAGGAGCTTCAGCTACTTTTGCAGGAGCTTTTGCAGGGGCTGGAGCGGCTGCTGGAGCTGCAGTAGTTTTTGCTGCTTCTGGTTTAGCTGCTTTCTTTGCTTTGCTTTTCTTTTTTGCAGGAGCAGGAGTAGTTGCTTTTTCAGTAGCAGGAGCTTTAGTTTCAGCTTTAACAGCTGCCTTTGCTGGTTCTGGTTTAGCAACAGTAGTTGTAGCTTTTTGTGGAGCAGCTTTAGTTGTAGCGTTCTGTGCAGTTGCCATCATTGTGGTACCTAATGCGAATACCATTGCGGAAGCGAGGATGAGAATCTTTTTCATTTTAAATCAGATTTAAATTAAGGTTTGGTTTTTTTGTTTTGAAATATGATGCAAATGTATGCTGTTTTTCAGTCTTCCGATGTTAGCAACTGTTAAACAGTGTAAATATGTGTTAATATTGCATTAGAAAATGAAAATATTATTTTAGTAAATTATAATATGCTGTAATTCAGGTAAATATAATTCTAACATTTCAATATATTTTGAATTATTAGAGGACAAAAATACTTATTTCCTGTAGCAGTTTACGCTGAATTTAATTGCATTGGTCTTGGCAGGTTACAGATCCGAATAGTCAAGGTATCTCGAACGTGCACTGAATGGCTGGCTTTGGTTTAAATATATCAATATACCAGGTTGTTACAGTTGGTCTGAGAATATTTCAGCTGGCAATAACCAGTTTGCATTTGTTTTGCTATGATTTCCGGCCTTAAATAGTGTAGCCAATTTAATGGGATTTACATGGAAAGGAACGAACCCTAAGGTTTTTATATACTTGCGTTTAGCTTCGGATGCACAAAGTTTGCTGATTTCACAGAATCGTGAAAAAGCACACTTAATTTATAAATACCCTGAAGAAATTACAATCAATTCACCTGATGGAATGGATGTGGGGCTCATTCAAAATATGGATATCCCGGTTAAACCCGCCGGATATGTGCCCCTATTGCATTTAACCTGCCATCAATATCCTGGTAGCCTCGATCGATCTGGTCAATATTGTCTATAATACTGGTGCCTTTGGCTGAGAGTGCGGCAATGAGCAATGAAACCCCGGCACGGATATCAGGTGATGACATGCGTATGCCGCGAAGCCTGTGTTCACGGTTGAGCCCGATAACGGTGGCACGGTGCGGATCGCAGAGAATGATCTGTGCACCCATATCAATCAGCTTGTCGACAAAGAACAACCTGCTTTCGAACATCTTCTGGTGTACCAGGACACTTCCTTTAGCCTGTATGGCTGTGACCAGGATCACACTTATCAGGTCGGGAGTAAACCCGGGCCAGGGAGCATCGGAAATCGTCATGATGCCTCCATCCATAAAGGATTCCACTTCGTAATGATCCTGGGCCGGGATATGGATATTGTCGCCCTCATGTTCGATCTTAATCCCCAGTTTCCTGAAAACATCGGGAATAATACCAAGGGCCTGGTAGTTTACATTACAAATGGTAATATCGCTCCGGGTCATAGCGGCCAGCCCGATAAAACTTCCTACTTCAATCATATCGGGGAGGAGGGTGTGAGAAGTACCTTTTAGTTTATCCACTCCTTCAATCTTTAGCAGGTTGGAACCTATCCCCTCAATTTTTGCACCCATCCGGACAAGCATTTCACAGAGCTGAACCAGGTAAGGTTCACAGGCAGCGTTAAAGATGGTTGTTTTTCCTTCGGCTAATACAGCAGCCATTACTATATTCGCCGTTCCGGTCACCGAAGCTTCATCGAGAAGCATATAGGCCCCGCTGAGTTTCTCAGCGCTTACACGGGTGAATCCCTTGGAGGAATCAAAGTCGAAGGAAGCACCAAGTTTCTGTAAACCAATAAAATGTGTGTCGAGCCTGCGGCGCCCGATTTTATCACCGCCTGGTTTTGGGATGCTTCCTTTTCCGAAACGGGCAAGGAGTGGCCCCAGAATCATGACCGAACCACGCAGGCTCGAAGCCTGGCGGCGGAACTCATCGGTCTCCTGGTAATCCAGGTTGAGCGTTTCTGCTTTAAAGGTGTAACTTCCAGTCCCGATTTTGGCTACGCTGACACCCATCGCGTCAAGCAGGTCGATGAGTTTGTTTACATCCAGTATATCCGGGATATTATGGATAGTGACTTCCTCGCTGGTAAGCAAGACCGCGCAGAGCACCTGCAAGGCCTCGTTTTTGGCCCCCTGTGGAATAATATTGCCTTTCAGCTGAAAGCCACCTTGTATTTCGAACGAACTCATGGTATCGGATTAATTTCAGTGCCGAAATTATGAAAAATGCCTGTGCAATTGGCCAAACTGGAAAAGATTTGTTTAAAAACCAGAGGAACCTAGCTGCAGGGAATACCTGGAACCAAGGACAATTTTGAGCCAGGGATCCCGACACTTGAATAGGAAAGCATGTAAATACGCCAGAAGGAATATCCGGTGGGAAACTTGTTATTCGAAAAAACAGGGAAAAATTATGAAATTAGATAAGGTGGTTACCCGGCTTATTTGCCGAAATTCTTTTTGCGGACATTATTGTTTCCATTATTGTCGCTCTTCTTCCCGGTGAATTTACGCCTTTTGAAAGGTTGTACCTTTTTATCCAGGACCTGTTTATTTGCTTTCAGGATGTCAGTTGTTGAGTGCAGGCGGTCATCGTCCCGAAGTTTCAGCTTGGTGCCCGAAAGCAAACTCAGGTGTTCATGGATCAGTTCATCGTTTACCGAATCCCGGTTCCAGTTGAGGTACATTTTCTTCAGGTTATTGGCAATTGTCTTTACCAAAGCATCTTTTTCCTCCCCTTCTTCGTAGGTAACGGCTTTTTCAATCATGCGCTGCATGTATTTGCCATATGGCCGCAACTTTATGTTTTCCTGTGTGTAAGGAACCCTGGCCGGGCGCGGAGCTTCTTCCGGGCGCGGAGGAACCGGGTAAGGGGAATCAATATCGAGTGTAAAATCCGACATCAGGTGCACATGATCGTATAGTTTGTGCTTGATATCGACCTGGTCGCGCATATCGGGGTTCATGATGGCTAATATGTTGACAAGGGTACTTGTCAGGCGATTGCGCTGTTCACGATCAGGCAATGCAGCGATATACATAATCATATTCTGAATATTCCGGCCATATTCGGAAATCTTCATAGTGTCGCGGGTGGTGTTGTATTCCATATGTGTATGCTTTACTGAACAGCCTGATGGCCGGTCCGGGATAAAATGCAATTGAAGTGAAGCTTTTGAAATCTGGGTAATTATTGCCGGTTTGTAGGCCGGTGAGCAGAAAATCTTTTTACTAATAAAAAAATCCGGAGGAGAACCTTTTTCAAAACTGAGGCAAAGGTAATACTATTTTTGTTTAAATGTTTACGCATTTTCAGGATACTTTTTCAACCGGATTAGGGAAAACCACCCAGGCACTGAGAGTACTCAGAATCACTAAGAGCAGGCTCGCACTCTTATATGCCTGGTACAGGGTAAAACTCTCGGCAAAAAGGTCATTATTGTGTATTTAGGGAAAAAGTTTCCGGGAAAATCTCCCATCTTTGTGGCGAAACCCTAACCTGAACAGATTGCTGAACCGCCGTATCCTACGACTCGCCATTCCGAACATAGTCACTAATATCACTATTCCGCTCCTGGCCATGGTTGACCTTGGGCTTATGGGGCATATGGGTTCCGAGAAGTACGTGGGTGCAGTTGCTCTAGGAGGAATGATTTTCAGTTTTATTTTCTGGGCTTTCGGATTCCTGCGCATGGGTACCAGCGGGTTTACCGCTCAAGCCTTTGGGCAGCGTAACCTGGGTGAGGCCGGCAATATACTGATCCGTGCAGTTGTAACAGCCTTTGGAGGTGGAATACTGTTGATACTATTACAATGGCCGCTTGGTTTGGCCGCATTCTCAATGGTTCACAGCAGTGAGGCGGTTGAAACATTGGCCAGAAGTTACTTCAATATCCGCATTTATGCAGCACCTGCCACCTTGTTCATTTATGCTGTCGTTGGTCGGTTTATAGGCATGCAGAATGCCCGGCTGCCTATGATACTCGCCATCAGTGTCAACCTGCTGAACGTGATATTAAGCCTGCTTTTTATCAAGGTTTTCGCGATGGGGAGCAATGGTGTTGCATGGGCAAATGTGATCAGCCAATATGGGGGATTGCTGCTTGGATTATACCTGCTGTCGTTCTACTGGCCCAAAATAGGAAGGCATATTAAATTAGCTGAAGCTTTGAGCCGGCAGTCCTTCCGGAAGTTTATCCATGTAAATAAGGATATTTTTATACGCACGCTATGCCTCATATTTACGCTTTCCTTTTTTACTACACAATCGGCCAACACCAGTGATACCATATTGGCTGTGAATACGCTTCTTTTCCAGTTTTTCTATTTCTTCTCGTATTTCGTTGATGGCTTTGCCTATGCCGCCGAAGCTCTTGCCGGAAGGTATATAGGTTCCGCTGATCCGCTTATGCTGAAAAAAGTCATACGCCGGCTTTTTACCTGGGGTGGAGCCATAGCACTGGCATTTACGCTGATTTACCTGGCGGGAGGGCGGATTATTCTACTGTTACTGACAAACGATCCTGCAATCCTTACTGCGGCACCACCATATATGTTCTGGGTGGTACTGGTACCGCCTATTACGTTTGCCGCTTTTATTTGGGATGGGATTTATGTGGGTGCCACTGCTTCCAAGGCCATGCGCAATAGTATGATGATAATTACACTATTTGTGTTCCTTCCGTCGTATTACCTATTTAAACCAATAATGGGTAACAACGGGCTTTGGCTGGCAATGATGCTGTTTATGGGAGCCCGGGGATTTTTCCTGAGTTTTATGGCTAAAAAGGCGGTATGGGGAAGTCTGGATGGAAGATAATTTTTCCTGTACCGGGTCGCGTGCTTTATTTGTACAGTCAAAAGGCTCAAATTCAAAAGAGGAAAATCATGGGTAACATGAACTGAGTCCTGTATCCCATTAATATACAAGTTGTTGTGTATATAAATTTGACAGTTTATCTTTTTGCCGTTTTCTTCAGGGATAGAATGTGAAACAGCAGGGCCAGCAGCATTGCTGTGAATAGCAGGCTTAGCACCAGAATAGTGGAGTCTTCCCCGAATGTGTTTTTCCATAACATCTTGCTGTATCTCGACCGGAACAAAACCAGTATGATAAACAGGAAGGCAATACAATAGTTCCTTAGACGAATGTAAGGACCGCTCTTTATGGTGTGTTGAATTCGCCTTGATTTCATTGATTGATGAAGGCTGATTGATGTATCAGAGGAAAAAATAACATTCTTCAAAACGCAGTACCCAGTTTTAAAACCGCAATTTGGCAAACCTGAGTAGCAATTGTTTCTGCCCAACGCTTTCGAACACAACTGTGGCCTTTTTATTATGATGAGAAAGGGGCTTTTCACGAATTTGTGATCTTAATGAAGAACGGTAAGCGG
>JBAXXB010000157.1:0-10215 GCA_037128115.1 Bacteroidota bacterium
CGTTCGGCCGAAGGCGAACTGCTTGGCAACGACATGAGTGGCCGTATCAGGCTGATCCTGGACCTGCTGCTGAAAGTGGAACCACTCGAAGGCTTACGCATCACTAACTTGCGTGACCGATTCCAAAGAAACCAGGATGAATTCCTGGAAAAGACAACTAAAATTGATAAATTCGACGAAAACCGCTTCGAACAGGAAATATTCTGGTACCTCGAAAAACTTGACATCACAGAAGAAAAACTACGCCTGCGCAAACATTGCGACTACTTTATCGATACTCTGCTTTCGAATGAATCCAGCGGGCGTAAACTGGGTTTCATTACCCAGGAAATTGGACGGGAAATAAATACCCTGGGGTCAAAGGCATATAATGCTGAAATACAAATGATTGTAGTACAGATGAAAGATGAGCTTGAAAAAATCAAGGAACAGGTTAGTAATGTTTTGTAAGGGATTGGGGATTAGGGGTTAGGGATTGAGGGTTACAGGGCTACAGGGCTACAGGGTTTTAGGGTTACAGAGTTACAGAGTTACAGAGTTGTAAGGGTACGTGGGTTGCTGGGGTACATTAAAGCTTAACACGATGTAAATAATAAAAATGATGGATGTTTAGCAAATTCATTTTAAACACACAATGCAATTCCTGAAAGCTGTAAAACAAAGACTTTAATTAACATTGCAATTTCATGATTTTCATTCTTTTGACTCAAATTTTAAATTAATACTGATATTGATATTACCCATGACATCATCCGATGCTTCGAAGCAAAAAATGATCATCGTCTCTGCTCCTTCGGGTGCCGGGAAAACCACGATTGTAAAACACCTGCTGGGCACCTTTCCCCAGCTTGGATTCTCGGTGTCGGCTACCAGCAGGAAGATCCGGGAAGGCGAAAAGGATGGCAGAGAATATTATTACATTTCTCCCGAAGAATTCCGGTTAATGATTGAGAAGGAACAACTACTCGAATGGCAGGAAGTGTATCCCGGAAGTTATTATGGCACACAGGTTTCGGAAGTGAAGCGTATAACTACCGGCGGGCAGTTCCCGGTATTTGATGTGGATGTAGTCGGTGGACTGAATATTAAGAAAATGTATGGCGCGAATGCCCTGGCTGTTTTCATCAGGCCGCCTTCCTTCGAAATTCTCGAATCCCGCTTGCGTTCAAGGGCAACGGATAGTGAGGAAAGCCTGCAGAAACGATTAAGCAAGGCAAAATGGGAGCTATCCTTTGAGAAGGATTTCGATTGTGTGGTAGTGAACGACAAGCTGGAAGAGGCCTTTCTCGACTCCGAAAAGCTCGTTAAAGATTTTCTCGGAATTATTTTATAAGATAATATTCATGAAAAAGACCGGTCTTCTATTTGGTTCGTTTAATCCCATTCATGCCGGGCACCTGATGATCGCCGGGTATATATATGAATTCAGTGACCTGGATGAACTGTGGTTCGTGGTTTCACCTTTAAATCCGCTAAAAGAACAAAAATCGCTGTTAACGGATCACCACCGGCTGGAACTGGTAAACCTGGCTATTGAAGACGATACGCGATTCAGGTCATGCAATATCGAGTTTAAACTCCCTAAACCTTCGTATACCATACATACACTCACTTACCTGCAGGATAAATATCCAGATCGTGAATTTGTAATTATTTCAGGCACAGATATTTTCCCCACTTTCCATAAATGGAAAAACTGGGAGAAGCTGCTCGAATTCTATAAATTTTATGTTTACCCGCGTCCCGGATCCCAGGATCATGAACTTACCAGGCACCCCTCCGTAAAGGTTTTCGATGCTCCTATGGTGGGGATCTCGTCGAGTTTTATACGTGAAGCCATTCAGGATGGTAAAAACATGTCGTATTACCTGCCCGAAAAAACATACCGGTATATACGGGAGATGCATTTTTACGGGTCGACGATAAGTCTCTAGCTGAAAAGCGGAATTGGCCAGGAGATAATATCCGGAAGCCTGGAGACCGTAAATAGATGTTATCCTTTTGATACTTTCCCTGAGAGGACACTTCTTCACCTGGAAGCGTGGAAAACCCGAAAATAATTCCCGCTTATTCGAAACTGGTATAGATAGCCATCAACAGGCAATCGCCTGGGCATTTATTATGGCATAAAGTGTTAAAATAAAATTGAATATGTGCTTACATTTGTATTGAAAAACCGCTGACTCAATCCCGAATTCAGGCTTTGAATTTAAAATGATGACATCATGAAAAAGTATCTCATCAAAAAAGGAAACCACTACGCAACCATATCAATCTTTGAACGTGTTGCCGCCTTTAGCTGGAAAAACTTGGTTTACAGGTTTCAATTCAGGTTTCATAGCGATTGTTACTGGTCGCCTGCGCGGAATCAGGATGACCAAGACCTGAACAAGATTACAGGTATAGGGTTTGGAATAAATCATCATGAAAATTCCGTGAGGCTAGCCTGGGTGCCCGATTTTAATGTGCCCGGGAGTATCAAAATATACGGCTATACCTATAATGGAAAGGAGGATGATCCCAGGCAGACTTCCCTTTACATCACCAGCGTTACTACCGGGCAGACCTGCAATGCGGAAATTGCGAGTCTGGGGGATAAGTATAAGATCACAATAAATGGAGTTATAGTCAGCATGGACAACAGCAAACCTGATCATAATCTTTGTTTCCGCTTGTTTCCCTATTTCGGCGGCAATAATGTGGCCCCACAGGATATGAATATTGAGATCGAATACCTCTGAAATCGATAAAAAAGGCAGGATAATAAAGATTTACGTGATAATTCCATGAAGTAAGAAGGGATAACTCAGAGCGGCTATACTGAATATTAAACAAGGAATTACTGCGTATTCACCTCAGGTTTCCAGGTCTGTACGGGTAAATAATGGGTTTTAATTCCAGAAGGATTAAGAGTTTAAGATGATTTCACTGACCAATGCAAGAAAGGAATCTCCGACTGATCATCCAGGCTCATATTTCATTAAGCTAGCTTCTACCTGGCACCCAATCTGAAAAACGGCCGGATTTAACCATCTAACAACGCTTTAATTCACTAATATTCAAAATATTACTATCTCAAGCGGTTAAACTGATAATTCGTAAATTTTTTCAGCTATTAATCAAATAAATATTATTTTTGTGGTTCAAACCCTTAGTGAGTTACACCTTTTTTTTACCACGACCGGAAATCAACAATCAAAACTTTATTTATGAAAATCAGAAGTCTACTTCTTACAGTTGTGTTATGCAGCTGCGCGGCGCTTCTCAAAGCGCAGACCATCCCTATATCTCCCTCCGAAACCGGGACAGGGGTATTCTTAGGCGAAACCAGGCCGCTTCGCGACATTCCTGCTCTCACACCTGAGGAAATGCAGATACTGAATGATAAAGCCGCGGCAAAACAACTGAACAAAAAACTCCGTTACAGGGAATATCCTTTTGCTGATGTTGCCCTGCCTAAAGGGCCCGATGCTGCCTGGCAGCAAACCATGGGAAAATCAAAAGCACCAAAGGCTCCTGCTTTGAATTTCGATGGGCAGAACTCCTCCTCCTACCCTCCTGATTGCAATGGAGTTGCAGGGCCTAATCACTTTATGCAAACTGTAAACGTAACCTACGCCATATACAATAAAGCAGGTACAAAATTAGCAGGACCTACCAATATGAACCAGTTATTTAATGGGGTTACTGGTTCAAACTGCAACGACGGAGACCCGATTGTACTGTATGATGAGCAGGCTGACAGATGGCTGGCTTGTGAATTTTCGTTATGCGGCTCGAATGACCTGATGATGCTTGCAGTTTCAACTACCAACGACCCTACAGGTACATGGTACGCTTATTCCTTTGATGTGGCCGGTATGCCCGACTACCCGAAGTTCAGCGTTTGGCAGGATGGCTATTATATGGGCGACAACAACAGTTCGAGCCAGGACATATACGTGTTTGAACGTGCACAGATGCTCGTCGGGGGCACAAGTCCAAAATTCGTTGGTTTTAACAATAACTGGAGACCAGGTTCGGTTGACGGCTTTATGTGCGTACCTCCTGTTGATAATGATGGCGCTGCTGCGCCTGCAGGGTCACCAGGTCTCTTTATTTCAATGAGCGACGATGCTTTCAATAGTGGAAACGATCAGCTTTGGTTATACGAGTTGGCCGTAAACTGGACTACTACTACCTTGTCGACGTTCAATAGGGTACAGCAACTCGATGTCATTCCTTTTGACAGTAACTTCGGGAACAACTGGACTAATATCAAACAATTGGGTACAACCCAGGAGTTGGATGCCATACCGCAGGTGCTTATGAATGTCCCCCAATACAGGAATTTCGGCACATACCAGTCTATTGTCTGTTGCCACACTGTAGACGTAGATAATACCGACCATGCCGGCGTCAGGTGGTATGAACTGAGAAGGACCCCGCCTTCGACAACCTGGGTTGTCCGCCAGCAGGGAACCTATGCCCCGGATGCCAATTCGCGCTGGATGGGCAGCATCATGCTGAACGGTAATAACGAAATTGGCCTGGGATATTCTATTTCCAGTACAACACTTAACCCGGGAATTCGTTTCTGCGGGCAAACATCGGCCGAATATAACAATGCCAGCGGTGTACTTGATTTCCCTGAAGATGTGATCATGAACGGAACGTATTCTCAAACCGGCGTTGAACGTTGGGGTGATTACGCCCAAATGTCCGTCGATCCAGTCGATGACGGTTCATTCTGGTTTACAACGGAATACATGGGATCAACCTCATCCCATAAGACCAAAATAGCTTCGTTCCAGATAGGGCCCATCCCTCCAACTGCTGATTTTACGGCCAATAACACTTTGCCTTGTCTCAATAATACAAGCGTAACATTTGTAAGCCAAACTACGGGAAACCCGACTATATATGCATGGACATTTACCCCAAATACCGTTACTTTCGACGCAGGAACCAGCAGCGCATCGGTTAACCCTAAAGTGATCTTCAACGCCTATGGTGCTTACACTGTTTCGTTGACAGTTACAAGCCCGGGTGGCAGCAAGACCGCCACCAAAACTGACTACATCCATGTAAACACGGCAAATGCAAATTTTGCCGCCAGCGCCACAACGGTAGTCGTTGATAATTATACCACGTTTACTGACGCTTCAAGCTGTGATGTAAGTTCATGGCTTTGGGATTTCGGAGCTGATGCAACACCTGCAACGGCCAATACGCAAGGACCACATTCTGTTTCATACAGCACTACAGGGTTGAAAACGGTATCGCTTACTGTTAATGGAAATGCAACTGAAACCAAACCCAATTATGTTGATGTAATTGAATCAAGTATCAACATGAGCACCGCAACTGTTTCAGCCTGTAACGGGACCTTCTTCGATCCGGGCGGACCATCGGCCAACTACGGCAATAGCCTCGATAATACGATGTTGTTCAAGCCAGGCATTCCCGGCAGTAAGTTACAGTTTGTGTTCACCAGCTTTAATCTTGAAACGCAGGCTTCCTGCAATAAAGATTACCTGAAAGTATACGATGGCACCACTGTATTTTCGCAACTACTCGGAACCTATTGCGGAACCACTTCTCCGGGAACCATTACGGCTACCAATGCCGATGGAGCTATACTGTTTGTTTTCCACAGCAATTCAACGGTTAACCTTTCAGGCTGGGCAGCCGATATCAGCTGCACGGCTATACCTACAGCCAATCCTGCTACTTTGACGGCAAGCGCGGTAAGCGCCACACAAATCAACCTCGGTTGGACCAAAAACCCTGACAATAACGATGTAATGGTAGCCTGGTCGCCCGATGGCACGTTTGGGACACCTGTTAATGGAACACCCTATACTGTCGGTGAAGTACTTCCCGGCGGAGGTACAGTTCTGGCAACGGGCGGCGCTACTTCCATAAACCATACCGGCCTAAATTCATCGACTACCTACTATTACCGTGCCTTTTCATATGATGGCACCACCAAGTACTCCTTAGGTATAGATGCAAACGCTACTACATTACTACTGCCCACTCTCTCGGTAGAGCCACAGAATATTAATGTAACGGCACCAGCAGGTACTGCCCCGGTAAATATCACTTCGAACACCGGCTGGACTGTATCGAGTAATCAAGCCTGGTGTACATTGGTTGCTTCAGGAACCGGCTCACTGGCAATTACAGCCAATTATGAGGAAAACCTTTCGATTACCCCAAGGGTAGCTCTGATCACTATTACTGTCACAGGTTTACCCGCAGTAGTGGTTACACTAACACAGGCAGGAGCTGCTCCTTTACTCAGTGTTACTCCGCCTAACCAGAATGTTGCAGACCCGGCAGGAAGTACTCCTTTTACAGTAACGTCCAACACCGACTGGGCTGTCAGCAGCGACCAGTCATGGTGCACTGTTAATCCTACCGGAACAGGGAATGGAACCATTACGGCCAATTTCACACTCAATCCTACCATTCATGCAAGGGTTGCCCATCTTTCAGTAAATGCAAGTACTCTTGCCACCATTATTGTGACTGTGACACAGGCTGGTGCAGCACCTATGCTTGCCGTGACTCCTCCTGTTAAAAACGTGAATGCGTATGCTGCATCTTTTGATTATACCGTTACTTCCAATACCGACTGGACCGCCTCAGCTGATTCAGCCTGGTGCGTAGTAACCGGATCAGGAACAGGGAACGGTACCATAACGGCAGTTTACCCATGGAATTCTACGGGTAAAGATCGCAGTACAAAGATTTCGGTAAGTGCATCCGGTGTCTCGACCCAGGTGGTAACACTCGCTCAGGGACACGAAACAGCTTCGGTTCCTGAAGATGGATCGAAAGGCTTGAGTATCTATCCAAACCCGGCCAAAGGTTTATTCAGCATCGTTGTTGATAAATCGAAATATCCTGATATGCAGGTCACTATCACTGATGCGCACGGAGCAGCCGTTACCAGCCGCGAATGCACAGGCGAAAGTGAATACTATTTCGACCTGAGCAAATCACCACAGGGAACCTACTTCGTGAAAATTAAAACAGACACGGAGTTGCTTGTTACCAAGCTGGTAATCATTAAATAAGATTTGTTTTAAAACGTTGTTATCACTTTGCAAAACAGCCCAAATTCCATTCCGGATTTGGGCTGTTTCTTTTAAACGGTACTTTCAGAATTTTGTCTATGGTGCCAGAGGTTATGATTATTTCTCAAAACATCTCAAAGCAAAGTGTTTTAAGGCGGGCAAGGTTTTATACGGGGCTTCGATAAATCCCATATGGCCTACATGATCAAGTAACAGCATTTCGCTGTGTGAAGGCATCACCACCTGGACAAGTAACTGATTAAACGGCATCCGGCTGTCCTGTTTTCCGAGTATAAAAAGGACAGGGGTTTCTGTTGAAAGGAGGTATGAAGACTGGTCAGGACGTTGGCGCATGCCTGAAAGTGCTGCAATGATTGCTTCGGGGGAAAGAAGATCAGCCTGGTCCTGGAGTTTCCGAATGGCAATGGCATAGCCGGCAACATGTTCCTGGTCGAACAGTTCGGGTATAAACTGCTTGATAAATCCACCCCGGTTTTGTTTTACTATTTCAATAGTCCGCCGGCGGTTTTCACGTGCGGCATCATTATCGGCTCCTGCATGCGAATGGAAAAGCACGAGGCCACTTAACATTTCTTTATTATCCGCTGCAAACTGCAGAGCAACATACCCGCCCATGGAATGGCCTGCGACAACCACTTTTTCAATTTGTTCAGCCAGTAGCACCGCTTTTACGGCACTGGCCATTAAGTCCATACTGTGTATTTCCGAAAGAAGATCGCTTTCACCGTGCCCGGGTAGGTCTATTGCAATCACTTTAAATTCTTCCTGAAGAGTTCGCGTAAAATCGTTCCAGATCGCCCTGGATTCAAGGAATCCATGTAAAAGCAATAAGGCCGGGCCTTTCCCGGTAAGTTCGTAGACTATATTTTTATCCTGAAATACGACTGTTTTCCTCATATTCTCCTTTTGTATGTTATCCAACTTAGTTTGTCAATCCTCTTTCCATCGTTTGGTGTCAGACACCCTTCGGGTGTGCAGACACCAAATCGAAATTCACTAAAACAGGAGAGGCTGCTTTGCATCAACCTCCCCTGTTTCTGTTTTGATTCCATGTTAATTACATAATCCTTTCAACCATTGTAGCTTCAACTTCAGCCACGGTTTTCGGAATGGGTTTACCCAGTACACGGTGCCCATCCTCCGTCACCAGGATGTCATCCTCTATACGTATTCCGCCGAAATTGCGGTATTCTTCAATTTTACCGTAATCCAGGAATTCCGCGTATTTCTTTTCAGCTTTCCAGATATCGATCAGCTCAGGAATGAAATAGATTCCTGGCTCGTTGGTAATCACGAAACCAGGTTGCAGGCGGCGGCCAAGGCGAAGGTATGCCGTTCCGAACTGGGTGCTGGGTTGAATTTCATTATCATAACCCACATTAATCTGTCCGAGACCTTCCATATCGTGTACATCCAACCCTAGCATATGACCGAGCCCGTGGGGGAAGAAAAGTGCATGGGCACCGGCAGCCACGGCTTCTTTCACGTTGCCTTTCATCAGTCCTAGGTCTTTTAATCCTGAAGCAATGGTTTCGGCTGCTACCATATGGCAGTCGCGGTAAAAAGTCCCGGGTTTAGTTGCGGCAATAGAATTGAGGTTGGCATTCAGCACTATCTCATAAATTTCTCGTTGTTTCTGGCTGAACTTTCCACCAACCGGGACGGTACGGGTTATATCGCTGGCGTAATTCAGTTTAGATTCACTTCCTGCATCCATCACCATCATGCATCCTTCCCGCAGGCGATTTTCATGGTGGTGGTTATGAAGAATCTGGCCGTTGATACTCAGTATAATGGGAAAAGAGACTGGCCGACCGTGAGCGATGGAAATCCCTTCCATGGCTCCGACTATTTCCTGTTCTTTACGACCTGGGTATGCCATGCGCATACCGGTAGTGAACATGTGCCAGGCGGTTTCGATCGCGGTTTCAATTTCGGCTACTTCAATACCCGATTTTATCGAGCGAAGTTTAACAATTGCGTCAATGAGTGTCTTAGAGGCATAATTACCAATACGCATAGGGTTAATTCCAAGCAACCCGCATACCTGGAGGGTTGTCTCTGCGCGGTATGTCGGGGCAAAATGAACAATGCGTTGTTTTTGAATGGCATTATTCACAAAGACCTTAAGTTCGCCGAGTGCAGCCGTATTCTTTATACCGGCCTTTACTGCAAGGTCAACGAGTTTAGGTTGAGGACCCATCCATATGATGTCGTCGATTTCGAAATCGTTACCGAAAAGGTAATCGATATCGTTATCCACGTCAATAATACCCACGAAATCAGGATTTTCGAGCCCAAAGAAATAGGAAAAGCTACTATCCTGCCGGAAGGTATAGGTATTGGCAGGGTAATTATATGCAGCCTCGGTATTACCTGGTAACAGGATAATTCCTGAAGGCACGAGTTTACGCAATGCATTGCGTCGTTCGGTATAAATTTCGGAACTGAACATTTTATGTATGGTTTAAATTTTAAAAAGCATGATTTATACGATGCAAATATATGGTTTTGGTGTATCAGTTATGAAGAGAAATAATCCACATGATGAAATTTGGTTTAATTTTGTAAAAGCTATACTCAGAATCCGAACTTCCAAACCATGAAGAGTTGTTTCCGAAGTTCTACAATCCGATGTTAATGATAATCAGGCAAATGTGAGAAATACGAACAAAAAACCAGGCAGATATCCCAAAAAGTGTCAAATTTTATAGTTACCTAAATGAAAAAGATAATTTTACTTACAGGCATGTTCTTCATGATGGTGTTAGCATCGTATGCACAAACGGCAGCCGAATGGAATAAACAGGGTGTGGACCACTCCAAGAAATTTGAGTACAAGCAAGCATATGAGTGCTTTACGAAAGCTATAGAGCTGAAAGCCGATTTTGCGGAAGCGTATTACAACCGGGCAACGGTTTGGTTCGAATTGCCTGCCAACAGTTATCCAGGCACCGACGGCTGTAAGGACCTGGAGAAAGCCAGGACGCTGGGATTTAAGGTAAAGGATGACGTACTGAAAAAATTCGGCTGCCTCTAATTGCAGAATTGACGAAGTACGATTGACGAGGTACGAAATGTTTCACCTTACTGTTAAGTATGCAATCCTGACCCCAATCGTAAATCT
>JBAXXB010000158.1:0-10210 GCA_037128115.1 Bacteroidota bacterium
CATAATCCTGATTTTTGTTTACAAAATCTGTAAACCTATTTCAGGACAAGACACTTGAACCCTTCAAACCCCAAATCCCCAACCCCTAATCCCCAACCCCTTCTTCGTTCTACCTCTGTTTCTCAAATACTTCCAGGTCACGTATATTCTTTCCTTCTACCACAAACCGCACACAGGTAATTACATTGTGGAAACCCGAATTCCCGGCAGCACCCGGGTTGATGTGGAGAAGTTGATGTTTCTTGTCGTACATTACTTTGAGGATATGTGAATGCCCGCTGATAAACAAAGCGGGCTTTTCTGTTTCAATGAGCAGCCGGGCTTCCTTTTCGTATCTGCCGGGATACCCTCCTATATGCGTCATCAGTACTTTCACATCCGCGCACTTGAAAACCTGGTTTTTAGGGTATGTTACTCGAAGTTCGGTTCCGTCAATGTTGCCATATACTGCCCTGAATGGCTTAAATCCAGACAGTTTATCAGCAGTTTCCATGTTGCCGATATCCCCGGCATGCCAGATTTCATCACAGGAACTGAAAAAATCCAATATCCTCGGGTTGATAGTGCTGTGGGTGTCGCTCAACAGGCCGATCAGTGGCATAAAATTCCTGGATTAAAGATGGAGGAAATGGTTTTGGCGAAGCAAAATAGTTGATTTGTTGATAGTGAATTGTTTTAAACTATGTTCTTAAGAATCGACTGGGAAGGAGATTCCGAAGCCCTAAATCCTAACCCCCAACCCCTAACCCCCTTCAACCTAGAACCAGTTTTTCTTTTTCATATACAGATACATGATGGTTCCCATGCTGGCCAGTCCGCCTAAAAAAACGGGGTAACCATATTTCCAGTGCAATTCAGGCATAAACTCGAAATTCATTCCGTATATGCTGGAAACCAGTGTCATAGGAATGAAAATGGTAGAAACAAGGGTAAGCGTTTTCATGATGCTGTTCATACGGTTGGCATTGTTGGCCATCAGCAGGTCCATCATGGAGGAGATCATTTCGCGGAAACTATCGATGGATTGGATGATGAACGATAAGTGGTCGTTGATATCACCCAGGTATTGCCGCGTGTACTCGCTGATTACGCCCGAATCTTCCCGGTACAGGTAACGGATCTCTTCTTTCAGCGGGTTTATGGTTTTACGTAGTACCATAAGGTTCTTCTTTAACCGGAGGAACGAATACGAAAGCTCGTTGGTGGGATTATCGATCAGTAATTTTTCGAGATCTTCCATCTGCTCTTCGGTATGATCGAGCAGGTAATAGTATTTATCTACAATATGATCGATCAGCAGGTAGCAGAGGTAATCTTCCTGGCGTATGCGGCCCCGTCCTTTCCCGGTTTTCAGCCTTTCGATCACCTGGGCAAAAATATCACTGCCTTTCTCCTCGAACGAAATCAGCACATTCGGGCCTAAAAATAAGCTTATCTGTTCCGAATCAATGAGTTGATCGGTTTCGCCCCAGCTGAGATTTTTCAGTGTAATGAAAAGGCTTTTCCCCAGTTCCTCAATTTTCGGCATATGATCAACGTTGAAAATATCTTCCATGATCAGGGGATGAATACCAAAATGTTCGGCCAGTTTCAGCAGTTCTTCAGTCTGGTCAAAGCCCTTGACCATGATCCAGTTGGTGGTGGTTTGTCCCTGTAACTCTATTGCTTTGCCTATAGTGATATTTTCGTATGCCTCGAAAACCTCATCATCATAAACAAGCATGTTGATCACGGTATCTCCTGTTTTGGACCCGGTATAGATCACGCTGCCTGGGGGCAGTCCGGCTTTTTTACTCAGGCGTCTTTTTTTCATAACAGGCAGAATTGATAAAACAGTGCAAAAGTAGCCAAACCATGAACAAGTATGCCGGTATACCGAGTTTATTCCGCAACGAATTAGTTGGAATAGTATATTGCAGTTTCCTTTTAAAACGAAGAGAACCGGTCTCAATGAAACCGGTTCCGGGTTTTCTCAGTTAAGTAAGTTACCTATTTTTTCTCCTTCAACAGGTCCCTGATTTCAGCCAGTAAGGTTTCCTCGGCAGATGGGGCGGGTGCAGCAGCAGGGGCAGGTTCGACCACATCTTTTTTCTTTGCCGCATTCATGGCTTTGATAGCCAGGAAAATAGCCGCAGCAATGATCAGGAAATCAATAATGTTCTGGATAAACATCCCGTAGTTGAGGGTGACAGACGCTTTGCTGCCCACCGCATCCACCAGCACTGCTTTGTATTCTTTGAAGTCGACACCTCCCAGAAGGACACCTAAGGGTGGCATAAGTACATCATTAACAAAAGAGGTGACAATTTTGCCGAAGGCACCGCCGATTATCACACCGACTGCCAGGTCGACCACACTGCCTTTCATGGCAAATTCCTTGAATTCTTTAGCTAATCCCATAGTATTTTTGGTTTTTGGTTATTGTTGGTTAGATATTGTTGAATGCATCAGATTTTATCTTGTCATAGCAAATGCCAGGCCCAGGCTGAATGTTTCCCTGAATTGCACCTGCGGTCCTTTTGGTAAGCCCTCCTTATCGATAAAAATAATATTGTCATCATATATCAGCATGGTGGCGAGGTTAAGCGAGAGATACTTGTTTACTTTCATCAGTATATTGTTTTCCCATCCCACAATGATATTCCCGGGATTGTGACGGTAATCGGAAAACAGATCGAGTTTCGACATCAGGTTTATGTTTTTCATGATATCTTTCTTGAATCCAACATTCAATGAGCCCCCAACCTGCCATAAGCTCGTATTGTCTCCGATCACACCGAAGGCGCCAATCAGGTTTCCTTTGTCGTCCTTCGCATTCGTCAGGCTGGCATCATTAACTACAGTCAGCCTTGCTCCTACAGGTGAAATGAATACATAGAAATAGTCAACAGGTTTATAGTTCATTCCAATGGAAAGCTGCAGATACCCCGGTGCCATAAACTTTGAAACATGAACCGAATCGTTAGGGTAATTATATCCTTTATCAAACTGTGACCTGAATTCGAACATACCCGCATAATCCCAGTTCTTCCAGGCATATACTCCGCCTTTGGTCAGGAAATTGATCTTGTCGTTGGTCTTCCGCACTTTTGGGTCGCTTTTCTGCAGGTTGGTTCCATAAGCCAGGCCAAGGTAGTTGTTCCAGGAAACTTTGCCCTTTGCATAGTTCTTGAAAATATTGAGCATACCGTTCACTGAAACCGCACCGTCACCACCGGCTGCCCAATTGGTAAAAGAAGTCTGCGCAAAACCAAGTGTGGCCTCGTATTTTGATTTCCAGGAAGTATCGTTGCCTGGGGTAAATGCCATTAAATGAGCGGCGCTGAAGGTAAGTAGAAATGCAAGTAAGATTTTTCTCATAAGCGTCATGACTTGTTTTTTGAGAATAAGAGATGTATTGAATTCAAAGATAAGTGATGGAACTAAATAATCCAAAATAACACCCTTTATTGGGTGTAAAAAGTCAAAGCATAACAATTCCGGCCCTGAAAAGTTTAAAAAGAGTTCTTTTTTTTAATCAATGATCGGGGCTCTGCCCCGCATTTCGTAAATAAATTGGCTTTTTGCGTAAGTGATATGGCCGGCCACTATATCAGATTTTCCTGATATCAGTCGTCTTAATCCAACCTATACTGCCATTCGAAATACGGATTTCCTGCCAATCGGCAACTACATCCAACAAAGTAACTTTGGTACCCTCATGCAGAACAAAAATATCCTTGCTGTTTTCGTCTGGAGAACTTTTTATATTAACAGTAGGTGTAAATACAATGGCTTCGTGTTGGTTAGTGAGATAATGGTTTCGTTGTGAGGAAGCCAGAACACCTATGCCGAAAAAAAAGAGGAGTACCACGCCTGTCCAAAAACTTATTTTTCTTAGCTGAATATTAGTAACAACAATATACAAGGCGATCAGGATAAGCGCCAGTGTTAGAAAAATGATGTTGAGAGTGGCTATAGTATCAATATCCATCATGTTGACGATGAGTTTCCACCACCTTTTATAAAAGAGCTCAGGTACCTTCTCAACTTTATCGGTTAATTTACTGTTGGCTGTTTCGATGTTATGTTTAATATCCTCGTTGTTAGGAGCCAGTTTCAATGCCTTTTCATAGTAAAGTATGGCTTGTGAAGTCTCATTGTTCCTGAAATAGGCATTCCCCAGGTTGTAATACAGCGCATATGATTCGTAGCCTCCGGCAATTATTTTTCCGTAAAGGTTTATGGCATCCGGGTACTGTTTGCTGTTGTATGCTTTTGCTGCCTGTGAAGCCAATTGTTCAGGATTCTGTCCTGCTGCGTGAAATGCAACTAACAGTATCGTTGCGAGCAGGACTGCTATTCTTTTACATTTCATGGGTATTGTTTTTAATTTGTGGCAAAAGGTTAACAAGGGAAACAGCGTATGCATTACAGGCAATGTACCTGTTACTTCAGTACCTGCTCCGTTTCGGTTATGGTCTTTATAGCCAGGTCGTACAATTGTTGCATATTCAATGCTTTGCCTACAGGAGCATAACGGGCATAGTTGCAATCGTTTAGCGTTGACATAAACCGCTCAGTAAGCGCGCTATCCACATTACGTCCTTCCAGTTGCTCACGGGCTGTGTCCATCGAAAGCAATGACATGGGGATATTGAATTTCTGGCTGATATAACCCCAGAGGGCAAATGAAATCTCTTCATGAAATGCGTCGTGTTGCCCGCTGATTAGCAGCTTTTTAGCTTTCTGAAGCCGTTTAACCGCAATGCGGGTAGCCTTTTTGCGTTGCATTAGTTTGGCGTCACCCTTCTGCCGCATATTTTTACGGTAAAGAAAAACAAAAACGAAAAAGCCCAGCACAGGTAAAATAAGCAGTAGCCAATAAAAAGGTTTTCCGTATATTTTGGCACCTATAGGACTGATATTCAAAGGAGGTTCCATCAGGTATCTTATATCGTTGCCCAGGAATTTCACATCGCCTTGTACTGTGCTTTCACCGGAATTCCCGGCCCCTTTATTTACTTTTATTTTAAATTTATCCGAACTCAGAACTATATAATCGCGACGTGAGGGATCAAAATAAGCAAACTGAACCGGATCGATCACAAAATCACCGGCAGCCCTGGGAATAATAAGGTATTCAAAGGTTCTTGTGCCGGAGGTGGATCCTTTGTTATTGAAATTATCAATGATTTTAGGATCATAGGCTTCGAAATCCGGGGGGAAAGTAATAGCTGGTTTTTCGATCAGGCTGAGGTTGCCGCTTCCGGTAACCGAAACTTTCAGTGTAATGCCGTCGTTTGTATTCACCTGGTTACGATCAACCTGGGCTTTCATCGTAAACTGACCCACGGCTCCCGTATAATCGAGCGGGTGGTTCGCTGTCGGCAAGGGTTTTACATTTATAGTTATAGGAGCTGAACTTAATGTCTTTTTAACATTCTGGAAATCGCTTCCCATAAACGAATCATCCATGAAGTTTTTAAAGAAAGGGTCATTGCCAAAGAAAGGGTCATCAGCAAAAGGATTGCGGGCCTTCACTTTAACCTGGTATATGACATCCTGCACCAGCGGGTCTATAGTTAAAATCCCTGATTTTTGAGGATACAGGGCCACCTTACGGAGTTCAGCAACCATATACTTTTTGCCGTTAACCACTTCGGTATATTGCGGGTATTGGGTCGCATCCTTCATCAGGTCCTGGGCCCAGAATCCCGGGAAGGAAGGTATTTTGTTCGGGGGATTTACCTGCAGTCGATTGGTAGGAGTATATAACTTAAAAGTAGCCACTATAAGTTCACCCTGGTAGGGATTATTTTTATCGACCACCGCTTTAAGAAAAACATCGTTCCCTATATCATCTTTTGGCTGAACCTGTGTACGACCCTGTTGCTGATTGTTATTCGGGTTTTGCTGGCCCGGGCGCTGCTGGCCCTGACCCTGGCCTTGGCCCTGGTTCAGCACGGTGATAGTCAGGGTATTCGACATATAGCGCTTTCCCTTTACGGAAATAATCGCCTGGGGAATAGTAAAGGTACCGGCCTTGCTGGCCTGGAGGATAAAGGAATAAGTTGTGGAGCTTGAATACACCATTTTCCCGTTAACAGTCATGATGTTCTGGCCACTCGACATCATGGGCCCGTTAAGAATATCGAAGTTCACAATTTCAGGCCCTATGAAATTGGTGCCTTCGTTGCTGTTAAGCACGAATGTGAGCTGAAACCGCTGACCTAAACTCACCTGTTTAGGTGCCTGGGCACTAAAACTGACATCCTGGGCGAAGAGCATACCCGGTATAGCAAACAGGAATAGTAGTATCAGTTTTTGTTTCATCGTATTCATTAATTCAATTCGGGTGAAATGCCGTAATTCGTTTTGCATTTTGGCGATGCGGGTATTTAAGTAACAGCCGCATCTCCCGTTAATGTTTTTAATATAAACCTTGTTCTGAATTGTATCAAATTTTCTTCACAGTTCCAGGTGCCTCTACCAGTCTTTTTCCGACTGGTTTTGCGAGGATGCCTGTTGCTTGTTTTTTGTCTTATCCAGCGTACGTTTTTCATTATTGTTGACCGCGTTCAGCATTCGGTTGGCATCCTGTTTCGACATATTGGGCTTAGGCTGTTGCTGTTGTTGCTGTTTTTGCTGCTGCTGCTGCTGTTGCTGTTGTTTTTTATTCTGTTCCTGTTTCTTTTGCTGCATGAGTTTTGTCATGGCATACGAAAGGTTGTAACGCGTGTCCTCATCTTTCGGATTCTGACGCAAAGCCATTTTGTAAGCGTCGATGCTCTCCTTGTACTTTTTGCCTTCCAGTAGTGAGTTTCCCATATTATAATAGACACTTGCTTTGGAGGCTTCTTTCGACTCGCTTTGTGCAAGTTTCTGATACTGGGCTGTGGCTTCGCTGAAGTTTTGCTGTTTGTACAGCGAATTCCCAAGATTAAATGTTGCTTTGGGTGAATTAGGTGATTTAACCAGAGCTTTGCGGTAGTCGATTTCGGCATCCTTAAAATGCATTTCTTTATATGCATTGTTCCCGGAACGTATCAGTTTCTGGGCGGGTTGCGCTAAGAGAACACCCACAGTAAGGAGAAAAAACAATATAAATAAACTCCTCATCGGCTTACATTGGTTTTATTGCTAAACAAATTGATTTTACCAGCCAGGCGCCCTTTACGCTCAGCAATCAACACTTCACTGAAAATTAAAATAAGCGCTGCCAGTATAAAAAACTGGAACCTGTCCTCATAATCGGAGAAAAAAGCTTCGTTATATTCCGCTTTTTCGAGTTTGTTGATCTGGTCAAATACTTCCTGTACCCCGGATTGAGAGTTATTTGCTCTTACGAAAATCCCTTTTCCGGCCTTGGCTATTTCCTGTAGCATGGGCTCATCGAGCCGCGTAATAACTGTGATGCCGGATGCATCTTTTTTATACCCTATCTGGGTATTGCCACTGTAAACCGGGATGGGAGCGCCTTCGGGCAAGCCGATCCCGATAGTATATACCCTGATTCCCTTCGCAGCCGCAGCGCGTGCAGCCTCCGCCGCATTATCTTCGTGGTTTTCGCCATCGGTGATAATAATAATGGCTTTGCTCTGTTTAGTATTCCCAAAACCTGATGCCGAGGTTTCAATCGCATCGCCTATGGCTGTGCCCTGGATGGGTATCATTCCCGGGTTAATATTTGAGAGAAACAGGCGTGTAGCGGAATAGTCGGTAGTCAAAGGCATTTGTGTATATGCTTTCCCCGCAAAAATTATAAGACCCACGCGGTCATTTTCGAGTTTACCCAGCAGGTGAATGATGGCTTGCTTGGCACGCTCGAGACGGTTGGGCGTAACATCCTGTGCCAGCATGCTGTTCGAAACATCGAGGGCAAAAACCATGTCTACTCCTTTGCGCTTGATTTTCTCCAGTTTCGAACCGGTCTGGGGATCGGATAGGCCTACCACAATAAGCATCCATGCCAGGGACCATAGGATAAACTTCAGGATTTCGCGTGAGCCGGAGTATTCAGGCAGGAGCCTCATCACCAGGCTCAGTTCACCAAAAGTGGCAAGCGCTTTCTTCTTTCGGCGGCGCGCATACACAAAAAGCAACACCAGCAGCGGTATGAGCAGCAGCAGGTAAAGGAATTGCGGATGAGCCAGTCGGAACATATTATTCTTTTATAAGTTAAGGTACAAGTTTGAGAACGGCAAAGCGGAAAACGAATTCAAGGGATAATAATACAAGTGCAAGTAACACAAAAGGAAGGAATTCTTCTTTCTTCCTGCTGAACTCGGTGACATCGATCTTCGACTTTTCGAGCCTGTCAATTTCTTTATATACTTCCTGCAGTTTCTGTTTGTTGGTTGCCCTGAAATATTTTCCGTTAGTAAGAGCAGATATTTTCCTGAGCAGTTCTTCATCTATCTGGACTTCCATGCGTTGGTACTGCATGCCAAACTGGGTACGTACGGGTACAAGGGCCGTCCCCATGGTTCCGGCACCAATGGTATAGATCCGGATTCCGTAGAGTTCAGCTATTTCGGCAGCCGATTGGGGGTCAATGGAACCCATATTGTTCATGCCATCCGTCAGTAGTATGATGACCTTGCTTTTTGCCTTGCTCTCTTTCAAGCGGTTTACTGCGGTAGCCAAGCCATCGCCAATAGCTGTCCCATCATCAATCATTCCAAAGCCAATATCTTTGAAAAGGTTTATCAGTAGGGCATGGTTCGATGTTATCGGGCATTGGGTAAAACTTTCACCACTGAATACAACCAGGCCGATCCGGTCGTCAGGCCTGCTGTTGATAAACTCTACCGCTACTTCTTTTGCTGCTTCGAGCCGGTTGGGGCGCAGGTCTTCGGCAAGCATGGTGCTTGATATATCAGTAGCAAGCACAATATCAATCCCTTCAACGCTGATGTCCTGGCGGTTCATATTGGTCTGTGGTCGTGCCAGCGCAACGATAAGCATACCTACTGATAACATTCTTAATGCGAAAAGTGCATACCTTGCATAATGTTTCCAGCCCATGGGTGATTTCCTGAAAACCACGGTCGATGACATTTGCAGGGGAACTGAATAATGCCTGAGTTTATACCAGTACCAACCTATGGCTGCCGGTATCAGCAAAAGGAGCCAAAAGTATTCTGGATCAGCAAAGTGCAGGTTGGTCATCATGCTTTTAGTTCAGTTTCAGGCGATTCGACAGTTTCTGTTTGAGGCTTTTGTGCTTCGGCTTCAACAGGAGCAGGCTTGGTGGTCTCAATGAATTGACGGGCGTATGTCATACTCAGCTCATTCTCGTTTCTCAGTGGTATGGCCTTAGCAAATTTCACATAATCAGCCTGTAGCAGTATGCTTTTCAGCATGGGACGCGATTCAGGCTGTAACCCGGCCAGGTCGCAGGCCGTAAGTATTTCCTCACTGATCATTTCCATAGCTTCAATGCCATGCTG
The DNA here is from genome assembly GCA_037128115.1 of Bacteroidota bacterium. Classification (GTDB taxonomy): domain Bacteria; phylum Bacteroidota; class Bacteroidia; order Bacteroidales; family UBA4417; genus UBA4417. Next base: position 9,435 of record JBAXXB010000158.1, read on the forward strand.
CTGCTGAAGGTAGTGCCGCAGTATATCAGTCAGTTCGGAATAATATTCCTTGATCTTCCCGTTCTGCCACAGTTTTTTATCTTCCAGCAGTACCAGGCTTTGCATAGCTGTCTGCCATGGTGGACCCTGGGTTCGGGTCAAAACAGGGAAAAGAGGTTTGTTCATTCGTTTTCGCCAGATATAATACCATACCAGACCTATGATTAGGCAAATTATTGCCGCCATGCCAAGAAAAGGTGCTATTTCAGCAAAGGTGAGCGGTGCCTGCATAGGCCCGCGAATATCCCGTATGGCCTTTGTGGTATCAACTTCAACGGTTCTTACTTTAAGGTAAATGCCTTCGGTAAGTAACTCATGCCTGGCTGAATCACCGGCATAGGAATAATGTATGGTAAAAGGAGGAATATAATGAAATCCTGTATCGAAGGAGGTAATCAGTATACTTTGGTTGTAGTTCACGAATTCTTTCCGGCTCGTGGCGGCGGTATCCAGTTTGGACTTGGATGCAACTTCCACCGAAGCAGTTATTGTATCAGCGATCGCAGGCCAATAAATGGAAGCTGATTTAGGTAATGTGGCATTCAGGCGGAGTTGGACGCGTTCGCCTATCCGGATGGAGGATGTATCAATGCTCAGGACCGCTTTTTGCGGTAAGGCCTGAACATTGCCAAAAGCAGCTACCACCAGTGCCACACTGAAAATGAAAATACGCATGAAAGTATTGTTCTTAGTCATCCTCATTGCCTCATTTCCCGGAGTGTGAATAATTTCATCAG
>JBAXXB010000159.1:0-10184 GCA_037128115.1 Bacteroidota bacterium
TCCGGCACCTGGACGGTAACGGTTTATGAAAATTTCACTTCCGGAGAGGTAAGCATAACAGGCGAGACCATTTGCTACAATACCAGTCCAGCCGCGGTTATTGGCAATGCAACCGCAGCCAGCGGAGGTGACAATTCAATCAGCTATTCCTGGCGTTCATCGTCCGACGGTTATACCGCTGCCATCAGTGGTGCAAACTTATCCACCTACACTCCAGCGGGTCCACTGACAAGCACGACATCTTACCGCCGTTATGCCAATGATAATACCTGTAATAAACTACCGGAATTTTCATCCGGCACCTGGACGGTAACGGTACGTCCTCAATTTACGAACGGTACTATAGAAACCTTGGGCGAAACCATCTGCTATGCCGGCAACCCTATAGAAATCAGTAGTTCGACCGTGGCCAGTGGAGGTAACGCATCCATCTCATACCAGTGGCAAAAAAGCACTACCAGTTCTTCATCCGACTTCAGCAATATAGACCTGGCGTCGCTTGCAAGCTACGATCCTCCTACAGGCCTGATGGCCAGCACCTGGTACCGTCGACAGGCTGCAGACGGGCTTTGTAATACCACCTTCACTTCATCCACCGGTGTTTGGAAAGTATCCATAGAAACGACCCCTCCGGTCGCCCTGGCGAAAAACATTACCAAATACCTCGATGCCACGGGTAATACCAGTATTGTTGCCGCCGATATCGATAACCTGAGTAGCGATAACTGCAGCATTGCCACCCGCACGGCCAGTAGAACCGCATTTACCTGCGCGGATAAGGGGACCAACAATGTGACTTTAACGGTTACCGACGCGGCGGGTAACTCATCTACTGCCAATTCGGTAGTGACGGTGGTGGATGCCATTAATCCTGTGGCCATTGCCAAAAACATCAGCATTACACTCGACCCGCTTGGGACGGCCAGCATTACCGCAGCCAATATCAATAACGGGAGTTATGATAACTGTAGTTTTAGCCTTGCGGCAAGTAAAACCAATTTTACCTGTGCCAATTCAGGGGCCAACACTGTAAGGCTTACTGTTACAGATGCTTCGGGTAATACGGCTACAGCCAACTCTACGGTAACTGTAGTTGAAGGCACGGCATTACCTTCACCCTGGGCTTCGTGTGTTCTCGGCGCCTCAAATGGCATTGGGATTTACACTCCTTGTACCGGACCGGGCAGATTTACACTCACCTCCACCGGCTATTCCTCGCCCTCGGCCGATGTACAGGAAGTCGTGTACCAGAATATTACGGGAAATGGGACTATTATTGCCAATATCTACAGCCTGGCCGGAAACGGTTGGGCCGGCGTGCAGATTCGTGAGAGCTGCAGCCCATCGGCAAAGAAAGTTCTCTTAAAGACGCAGCTTCAAAGCTTTCTCAGGTCCGACATCCGCAATACGACGGGAGGAGCCACGGTTTCGACACAAATTTTACGAATGGGTGTCAAATGGTTGAAACTTACGCGAACAGGTAACCGTTTCGATGCTTTTACTTCAGCTGATGGTATAGGCTGGATGTCGGCATTCAGCACCACAATCACTATGTGTGCAACGGTTCAATTCGGCATAATTTCGGAAGCTATCAATTTCACTTCCACTACAACGGCTAAGTTCGAACATGTGACAGTGAGTGTAAGCGCAAAAACCGAGGAAACACTGACTCCAAACCAGGAAGCAGGTAAAGAAATCATTGTCTATCCTAACCCTGCCAATGACTATGTTACAATTGAAATCCCTGAAATTACAGGAAAAGTAAAGTGTTCAATGTATTCAGCCGATGGCAAAATACTGCTTTCAGAAATGCTTGAACAAGTTAAGACTGTATTTGACGTAAGCTACCTGAAACCGGGGGTATATATACTGCGCTTCGACCAGGAAGGAGAGGTTGTAACGAAGAGGCTGGTAGTGTATTAAATGAAAAATGAAAAATGAAAAATGAAGAATGAAAAATGAAGGATGAAAAATGAAGGATGAAAAGAGCCGGGAAGCGGGAAAGCGGACCGGCTCTTTTTAATTACTAAATCCACAAGAGACCATGCAAACTGCGGTTCTTTGCGGCTAAGTTGTGCAAACTGTGGTAAAAAGGTGTAGAGTCAGAGAAACGCGAAGATTTTTTACGAAGAACAGCAAGGTAATTCTGTTCGCTAAAGCTCACGACGATAGGTCCACAGATTACACAGATTAACACAGATGGGTTAGGGTTGTTCGCTAAAGCTCACGACGATAGGTCAACAGATTACACAGATTAACACAGATGGGTTAGGGTTGTTCGCTAAAGCTCACAAGGATTGGGAATACAGATTACGCAGATTATGCAAAATAGAGCAAACCACTGAAAATCAATACTGTTCAGTGGTTTTTTTATTTGGGGGAAAAGCAGAAAAAAGCAGCTTGGAGGATTGCTCAATAGGTGGCATTTTGGTACTTCAAAAACTCCACCTATTAAGCACTATATGGCAGAAAATCAGGATGTTGCTTCTAAATCAGTTGCCCGGACAAATCACTGGTTTTCATCAAAAAATCCCAGCCCATCCAACATCCCGATTAATTTGATTGAATAATCATCACTGGCAAGTGGCCAGCGTATATTATTCTTATAGAGAAGCGTAGTGGTATAGTCGTTTTCGTCAGGAACTTCGACTAAATTTCCACCGGCCTGGTAATGTAGTAATCCCGACAGATACTGGCTCTTGGCCGGATCCTTCATCAACTCCTGGAAGCGCTCATCGTAAACCTGGTCCGAAACCAATGAAATCGCAAAGCCGTATTGTTGCATGGCAAAAATAACATTTGCCATATTAAGCCTGTAATTGTTGTAAGCATGAAGTACAGCAATTTCATGCGGAGCCCTGGAAAGCGAAACAACTGCTCTTGCTGTGCAATCAATGGGTGATATTTCCAGTGGTGCAATAAGCTGGCTCAAAGGGAACATCCCCAGCACTTTGTATGACTTAAGCACATTCACAAAAGCATTGCTCCTGAAGTTGATCTGAAACTCACCATCGGAGTGGCGGCCCATCAGGTTGCCCACACGCATAACCTTAGCGTCCAATCCTTCGCTTACAGCCTGCAGCAAATGGCGCTCAGCCTTAAACTTGGTCAGAACGTATTTGTTGTCGATTTTCTGTCCCAGGTAAAGCCGGGATTCGTTCATTACTGTGCCTTTCGAAAGTTTATCCTTCTCAATCAGGCCAAAGGTGCTCATGGTCGAAATTTGAATCAGGCGGGCACTTTCACTTTTGCAGAATCCAATCAGGTTGACGACTCCGTCGACATTGATCCTCTCCAGTTCGTTGTTGGTATCATAATGCTTCACGCTTGCAGCACAATTAAAAACCGTGCTGATTTTCCTGCCCTCAAGCGATCTCAGCGTATCCATATTCGTGATATCGCCATCCACCGGGATGATCCTGGATTCGAAGATTTCGTTGAATGTATCCGAAAAATAATACATCAGTTGAGTCTTCAGTCTTTTAACAGGTGTTAATGATCCTTTTGATCTTACCATGCAGTAAATCCTGCCTGACTCCTTTTCGATGAGTTCCCTGAGGACATGTATCCCCAGGTACCCGGTTGCACCGGTAAGAAGCACATCGCCTAAGGAGTAGTCCGTGAAATTTTCCCATAAATCAGGTTTATCCTTTTCAAGAACCAGGTTGATTTCCGAATAATCATAATCGGAAATATCCTCCAATTGAACTTCCTCCACCGTTTCCGCTTCCAATTGATGATAGTACAGGAATTTGGCAACAGCCTGCGGCGTTTTCAGTTTGAAAAGATCACCATACTTTATACTATACCCCAGGTTGATGATCTGGATAATCGCCTTAATGGCCGACATGGATGAACCTCCTATTTCGAAGAAGTTGTCAAGCGTGCCCACTTTAGCGATTTTCAATACATTGGAATAAACGCTGCAAATGCTTTCTTCGACCGCGTTTGCTGGAGCTACATAATCAACAGTACTTCCTGTCTCAGGTAGCGGAAGCGCTTTGCGGTTGACTTTCCCGTTGTTAGTGAGCGGGAATTTCTCCATCTGGATCAAAGCCGTAGGTATCATGAACTCCGTCAGGCTGGTTCGGAGGAAATCCTTGAGAATCTCCGTGTCAATTTTATTTTTTGCTATATAGTAGCCGCAAAGATGCTGTACTCCTCCAATCTCTTTTACATCAACCACTGCCGATGATATACTATCGTAACCTGACATGGCATTTTCTATTTCACCAAGTTCAATCCGCAGCCCGCGAAGTTTCACCTGGTTATCCAGCCGGCTGATATATTCGATCTCACCCGATTCATCATACCGGGCAAGGTCCCCGGAGCGATAAAGCTTTTGCCCTCTCCAGTCTATAAACTTTTCCTTATTCAGGTCCTCCCGGTTCAGGTAACCCCGGCCGACTCCTTCGTCACCAATGCATAACTCACCGGCAATACCGATAGGAAGAAGTTGCTGGTGCTGGTCCATAATGTAATTCGATACATTGCTTAATGAGTGGCCGATAACCGTGCTTTTGTAATCACTCTCAATATTGTAGAAAGTGGAATAGAGAGTGCATTCGGTCGGGCCATAGCCGTTGTAAAACCGGTAAGGTGGCTTTTTGGTGGGAATCAGGCGCTCGCCGCCAATAGAAAGAAGCCGTAAGGAATGATTTTCAATGTCCTCGGCAAATTGCCTCCCGATCTGGGTAGTCATAAAAGCGATGGTGAGCCCGTTCTCCTCCATGTACTGGTTCATCCGCATCAGGTCCATCCGCATGTACGAAGGCAGTATATATACGGAAGCTCCGGAAGTAAGCATAGGATATATATCCATCATGTGTGCATCGAAAGCAAAGTTTGCATACGCAACGCTTCTGTCCTCCGGGATCACATTAAAATCATCAACGTACCAACGGCAGAAATTGACGATATTCCGGTGCTCGAGCATGCAGCCTTTGGGAGTGCCTGTAGATCCTGAAGTGTAAAGAAGGACAAACATGTCGTGCGGTAAGGGCTTTGGCAACGCAATATCGTTGTCAGTCCCGAAAGAGGGAATATCCTCCCTGTTAAATACCTTCCCCTCAAATTCAGGCAGAGCAACGGCCACGCGGGACCCTTCGGAAAGAATATAAGCAGCCCCGGCATCTTTGACCATAAAGCTCAGACGGTCAGCGGGCATAGTGAAATCCAGCGGCATATAGGCACCCCCGGCTTTCATAATCGCCAAGGGGTAAATCACCATATATTCACTGCGGTCGATCATTATCCCGACTACTTTCTCGCGTCCTACCCCGGATGAGCAGAGTTTTTTCGCAATGACATCGGTAAGCTGATCCAACTCGAGGTATGTTAGTTTTCTGTCCTCAAACACAACAGCAATGCTGTCGGGACATTTTCTGACCTGCTCTTTGAAGAGGTCAACCATCGAAAGAGACCTGTCGTGTATCAGGTTTTTCCCGTTCGAAATCCTGATAACACCGCCCTCTTTTTCTTCGGGCACCAGGCTGATTTCGGTGACAACTTTGCCGGCATTTTTTGACATCAGCTTTGACAGTTCAGCAAATGCCTCAGTAAATTTCCTGATGTCAGTTTCGTGGTAAATGGTGTTGTCGAATTCCAGCGTCAGGGTATAACCTCCCTGGTCCGGGAATATAACGACACTGAAAGGAAAGATTATAGCATCCAGGTTCAGAAAATCGACCTGGGCACTTTCATCTCCCAGTTTCAGATCTCTGTCTATCCCACCCTGATACACGTAATTGATCTCAGGCACCACCCCGTATTTCTCGGCTATTTTAGTAAAGGGAAAAACATCCCGCTCCATGGTGGCAAACATCTGGTCCTGGATGTCAAGACTTAACTCAAGCACACTTTGTTTCCTGATATTGATAACTGCCGGAAGGGTTTTTACAAACATTCCCATCAGGTTCGACAATTTGTTGTCGGTACGGCCACTGGATGCAGTTGTAACTGCTACCTTATCTTCCCTGATGTAGCGGCTCAGTTCAAGACATAAAACCGAGAGGAAGAAGTTGCTTTCGGTAACGCCGTTTTGCCTGCAGAATTCAGCAATACCGCCGGTCGGGATAAAGGTTTTTACTTCCTTGGCGGTGGATGCAACCTGGGCTTGAACAACAGAAGGGAATACGGTCATGGATGAGTTCCCCAGGAGGTTGTCGAAATATCCTTTCGCTTCCAGGTACTTTTCTGAGCTGCTCAGGATTTCCTCTTCCAAAGCCCGGTCGAAGGCGGTAAACTCTTCCCTGGCGAGTGCATTTCCTTCGAAGGCTTCCTTCAGATCATTTAAAAGAATCGTCATGGAGCCGCCATCAAAAATAATATGATGAATATCAAAAAGAAGGTAGGTATATGTTTCGGTCTGGTGGATTGCAAATCGGTAAAGCGTATCCCCAAAAAGGTTGAATGGCCTGACAAAAGTTGAAAGTACGGATTCCATCTCCGCCTCCGGGCCCTGGTTTAGGAGAATCTCTACCGGGAAGTCATCCCTGCGGAGTTGCACAATGTTGTTCTCCCTGATGGCCAGGGTGGTTTTAAGATATGGATGAGCCTCAATAGCCGCAACCGAGGCCGCTTTCAGTTTTCTGACATCGACTTTCTGCGAGAATCGCAGCGAAGCAGCAATGTTGTATTGTAAAGCTTCCCTGTTTTTCTCCCAATCATAGTAGAGGCCCATCTGGTTTTCGGTCAGGGGATAAAAATCCCTTTTTCCGTAAGCGGTTGCGGGGCCGGGAGCACCCATGATTTCCGCTTTGCCGGCCATTTCGGCAATCTGCTGTATGGTTTTGAGTTTCAGGATATCCTTTGTAGGAATGATTATCCCGATCTTTTTCTGGATGGTGACAGAAAGCTTGATGGCAAGGATAGAGGTCAGCCCGAGGGAAAAGAGATTGGTGGTGATACCAAATTCCCGGGTTTTGAGCATGTCCGAAACGATCTCGAACAGGTTTTTCTCCATTTGAGTCGCCGGAGGTACGATTTTCTCCATGCTGACCTGGGGCAGCGGCAACAATTTGCGGTTTACCTTACCATTGTTAGTAAGCGGGAGTTTCTCCATCTGTATCATGGCGGTAGGCACCATAAATTCAGTAAGGCTTGTCCGGAGAAAATCTTTTAAAATTTCGGTATCAATTTGCGTTTTCGCAGTAAAATATCCACATAGGTGCTGCACTCCCCCTATTTCTTTCACATCTACCACGGTTGATGTGATTCCTTCGTATCCAGACATGGCGTTCTCAATCTCCCCGAGTTCGATCCGCAGTCCACGAAGTTTCACCTGGTTGTCGAGACGGGAGATATACTCAATTTCACCGGCTTCATTATACCTGGCATGGTCGCCGGATCGATAAAGCCGCTGTCCTTTCCATGTAATAAATTTCTCCCGGGTCAGATCCTCCCTGTTCAGATATCCCCGGCTAACCCCTTCGCCACCTATGCATAACTCTCCTGCAACGCCTATAGGGAGGAGATGCAGGTTTTGGTCCAGAATATAATTGGCAGCATTGCCCGTTGATTGCCCGATTATTGCGCTGTTATAATCACTTTCAATATTATAGAAGGTGGAGCAGATCGTAGTTTCGGTAGGACCGTAAAGATTATAAAACCGGTAGGGTGGCTTTTGGGTTGGGGTTAAACGCTCTCCCCCGACAGAAAGAAGCCGTAAGGAATGATTATCAATATCCTCGGCGAATTGCCTGCCAATCTGTGTGGTCAGAAAGGCGATAGTCAGGCTATTATCCTCCATGTATTGGTTGATCCTCATAATGTCCATCCGGATTTCCGATGGAAGTATATACACTGAGGCACCGCTGGTTATCATGGGATAAATGTCGATCATATGTGCATCGAAGGCAAAATTCGCATAAGCAACGCTCTTGTCGGCAGGAGTTATGGTCATATCTTCGACATACCATTTGCAGAAACTTACCACATTGCGGTGTTCAAGCATACAGCCTTTAGGAGTACCTGTTGAACCGGATGTGTAAAGCAGAACGAACATATCCTCAGCCGAAGGCTTTGGCAGAATAATTTCAGCTGCTGTTTCCTTAACCTGAATTTCTTCCCTGTTAATTACAACTCCCTCAAAAACAGGCAGATTATCAATAACCCGTGTACCTTCCGAAAGGATATGCATGGCCCCTGCGTCCTTTACCATAAAGCTCAGACGATCGGATGGCATTGAATAATCCAAAGGCATATAGGCCCCACCGGCTTTCAAAACAGACAAAGGGTAGATCACCATATATTCGCTTCGGTCGATCATTATCCCGACTACTTTATCCTGCCCTACTCCGGCGAAACAGAGTTTTTTCGCAATCGTATCGCTGACCTGGTCCAACTCCTTATAAGTCAGTTTTGTATTACCATATACTACGGCAATATTTCCCGGAGTTTTCCTCGCCTGCTCCCTGAAGATATCAACCAATGAAAGGTTACGGTCGTGAGGAAGGTTTTTGCCTTTTGAAATCGCCAATACTTCGGCTTCCTGTTCAGCCGAGAGTATGGAAATATCGCCGCAAACCAGGTTTTCGTCCGCCATCATATTTGTCGCCGTATTTTTTATGGCTGAGGTGAACGTCTTTATATACTGAAAGTCATAAAGGCTGTCGTTGTATTCGCACCTGATCTCGTAATCGTGTGGTGCCTGGTAAATAAATACTGTCAGGTTTTCGTTGGTCATGGCTGTGCGCAGAAGACCGCAACTTACCATACTGTTGTCCAATTCGAAATTTTCAGTTAATCCTTTCTGGAAGGAATACATAACCTCCATTGAAACTCCGTATTTCTTTACCATCCCGGAAAACGGGAAAGCCTGTTGGCCCCAAAGTTCAGTAAGGTCAGTCTGTATGCCGGAAAGGAAATCGGACACCTTTTGTGCTGGAGGCACTTTCATTATTACGGGCAGGGTATTGACAAACATTCCTAGGTTGTCGGTCAATCGTTCGTCGAGGCGGCCATGATGCGCAGTACAGAAGGCTACATCCTGTTCACGGGTATATCGGTTAAGGCAAATGCCCAGCGCACCGGCAAAAAGGTTGTTCGGTGAGATTGTATGCCGGGTGCAAAAATTGTTCACCAGGCTTTTCTCAATAAATTCTGAAACAGACTGCCTGTAACCTGTTTCTGCTTTCTTCGAATTAACGACCGGAATCTTGGTCATAGTGATGCCTTTCAGCTTTTTGTCAAAATAAGCTTCGGCCTCCAGGTATGCCGCACCGCCTATGCAGGTGCTTTCGAGTCCGGCATTATCGCAAGCAGTGAAAGCTTCTTTTACCAGTTCCTCCCCAGCATAGGATCGTGATAAGTCACGGTTGAAAATTCCCAGTGAGGTTCCATCGAAAATTATATGATGAATATCTAAAAGGGCATGCAGTTTCTTTTCGGATTGGTAGAGATGTATCCTGTAAAGAGGTGACTCCATCAAATCAAACGGACGGACAAAGCCGGAAATAATAGAAGGCATTTCCGAATCCCGGACTTCAGTCAGGCTAATTGCTTCAAAATCAGCATTATTAAAATACTGAACGGCCTCTTCGCCATTCATGCTGAGTTTTACATTAAGTGTTGGATGAGCTTTAATCACTTTCTCAAAAGCGACCCTGATTTTCGCGGAGTCGGCCGTTTCAGGAAATTCGTAATGGCAGGCTATATTGTACTGTGTCAGAGATTTATCTTTCTCCCATTCGTAATAGATTCCTTTTTGATTTTCAGATAAGGGATAGAATTTCGATTTCATTTGATTGTTTGGTTTGACGAGTTCACGATAAATTTTACAGACTACAAGTGATTCACTTTGACTAAGAATGCGATCAGCTTCCGGTCTGATGAAAGCATGGCCTGATTTTAGTACAAGCAGGATTATCAGGTTGAATTAGTTCCCGGTGATAGTGCATTGCTCATGGTAAAATGCAAATAAATGAAAATCATACACATGTGTATATTCCTGACAATAGTCCATTTTAAAAGGTTGCATCAATGCGCAGGTATTCAATATCTTGATGAAAATGCAAGAGCGCGGCAGCAAGGCACCTAAACCTGGTTTGACAGGTAAAAATAGTATTTAACTCTTAACTATATAAGCAGATTAGCTGCTAAAAATAATTTTTAGAAGAATTAATGCTTTTGTGCTTTTTGTTTCTACTTTCCGGAATAGATACTATGCAGGTATATAGCGTTTT
>JBAXXB010000160.1:0-10159 GCA_037128115.1 Bacteroidota bacterium
AATAGGCTCTCAATTCCATGCTCTCGAAAATAATTTCAAGCGGCGCATCTAAACCGGCATAATTCCGGGCTGAACAATAGTAATAATCTTCCGGAACTGAAGCCAGGCCCGCAACAACCGGATTATTATGTATATAATTCAATTTTTGGAAAAAGAATTTATTGCTGAAAATAATCTCCGGATGAAAACCATCAAGCCAGACTTTGACAAATTTATTCCGTTTTATGTCTTCATCTTTACCTTGAAAAATCCTAAATTGTGCATTGTATGTATCGTTATGCTTCATAATTTTTATAATCTCAGCCGAGGTGTATTTTTTTAAATCCCTGATGACTGAACCAAATGGATTTATTCGGGATTGAACTATCAAATGAACATGACCAGGCATAATACAATAGCCGAAAATTAACAACCCTTTGCTTTGAACACAAAATTTGAGTGACTCAATAAGGATTGTTGCAAATTCCTGTATTTCGAGCAAAGGTATCCAGTCAACCAGGGTAAAGGTAATAAAATATGGTGCTTCAGCCTCAAATGCTTTATATCGTTCCGACATTTGTTCGATCAATTTGCATACGAATTGGCAATATTATCCGCACGCGTCAGAAATTAAGACGCGCGCGAACTTGGGTTATTGTTTCAGTATTTTACCCTTGGACACAACTGCTCCTCTTGACTGTAAGTGCAGTATATATATGCCGGGGGGCCATGCTGCACAATTTACAACAGCTGTCTCTTCGCCTTCGGGTATATGTATTTCGGCTGTTTGCCGCCCGTAAATATCAAATATGCATAAGCTGCCTGTATGTAGCTTTTGAAATTTAACACTAAAGGCTTCTGTTGCGGGGTTAGGGTATAAGAGCAGCTGACCTGCCGGGGCAACCTCTGTTTCCTTTGTGCTTACCCAGCAATAGTTTTCGCTTTCGCATCCCATGCTATCCACTTTTACCACCCATACATCCTGGGTGCCGGTATCGGGGAGTATGGGATTTACATATCCACAGGCAATATAACCACTGTCGGCAGTTGGGATAACATCTGACAACATATGCTCACTATCTTTTCCTGTCATCAAGCGATACTGACGATACCAAAGACTATCTCCAGAAGATGATATCTTCATCATCCAACCGGCATTTGTGGGATAAGATATCATAGTTTTTCCTGTGAAAAGTATAGAGCCATTCCCCGAAATATGCAGGTTTCCGGGATAAGTATTATATTGAGGTTGCAAATATCTTTTCTCCCATATGGTATGTCCGTCATTGTCCATTTTAGTTAATTGAGGGCTTTTGAATGAATCGGCTCCAGGGTTATTTACTACAGCATATGTACAATAGGCCAGAATATTTCCTTCGGATGTGCGTGCCAGCATGGCATGTGAATCCATATAAGGACCCCCCAGGTTTTTAACCCACTCAAAATTTCCCAGGCTATCTGTTTTAATTACAATAGGATCACCGGTTTCATTGGGTGAGGGAATATGATAGTATTGAAAAGCTCCAATGGCATAGCCGCCATCGCTGGTAGATATCACGCTATAGCCCTGCACATCGCCAGTCAGATTGGTGTATACATGCTCCCAGAGTTTGTTACCGGAGGTGTCAGTCTTGATTAGGTATGCCTTGGCATCCGTGTTACCCGATTCATTGAGAAACGAACCGGTCATAACAATCCCATTATCCGCAGAAAAAGTTAAATTCCGGAAAAGGTAAGCCGTATCAAAAGGAATAGATACTTCTCCATATTCTTTTTTCCAAAGCGTATCAAACTCATTATTATACTTGATCAACATACCTCTGTCGTGCACCCAATTGGAAGTATATGACCTTGCTATACCTGCACCAAAGTAAACACCATCATGATATTTTAATAATGAACCTGAATATCCGGGAGCATAATCATTATTGCTATCAGCCATGAATTTTGTCCACAAAACCTGGCCTTCAGTATCAATCTTAATTAGAGCCAGTTCGTAAAGATCATTATCCCCACCAGTAGAAGCGGAAATTATGTATCCATCCCCGACCTGAAGAATCGTTTTTGCATAGTCCCATGTGTTAAATGGTTCAAGGTTGTAGCGCCTGTTGAAATAAACAGACTGTGCGCACAGTTGTGAAGGACAAACCATTAGTGCAAAACCAATAAATACATATAAACTATATCTCATAAATAAAAGTTGAAATTACCTGACAATTACCAATTTAGTTTCCGCGCTAGGTTTATAGTTGATCATCAACCAGATTGAATATGTACCTGGAGACAGATCGGTCAATGAAATTAACTCAATCCCAGATTTCGTGGACATGGAAATGCTTTTGATTAATCTCCCAGCTTCATCCAAAATTGCAATCTTTGGAAGAGATTGCAGATTTAATGAATTGTATTCCAAAATAGTATAATCTATTGCCGGATTAGGATACAGTTTCAATTCGATTCCAGTATTATTTTTCGCTTGTCTATGTTTGATAACCCTACCGGATTTAAAATTTCCATTTGGAAAGATATATGGTTCAATATAAACCAATTGCCCTCCCTTTAAAAGTAGATTGCGCGCAAAAACAGATGCTGATGTATTATGTTCAGCCAAATCTGATAAGGTAATTTGTTGTGACGAATCGGGAACAAGACTACCTTTCGAAATCATTTGTCTTCGCAAACTATAATAGACGGTTAAGTCATTCCATTCATTTAGTTGTGAAGTGGTTAAACCAGTGTTTGAAATTGATTGCAGAAAAACATTAGTATCTATATTTTCAACATCAGTTATATACTGCATCAGCAGCATTCGATTTGCCCACATGTCTGGTTGGTCAGCTAAATATAGTTTAAGGTTATCAATCCCTAAGGTATCTGCAAGGTAGTTATTCGCAATTTTATACTGCAGTTTCGCTCTTTCTGCTAATACTTCGCTTAAACGGGATTGCAATGATTCGAATGAGCCCAATACAAACACGCCTTGGTCCACATCTTCGCGTTGTTCATCTGTAAGCAGATTGAAGCGACTATCCAATGCTTCATTCAGTTCAGTGTTTTTTGCCGAATGCGGATTGGCAGACAATATATTTGTAACCATTGCCGTGTTCAAAACATCTTCTTTTCCAATCACCTCCTTAAGTATAGTATCGGACAGATAAGGTGATTTTGCGATAAGTGAATTGTATAAGTCAAGCGCTTCAGGTGGGATACTATAATCAATATCATCTTTCAGTTCCTGAGTATTACCACCATCCTTTAGGGCAATCATTTGGCCGGTCAATACACTTATGATATCATCATAGCAGGTTTGTTGCAATTTTAATTGTGAAATATCGCCTCCTCCATTATTTAATTGTGAAGGGCAAGAATTTTCTTTTGAATAAGAGTTATTAGGGTCGCTTGTATGATTTGGAAACACAGTATTGGAAATATGATCAGGAATAATTTGGCTTCCCCCTGTTTTTGAATGATAAATATAAGTTACATTTTCACATTCGTTTGTATAATCACTTTCACCGTTTTGCCAGGTATAGCTAAAGGTATTGCCAGCAGGGTCTGTAGTTTGAGTACCATCAACCCCTTGATCTCGCTTAATTCCCATGCCTGTATTTGAATTGTTCTTCGTGACTGCTATATCATATTTGTTTGGGGCGGAAAAGTCGTTGCATTTAATTACCAGTCCGTATAGACCTGTTGCATCTCGGTTTTTGTTCTGGGCTAAAACCCCATGGATAAGCCCATCAAATTTATTGTTGTATATCTCATTACTTGCCGTACCCGAGTTGTTTACAACAATACCCGTTTCATAAGTTTGCGTAATACCCGAATAATGCCCCGTGAAGGTGTTTTCCTGTACCGAATAACCCGTACAGGCATTTAAATATAAGCCTGAGGTAGTATCGTTAACCGATCCCATATGGGTTCTAAATATATTCCTGTTTATTATGGGCAAATACACTGCACTTAAATATACAGCCCGGTAATTATTTTCGAATACGCTGTTTTGTATGGATGTAGGATAGAGTGCCCCGTAATTGGCCGCATAGACACCGTATGTCAGACCATTAAATATAGTTGGCAGATACTCAGTACAAGGCAATTGGACGGAAACGCAGTTTCTGTCGATGGCAAAGCCCGCATTATACGCTTTAATACCATATCCTCTTAAATTAAGACTGGTCTGTAATGTGTTATCATTTTCGAATAAGCAGCCTCTAAAGCTGATGCCAAACATATCGCTCATATACACCATACCGTCAGGCAATGATGTCTTGCTTATATATTTGTCGTTGATTAGGAATTGGGTGGTTGTGAAACTGCTGTTATAGCCACGCCCCAAATAATTGAAAGGATAAATTTTTACAGCTACTTTATTGTTGACAAACCGTGCATTACTGCACGACACTATCCCTCCCGAAGAGGCTGGGTAAACAGTAATCCCTATAATTTTAACTGTCCTTATGCCGCAAACCGCATCGCATATGCTGCCTTGATTAATCATTGCTACACTGCCCTGGTTAAACACATTTTGTATTTGTCCATTATTACCCCAAACCTCTACTCCTTGCCAAAGTTGCTCACATGAAGCACTTAATTTCCCCCCATCAATAATAAGACATCCACCAGGTTTTACAATAAGCTTTGCCTGGTTTACAAAATACACTTTGCCTGTTATTGTGAGTGTAACTCCTGGATTAATAATAACATTATGATCTTTAAATAAAACTGAGTTCCATGGAAACTGAGGTGTGCTTGTTAAAATTTCGTCGGAATTCACATAGCCACAACCCGGTGAAACAAGAATTGTATCAGTAAAAGGAAGGTAATTAAAACCTGAAACGGTAACAAAGAGATCGCCTTTATCAAGTGAATCAGCAGGAATTGTAAATGTAACTACATCATTTCCAGGTATGCCAGTTATTGATGTAACAGATTGATATTCCGGTAATGCATTTGGCTGATTTGTAGCTTTTTGTTTATAGAGACACACATTCGCTTTATTTCCATTAGCTAAATTATTTATAGTAATGCTGATTGTATTTATTTCGGTCCTATCCATATGATGAATATTAACCGAAGCATCTAGGCGTACCGGTTCTTTGGTATAGTATAGCATTTCAGGATCAGCAAAAAGATTATGTACCATATAGGTTTCATATTGCGAACTATTTAATGTACCGGTGTACGAATACGAATTCCAGTCCAATTCACATAAGTGCTGATTTTCCAGGTTGATTCCATAATGTGATGCATTAATAATACCGGCCAGATTTGTTAATTTTGGATTCTCCCAATCTATCCAACTCATATCGGTACAGCCGCTAAACGCCACACTCCCCCCTAAAGGGTTAAATAAACTAACTTCAGCCATACAAGGTGCTGAGCCTCCAAAAGATGCAACGCTGCAACTGCCGGAATGTATTATGCCGTATTTTTTATTGTTTGTAAGCGCTAATAAGCCATTGGTTCCGGCACCTGTATTAATCTGGCCTGCCAGTGTATTTAACCCGTTATCACCTTGAGTATAGGTACGGATACGGTTTTCCTCGCCATGATTGCCCCATGTCCACCATCCGCAGGGTGCAGTGTTTAATGATTGTATAATGGTTTCGCCGGCAGGTGCAGTCGTACTATAAGAATCCCAATCAGGTATTTCTTTGAAAGTACGAATATTGAACATATTTAAGTTTGCATATAAATCGGTGCTGTTTTGCAATCCTTGCTGGAACATATCGGCCATATTCATAACAAAGTTGCCCAGATAGGCCTGGGATCCGTTACCCGGGTTTGTTTCGTAGTTTATTAATTTATTTACCCATATTCCGAATTCGGAAACCTCAGAGCAGGGAATTCTGCCAACGTAAGATTCAGGATAAACATCTACATCGTCACCAATATAACCACCGCTTATCTCATGAAATTCTCCATAAAAAGAATCACTGTCTACGGCATAATCACTGTTAAAATCGGCAAAATATTTATCTGTTATTGGTTCATGTTGATCAAACAGATCCGATTTTGGTTTAAATCTTCGTACGGGCAACTCATTTTCATCACCCACCAGCAAAATCCAATTAGCTCCACCAGCAAAATTAACATCCCGCAGATACATACGCAACCAAGCGGCAGGATCATTTATTGATTTTGCATTCGGGAAAGTCCCACTGTTGCCGATAGTATCTTCTTTTCCATAATAGGGAGCATTATTACCAATAATACTTTCGATTGAAACGGCTGCAATATCTATTCCCCGTTTCTTTTTCCAAAGCAACAAATCCTTCATAGCCTGGCTATTGATGTAAGCATCAGGAGCTATGACCAGGTAGTCGTTGGCAGGCAAATTTCCTAGTGCCTTAGGTGCCTGATCTGTTATTTCAATGCCTTTCAAATACAGGTTAATCATATCCGTATTAGTAACAAGGCTTTTTAATTTGGCAATAAAGTTATCATATTTTCCTCTGTGCATTCGGATAGTATCGGGTGAATTTCCTGCTCCCGGCGGAATACTTAACGAAATCGAGAAAGTAATACTGTGATAGAAAATCACTGTATTAGTCGAAGGTTGGTATTGGAATGGTGAGATGGCAATTGAAGCAATATTTGCCGTATTCCACAAGCCTTGCGAAGATGCCGTAACTATGGATTGAGGGAAAGAATTGTTCGAAAAGTACACAGAGCTGTCAATACCCTGAAAAGGGGGCGTGGTGCAAGAAGCGCATGAAGCCAGCGGTTGTTGGACCGGAAAGGGCAGATTTTCCAGTTTAATGGTTTCAAAGTCGGATTCAGTGATAAGTATACTGTCAATCCTGGAACCATAGGGAATAATAAAGTTTACAACTTTTACAGGTAGCGAAGGTGTCCCTGGTATGCTAGTTGAACCCAAGCGGGCTGTTTGAATCATTGTGTAATTATTCTGGTCAGGGCATGTAGTATCACTGAATGTAAAATCAGCAATAATAAATCGTTGGCTGCTTACAATTTGGGTAAATCCAAAATGTGAAATTAAGAGGATAAATACAAAGTTTAATAATGCCTTTTTCATGGTGAATGAATTTAAAACAATGATAAATAGCGGTTACTTTTTTTGTCTGGTAAATATACATTTCTTTTGCATGGAATATTTATTCAGATAATAAAATAAATCCCCACAGCCTTTCGTTCACAGGGATTTAGCTTTTATTTTAAATTACTATTAATTTTTTTCGGAGTCTCTTAACCACACTATAGACATGTCATTTAATCGGCAATATTAAATGTTCTTTTATTACCTATCAGATGCTCTCCCGTAATAATCCACCAAATTCAACAACAACTTAGCTTCACTGCTTACCGTAATATCCTTATCCTCTTCGAGTTTTCTGGCAAAAATCACTATATCTTTATCAATCTTTTTTACTACTGAATACTGCAACATGACACACCAGGCCATTTTACGCAGATAAAGGGATTTGTCGTCTGGTATAAGGTCAGTTTTTTTACTTTGCTGCCCGAGCCAATCAAGTAAAAGTTTTTGGGTCTCATTTACTGGCTTCATAAGCGGAGCAACCCATGGCACAGGCATTATATTTACAAAGGTTGGCTTACGTTCGGGTGGCAACTGAAAGTATGGCCCGTTTTGCTGCGGCATATAATAGTATACCATCTCGTATTCAAATACTACGGGACATGCCTGCAGCTTTTCGCGCAGGTTCTGGGCATACAGGCAAAGTGGCACAAGGAATAAAACTGTCAATATCTTTTTCATCATGATATTAAGTTAGAAAACTATTAAGCTGGCTTGTAAAGTTCTGCCTTTTTCGTCCATATAGCGTATAAGGTAAATGCCGGGTGGCCAGGTATCACAGCCAATAGTTATATGTTGCTTGCCGGAAGGTATAGGGGTTTCATTAACAAGACGGCCCAAAATATCAAAAACCAGTAGTTTGCTGTTGGCTGGCAGCATATTGCCATCCCTGGCCCATCCCCTAACTTCAAATAATCCGCTGGCAGGGTTTGGTGTTATATTTAATTTTAAACTTTCCGGTGCCGGTAAAGGCTTGTTTAATTCCACAAAAGGATCGAAATTGCACAGTGAGGTATCAGATAAAATGGGGTATGGGCAAAGACTATCGTATGTAAACTGTTGGGTATAAGCGCTGTCATACTCGAGTCTGACATCAAGTTTAATGGCTACTACATCAGTTAAAGGACCCGGCCATCCTAAAGGCGACTGGCATGGTATAATAAATTTATTATCCCTAATTTTTGCCACTTCATCACCAAATTGCCCAACTATCAAATCGGTTCGGGTAAAAGACTTCTTGAAGTTGCCCATTGTATCGGCTATAAAAACCATTAGATAATTAGGGTTGGTGAATACAGTATTGGCAGCAGAAACGAGCAGGATAGATGTGTCGGTTGCTGATACTACCTGTGAAAGCTCATGGTACATAGTATCAGGCTCGGAACTTATGTAACTAAGTAAGTTTCCGTTTAAATCGAATCGGGCAACCAATGGACGAAGAAAAAACTGGGTGCCAAGCTGGTAATGGCTGCCTGCGGCGTAATATGTGTTACCGATTTGGGTACAACTGGTAAAAAAACCCAATTTGGTAGTGTCGGCTCCGCTTAATGGCGGATATACCCATTGCATTTCGCCCTGACTGTCGCATTTTACTAGGCAGGGTTGTAACACAGCATCGTAAGGTTTATTAATGGTATCATAAGGGTAATAGGTATAACCGGCCATCAGGCTGCCACCATCAGAGGTTAGGCACATTTGGGAAAATTGTGTGTCTTGATAATAATATTTTGTACCGGGTAGCACTTGCTTCTTCCAGATAATATTGCCTAATGGGTCTATTTCCCAAATCTGAAAACGGTCAATTAGAAAATCTAAACTTGCTCCCTGTATTAGCAATCGAATATTCCCATTTGGTGCAATTTTACAAGAATATGCAAAATTATCGTCGTATTGATTTATTCTTTTACACCATTCTAATAAACCGCACTCATTAATTTTAATAATAAAAGTGTTTACTACATCACTATTTGTGCCACCTGTCAGATAAGTAATTCCTGTCTTATCCTGGGAAATCGAAAATAAAGTTGTAACATTATTTTGAGTTTCATTGAATGTTTTGCTCCAAAGAATATTCCCATTAACATCACCCTTTATCAACCATATAGTTCGGTCGTTTCTGTCAATCCCCAATAAAAATCCATTGTCGTATGAATTTACGATACTTCTTGAAATTTCGAAACTTCCATTAACACCATATGTTTTTTGCCATATCTGGCAATTTACCCTCATAATGGATAACCAGAGAAAGATAAGAAAGAATAAGAAAGCTCTTTGCATGTTTTTTTTGGATCAAAAAAGATAAACAGGCATGAATCAAACCTGTTTATCTGAAGTTAAATAATACTAATGAAGTACAAAGAATGTTACTGAAGATTTCCTATCATTATTTATATACAGGGAACAATTATATGAACCGGCAATAAGTTTTTTGGTATCATATATCATTTGATCTGCTGTTTTAGGGAGTAAAACTTGATCAACTTGTTTACCCTTTATATCAGTAATCACTACCATGCGATTTTCAGAATTACTAACCTTGTATTCAATAAACAGGAAATCTTTGGCTGGATTTGGGAATAGTTTGATGTACTCATCATCTGTTTTACTTTTATTTTTAGGAATTTCAGTTATTTCAGATTTTGTCAAATCAGGCAATATATATTGCTCCGTATAATTTAATTTTCCGGCAGCAAGTAAACTGTTTCGCAACCAGTTATCCGGTAAACAAGAGATATCGATGATCTGGTTTGCAAGGTTATAAGCTTCGATGCTATCAATATGCTGGACTGGTTTGATATTGAGTTGAGCATCGACTAATAATTGGTAGTATTCTGTAAATTTATTGTGATCAGACAATTGTTGTTCGTTATACCCATATAAAGCAGGAATAGATTCGAGAGAATTCAATCCTGACTGAGCATTGCCTGTTTCATAATCGCCAATAACTTTTATGTAGTCGTTGGAAGCCCGTTGGCGTAACCCCAATAAGCCGGCCAGGCTTTCCTGGGTATAACCAGAAGTATCGTGCAGTGTTTCGCTAATCAATCGGTTAAACCAGCCATCAGCTTCTGCTTTTGTCATCGTAATATCGGCATCCAGCTGCTCCTTGGGTGAAAT
>JBAXXB010000161.1:0-10099 GCA_037128115.1 Bacteroidota bacterium
CCGAGACCTTCACGGGAACGATAGCGATAAGCAATGCAAACGCACAGCAGATCACTGTACTGCCAGCTGGAGCAACAGCAACTTCGACTATCGAAGACAATGACGCCTATACGATCAGTCTTGCTGGCTTCACAGCCACCGAGGGAGATGCAGGCAGTGCACCGCACGACTTTATAGCCACCATGAGCGGCCTTGCCGAGCACGATGTGGTTATCAGTTTCACGACTACGAACGGAGATGCAGGGTCTAGTGATTTCACGGCTCAGAGTTCCGTATTGTACACGATACTTGCAGGCACGAACAGTGTTCATATACCAGTAGCCGTTCTGGGCGACCTGATAGCAGAGCCGACCGAGACCTTCACGGGAACGATAGCGATAAGCAATGCAAACGCACAGCAGATCACCGTACTTCCAGCCGGAGCGACAGCAACCAGTACAATTATTGACAACGACATTGCCAATATCACATTATCAGGCTTCACTGTAACCGAGACCAACGGTACACAGACACAGAATTTCGTTGCTACGATGAGTATTCCGGCAGAGAAAGATGTCGTTCTGACATTCCATACAACCGATGGTTCAGCCTTGGCCGGAAGTGACTATACATCACAGCCGGGAACTTCAGTAACCATACCGGCCGGATCTGTCAGTTTTAATATTCCTGTTGCTATTTTGGGTGACCTGATTTCAGAATCTACTGAAACCTTTACAGGAACAATAGTACTGAGTAACGACAATGGCCAGACCGTGCTGATACCAACACCTACTGCTACAGCAACTATCCTGGACGATGATATCGCTGACCTTTGGGTAACGAAAACAAGTTCTCCTGATCCTGTTATCGTTGGACATAATATAACCTATACTATTACAGTCGGAAACCTTGGTAGCAATATTGCCTCTAATGTGAGTGTATCAGACATACTTCCTGCTGGCCTGACCTTTGTAAGCGCAAGCACCTTAACAGGAAGCTGGACAACACCAAACTGGAGCATAGGAGCGCTTACGGTAGGTGGAACAGCAACCCTGACCCTGGTAGCTACTGTAAATGCCGGTATTGTACCGGGTGCAGTTATCACTAATACAGCCATTGTAAGCAGTACGACAACCGATCCGGATCCTGCAAATAATTCTGCCAGTGTTTCGAATCACGTGGTGCCTGAAGTTATATGCCATGGAGATGAGACGGTTTGCCAAAATGCAGATCCATTCCTGCTTACCCAATTGGGAGCATTCACGCCTTCAAACGGAACGTATGGCGGCACAGGCATTTTTAGCGGTCCTGGAATAACAAGCGGCAGTTTCAACCCGGCCATTGGAGTTGGTACTTATACATACACGTATACTTATACTGTGAATGGTTACGCCAACACTTGCACATCTACATTAACCGTGGATGGGGCAAATGCTATAACCCTTGCCGGCCAGGTTAAGTACTGGAATTCGGCGGAGACCTATATGCAGACACCTTTCCATACGGATATAAGCGGGACGCAACCCCCCGATTATTTCTATGTAGCACTTTATGAAGCCGCGGACGTTATTAATAATAACAATCCATTAGCCAGTGCGAGAACATGGACAAAAGTTGATCTGGTTAATACCGAGGTAATAGACGAGCATGGTAACTGGAGCGTGAATAAGGATATGAAATCGTATTTCGAGTTGAGTTACCCACTGAACCCGACCAAGCAATATTACATCACCGTATGGGATGGAAGTAATGTATGGCAGGAGTTTTTAAACAAGGGAACTTCAACAGGGAATGTGTACAATCCTCAATTAGGTTCTTCCTATACCTGGAACAACTGGGGCGGTGTAAGTGCACTTGATGCGCTGGCCATGCAGTATATGATTAACGGAAATACGCCAATAAATGAATCACCATACTTCTGGAAATGGATAGGAAATGCGAACTATGGTAGCGACCTCAATTATGGATTCTACAGCAACTACATTGCAAATGTGAATACATCCAATGGCATTACCGCTCTTGATGCACTCACCACGCAATACCGTATCGCTGGTCTGCAGCCTACCTTCCCCAATAATACGCCAAACTTCCGGGTAGCTGGACGATTTGTGAATACCTTGCCAAGGATGACCTTCCCGGTTCCGGATTCGCTTACAAAGACTCCGTTTACGACCGGTAATATCCCAGACGTTGAATTTACGAAGAGTACGACAACCTATACGTATTTCACCAAGGCCATCAGCAACTACTATAAGAGTAACCTGTTTAACAGTGCTCCATTCAGCGTTGTGAAACAAACTGCCTTAGGTAGTCCAGTTGGCTCCTGTCCTGATTATGGCTACATTAACATTTACTACACAGCTACCGGTGACGTTAATTCCAGCTACATTCCTCCATCACCAGCTTTCAAAGCCGAAGGAACGAATGTAGGATTGAAATACGAGAACGAGCTAGCTGCACAGAAGGGCGAAATCGTAACCATCCCAGTGAAGATAGATCGCAATGTGAATCTGGGAGCCATAACGCTTGGGATGAAGTACCGCAATGACCTGATCAAAGTGGTGGAAGTTCCGGATTATGATGTGGTTAACATCGACCATGATGGAGGTTTTGTGCGGATGGCCTGGGCTGACCTTTCAGGAAAAATGGTTAGTGCCGACGATGTTATTATTAATATCAAAGCTATGGTACTTTCTGACATAGCTCCCGGCACTCAGTTGTTTGAACTTGAGGATATGACTGAAATCGGTAATGTGGATGCACAAAAGATGGACGACGTCAACCTGAAAACGGTAACGCTCACAACTAAACAGGTTGATGGTGCCGATATGTTTATCACTAACTATCCTAACCCGCTGAATACCCAAACCACCTTCACGTATAACCTGCCAGAGTCGGGCAAGGTTAAACTGGAAGTCTATGACAAGTTGGGCAAGCTGATCAATACCTTGGTTGATAAAGATCAGAATGTGGGATTACATAACCTGGAAGTCGCTGATTTCGATCTTGCTCCGGGAGTATATACGTATCGACTGGTTCTCCAGGGGACCGTACGTGAATACTCGGCTATAAAGAGTATGATTGTAGTGCGAAACTGATAAGTGCTGAATTGTAAATGGCTGTTCCGGGAGTTATTTCTTTCGGAACAGCTTTTTTATTTTGGATAGATTGGACTCGTTTACGATGTGACTATGAATTTGGGAGGCTTCAGAGTATAAGATTATGTCAGTACACTCATATAGGACCCCGCCTGGGTTTGGGTATCAGTGTTTTATTCAGGCTGAGCCTAAATTTTACTAATTGTTGAGGCGATCACTCTTGAATGGATTCCTACACGTTCGAATCGGGCATGTCTAATGATTAATTTATGCGATGACAGGCTTGTTTTTTTTTGAGATAGCTCCTTTGGGCGTGAGGCCAGGATAACTCCCAGAGAATTTATACTGCAAGTTTCTTCATTCTTTCATGAAAGACTTTGTGTTGGCGGAACCATAAATTTCCCTATTTTATGGTTTTTAAGTACAATAATGTCTTGCTTATTCTGTTTTTCCCTGATGAATTGCTATTGCAAAATATTATGGTCCAGGCTATATTTTATGCTCAAAGATCTATTATTCCTGGAGAGACATTCAATGACTGCCGAATAAATATCTTGATAGTAGTTCTAAATGTGATGAATAGTCCGGTTGAATTTGGGTGAGGATAAACACATTTTGCTGAATTGAATAGAACTCAGCCGAAAGTATTTAAAAGATTAATTTTAACCATATCCTTACTTTTATGGTGAATGATTGAGACATTTTTAGCTCCCTATTATCCATAAACAGGTTGTTTTATGGGATAATCCTGTTGGGGAGCCTGCCTGTTTAACCATAAAAACCATAATTTATGGTTTTTCTATTTATTGATTTTTGGAGCGATGAATTATTGTCTCAAAAATGGTTAAAACTTTGCAATTTATTGCAACAAATTAGTTTCTATACATTTTAACCGCAAAGGGCGCTAAGGTTTTCGCAAAGAATGCCAAGCCTGATTTGTTATGGAAAAATTTTGCTCTTTGCGAGATTTTTGCTCTATGGCTTTAAAAAACTTCAAAATTTCGTTTTGTTTAAACCTATGGATTTATAAACCAGAGTGGTTAGTATGTACACGATATCAAAGAACTGTTTTGTGATACAAAATTACTACAGCCATAATGAAATTATTAGTAAAATCATGCAAAATTTTCAGCCTTGCTTGTCCTTTTATCAAACCGGGTTCGGTTTTTCTATTTTAACCGCAAAGGTCGCTAAGGTTTTCGCAAAGAATGCCAAGCCTGATTTGGCATGAAAAAACTTTGCTCTCTTTGCGAGAATTTTGCTCGCCCGGCAAAAAAAAAACTTCAAAATTTCGTTTTGTTTAAACCTATGGATTTATAAACCAGAGTGGTTTAGTTAGTACAAGGTATCGAAGAACTGTTTTGTGATACAAAATTACTGCAGCCATAATGAAATTATTAGTAAAATCATGCAAAATTTTCAGCCTTACCTGAAATTCAAACCAGATGAGATTTTTCTTTTTTTCTAAAATAGATCAAACCTAGCTAGATAGCATATCGATCACTGACTTATTTCCCTTTGCAGAAGCGTTCCACGTTGTTCGCCGCATCTTTATCTCCTTTTGCCGCAGCTTCCTGAAAATCCTTACATGCGGA
Source organism: Bacteroidota bacterium (assembly GCA_037128115.1). Classification (GTDB taxonomy): domain Bacteria; phylum Bacteroidota; class Bacteroidia; order Bacteroidales; family UBA4417; genus UBA4417. Next base: position 4,673 of record JBAXXB010000161.1, read on the forward strand.
ATTATCATTTTTTAATCTGTGGTAACATAAACCGCGGAGATTGATCAAATCCGGAGTGTTATTTCCAAGAGTAATAGAACGATTTATGTCGGTGATGCATTTGTTGAATTGGCCGCCATAATAATAACAATAGGCCCGGCCGGCGTATACTATTGCAACTCCTGTTTCTTTGCTGATGAATTCATCCAGGTATTTAAGGGCTTCCGGATATTTCTTTTTACTTAAGCAGTCCATGGCAGCCGAATATTCCTGTTGGTAGCTTAAAATCTTAATATCCCTCCTGAGTTGTATGTTTTCTTGCAGAACAACCGAATCTTTCGGAAGATATTTTGATGCTGAGTCCAGGGTCTGAATTGCCTTATGATGGTTTCCAGTTTCTTTATACAAGGATGTTAGATGTATCCAAGCTTTACTGTTTCCCTTTTCCTTCATCACGAATTCCTGAAGCATTAATATTGCCTGATCTTTTTTGCCACTACCCTCTAGAACATTACAGATAAACTCTAATATATCATAATAACGAGGTTTTAATTTGTGGACTTTTAATGCATAAGCCATAGCACTATCATTTTTCCCCATCTTTGAAAATGCGGTCGCCATAAAATTTTCACGTCTTCCATCATATGGACTAGACCTGTCAATTCGTAGTAAGTTTATTGCTTCCTGATACTTTTCTTCATTTATAAGATATAAAGATTTTTCAACAGCAATTGGTTCGATATAGTTTGTCACATTTGGGATGCCAGGAAACCCTTTAATAAACATACTTGACGAATGGCGAAAGCGACCCATCATAATATCTTCTAATACAATACGTTGAAGTACTGAAGAATTGAAATTAAGCAACAACACATAAAAAGCAACAAAAAGTAGGATTAAAAGTAAAATAACTTTCAATTTCTGCAGCCATAGGTTTTGACATATCCATTCTTTTATCGAAAAGGGTGAAAAGGCGATACCTGCTCCTATGAATAATGCAAATAAGGATTGTATCTCGGGTCTGTCGGCTGGGAAATTGAAAAAGGCATCAAAACTGTAGCATAAGATACCAAAAGCTGGAAGGAAAAGATACATGTAAGAATTTTCAGGGGCTTTTGGTATTAGAAATGCCTTAAGGAAATTAATAATCAGAAAAATAATGAGGAGAATGAAAAGGAGTGCACCGAAAAGGCCAGTTTCTGCGGCAATCTCGATAAAATCGTTATGGTTTTTAACCATAAAAGTAAAATCCGATCTCACGGGATTTTCATATTGCAACACCCGTATTTTCCAGTTACCAGTACCTACACCTAAAAGTGGTTCCTGACGGAATAATAGAGCTGATCTTTTCCAATTGTCAAGACGGCCCGATTCGCCGTTAGAAATTGTTGAGAGCCGTTCGGTATAGGATTTATTATAGATATCATTGGACTTTGGAAATAAGAAATGCTGAGTCAGGCTATATAGTAGCAATGCCAATGCAAGCAAGCCGAAAAAAGTTGCCAGCCTTTTATACTTCGATACAGAATGATTATGCCTATCCATTAAGACTAAAAAAATGCCATAGACCAGGGAAAGAGAAATCAGACCCAGGTAAAAAGCACGTGTACTCATGAAGAAAACCGCCAGTTCGGCACAAAAAAGAGTAATTAATCCAAAGGTTTTCAACCATCCTTTTTCGAAAGTGGCCAGCCACAAGGCAAAGGGTATTTTGACAAAGATGGCTGCAGTAAGGATATTCTTGTTGGAATATACAGATTGGATATCCAGGATGCTAGTTATCTGTTTTGTTATATAAAGGAGGATATTATAAAAAACAGTGAAGCTGTCCATTATAAGCACAAAGGTCATTATAATTACCAGCATCCTGAAGTACCTCTTGTCGGAACGAAGCAGTATGGAGAGGATGTAAGCTGCCGAAAATACTGTGAAATATTTTGAGAAACTTAAGATGGCTTCGGGAATGTTGATGGCCTTGGTGAAGGAAAGCAGGATTACAGCCATGAAAAGGGTGTATGCCAGACCGATCTTGTTCAGGTAAAATGATATAAAAACTTTGGGCTCATGTCGCAACTCTTTGCGGGAAAGAAGAAAAATGAATGTAAAAAGATTTAAAACAGATAATGATAAAAACTTTGGGCCGTTGGAGTCGATGGCCCCAAGATTTGGCGTAATAACCGTAATGAGTGCATAAGCCAGCAGAATGATACTGTATGAAATTTTGAGCGGAGAGGTCGTTGGTTTCTGAGGCTGGGGTGTTGTTTTATAAGGTAGTTGCTTTTTCATGCCAATAGGGTTATGATATGATTTTTCAATATTAATGCGTGAACCATCGAGGCAAGTCCGGAGGTTTGATTGCGAAGTCAAAATTCAGAAGTGCTGACTTCTCTATGCTCACTTTAATAATCCCGATTTTAGTTTACTTTTTCAGCAATTCTGTGGCAGGATGATATATTTTTTCATCGCCTCGCTTTTTCAATCCCTTGCCTGGCTATAATATCTATTTCCCTTTGCATAAGCGCTGTGAGTTGATCTCGGCGGCCTTGTTTCCCCTGGCGGCAGCATTCTGAAAGTCCATGCAAGCTAACTCTTCCTTTCCCAGATTAAGATAACAGGCACCCCGGATGTTCAAGAGGTCAGGGTCGTCGTTTCCTCCTGAAATTGTGCGGGTTATATCATTGATGCATTTTTGATATTCTTTGGTGTTGTAATAACAAACTCCCCTACGCGCATATACAATAGGTATATCCTGGTTTTTATCTACGATTTGATTGAGGAATTTAAGAGCCTCCGGAAATTTCTGCTGATTATAAAATTTCATGGCAGTGGCAAATGCCTGCTGATAGGGAACAATCCCTTTATATAGAGAAAGATTGTGTTTTTGCTGTGTCACGGCCGAATCTTTGGGATGGTATATGGCCGCCGAATCAATGCAGGTAATTGCCTTTTGGTAATTGCTGGCTTCAAGGTAAAAGGACGTTAAATCCAGCCAGGCTTTTGAGCTGCTTTTTTCAATTGCAAGAAAAGCTTCCGTCTTTTTTATAGCTTCTTCTTTTTTTTCATGGGTATTCAGCATAAAGCAGATGAAACCCAGTGGTTCATATAATAGGGGTTTTAAGGCATTGGCTTTATATGCATACTGCAGGGCAGTGTCATTTTTTCCCAACTTTGAAAAGGCTTTTGCCAAAAGATACTCCCGCCGTCCATCGTAAGGGCTCGATCTGTCAGGCAGCAGAAGGTTAATCGCATCCTGGTATTTTTCTTCGTTCATAAGGTATTGCGATTTGATTACCGAAATGGGGTCGCCGTTGCTGCTGACATTCAATAATTTTGGATAACCCTTTATAAAAAGGTCGGATGCATGTGTGAAATGCCCGAATACCCCGTCAGCCTGGTAGAATCGCTGGAGCTTTAGGCACCGGGTATCGATTTGTAAAACATAAGCGCCTGACACAACTAATAGTATTATAATGAATGACAGTGACCTAATCAATAATCGGTTTGGAGTCTTCCCTTTTTGTAAAGATGCCGGTGAAAAAGCGATACCAGACCCGATGAACAAAGCAAAGAGGGACTGCATTTCGGGCCTGTCGGCAGGGAAGTTGAAGAATGCATCAAAACTATAACAAAATATGCCAAATGCCGGGAGAAAAAGATAGCTGAAAGAATTTTCAGTGGCTCCTGTTTTAAAAAAGGCCTTGCCGAAATTCAGCATCAAGAAAATAAAGAGAGAGAAGAATAACAACCCACCGAGTATACCTGTTTCTGTGGCGACCTCGAGGAAATCATTGTGATTTTTAACCATAAACACATAGTCGGACTTTGCCGGTGTTTCGTATTGTAATACCCTGATCTTCCAGTTGCCGGTACCAACTCCAAGCAGGGGATCCTGTTTAAATAATTTTGCCGATCGTTTCCAACAGTCAACTCTTGTTGATTCACCTTTAGAAATAGTAGAAAGCCGTTCGGCATAGGATTTATTATAGATATCCTGAGATTTTGGAAATAAATAGTATTGTGTCAAACTATAGATAGTAAAAGCAAGTAAAAGTAATCCGAAGAAGGATGCCAAAGTTTCTAATATTTGTTTGGTTGGATTGCGCCGGTATAGAATGACTAAATAGGCGCTGTATACCAAAGTAAGAAAAATCAGACCCAGGTAGAATGCCCTGGTGCTCATGAAGAAAACAGCCAGCCCAGCACAAAAAAAGGAAAAGTAGCCTAGCTTTTTCATCCATCCTTTTTCGAAACTTACCAGCCACAAGGCAAAGGGGATTTTGATAAAGATGGCAGCGGCTAGTATGTTTTTGTTGGAATAGACTGATTGGATCTCTAAAATACCGCCAATTTCATTCGTGATATAGAGAAATATATTATAGAAAACAGTTAAGCTATCAGTGATAAGTACGATGGCTATGACAACAATCAGAATACGGAAATACCTTTTGTCGGATCGTAGAAGTATGGAGATGATATAGGCTGAACAAAATACTGTAAAGTACTTGGAAAAACTCAGGATGGACTCGGGTATATTGATAGCTTTGGTGAAGGAAAGCAGAACCATGCCTATAAATAATGTGTAGACCAGACCAATACGATTACTGAAGAAGGAACTAAAGAGCTTGGGATCATTTCGGAACTCCTTGTTGCTGAAAAGGAAGAGGAAAGAAAACAGGTTCAAAAGGGATATTGCCAGGAATTTCGGTGCATTAGAGTCGTAGGCTCCAAAGCTTGGCGTAATTACAGTTATAAGGGCATGTGCAAACAGGAGCATGAGATAAATTACCCGCATGGGAGGAGTGCTGTTATGCTGGGGGCTTTTGGTTTTGACTGCTTGCTTTTTCATATTGGTACTATTAATCAATACTGCGTTATTTGTTTATTTTATCGCAAGGACGCAAAGTTTTAAAAAGCAGAATGTCAGCATTTTGGAACGCAATGACTTAGTTTTACATCTGGCTGATATTTAAGCGCAAGGAAATTGTTAGAGGACTATTGTATTACAATTACCCAGGATTCAAACTTAAGCGTATGGTTTGCATAAAGGAATCTGTGATTATTTCTTAAGCCTGATTTCTTTCACTTTTCGTTCGAATGGAGTGGCAACCCGCCTCCAGATAAGCATTTCTTATGTAAAATTAATGGAAATGAACCCATTGTTTTATTTGCAATAATACAAAACTTTAGATAATTCATCTTTATCATAATAAAATTCAAACCAGAATAGGCACGGTTGAGGTTGAGGTTGAGGTTGAGGTTGAATTGTGCTAATGCGATAAGGCTCATATGTTCAAAATGTGTCTTGTCCTGAAATAGTGTCTAGTGTTGCTTAGTGCTCTTAGTGCCTTAGTGGTAAAGGGATAATTTGCTAATTTGGGTATGGGAAACAGCAATGAGGTTGAGGTTGAGGTTGAGGTTGAATTGTGCTAATGCGATAAGGCTCATATG
>JBAXXB010000162.1:0-10040 GCA_037128115.1 Bacteroidota bacterium
ATCTTTTATTCAAGCCAGATAAATATTTGCTTTGTTTTGGTGATTTATGAACAATAGGGATTGGGTTGTTGAGAGTCTGAAAACAGGAGGAAGCAGCAGATGCCTTGCAGGCTTCAAAGGATTCCATTTTCCACAGGAAGGGAACCAATCTGAGTAGCCAGAAAGCCAGTTTGAAGAAAGGTGGAATTGTGGACGGAGGGTAATTCAAGTGAAAAACCGGGACTGCGATGGATGAGTACAACTGCCAGTGACCTGGCATTTAGCCGCTTATGGCTAACCAGCAAAAGTCGGAATTGTAAAATAAAACCTGGATCCTGTTCCCACTTCGGACTCTACCCCTATTTTGCCACCGTGTTTTTCGACAAAATCCTTGCAAAGGATCAAACCCAGACCTGTGCTGTATTCGCCTTCGGTACCTTTACGGCTGGTAGATTCATCGATACGGAAGAGTTTGCCAAGCATATTTTTATCAATCCCAATGCCGCTATCCCTCACCGAAACCTCTATACCCTTTCCGGGCACTGATTTTGCCCCTATCGAAATATTGCCGCCCCTTTGAGTAAACTTTACAGCATTAGAAACCAGGTTGCGAATAATTGACCTCAGCATATTTACATCGGCAAAGGCCTCCAGGTCCCCGGGAATTTTAATACTAACCTTGATCCCTTTATGCCTGGCTGAATCAAGAACTGATTCCAGGCAATTTACTACCTGTGTAAGCAGATTGAAAGTTGAGGGCATGTTTGAGCTTAATCCTCTTTGTAATCGCGACCATTCCAGCAGGTTCTCCAGCAGGCTGAAGAGATTGATGGCTGAGCTGCTCATACTTTTTGCCATTTCACGTATTTCACCCAGTTTCAAATCCGAGAGGTCATCCAGCATCAGCTGCGTATACCCCAGGAATATATTAAACGGGCTGCGGAGGTCATGGGCAATGATAGAGAAGAATTTATCCTTTTCGGCATTCAGTTTATACAATTCTTCGTTTTTTAGCTTGAGAACGGCTTCAGCCTGCTTTCGCCCGGTAATATCGCGGTAGATAGATTGGTAGGTACCGTTAGGCATCATCTTCGTCCGCATTTCAATGGCTATTTCTGTTCCATCGGGCCTGATAATATTCCTTTCATTTACTACCACTTCCCCCTGTTTAAGCCGTTCAAACTGCAAAGGAGCCTCATTGAGACTTTCAGCTGAAAAAAAAGAACCGGCAATATGTTTACCGATCAATTCTTCCCTGCTTCGACCGGACATTTCGCAGATACAGGAGTTCGCATCAATTATATAACCGTCGTGTGATCCTACCAATACTCCGTCAACCGCAAGTTCAATTAAATCACGGTACATTTCGCGGCTTTGCAGTAAATCCAATTCAGCCTTTTTGCGTTCGGTATTATCGATCGTATACCCGGCCAGCAGGTGTCTGCCCTGGCTTAGAATCGGGTATTTTATAGTCGTATAGTAGCGTCCGTCCAATTCTTCCTCCAGTCTGATTGCCGAATCACCTGTGCCTGCACTCCAGTCGTCGGCAGTGATTTTTTCCGCAAATTCCGGTGGGAATAGCTCTTCCATCGACTTCCCGATCATGTCGGATCCCTTGATTCCAATCATTTCCGTAAAGTTCTCGCTGGCAGTGATCACATAGCTTTTTGCAGGAGTAACTTCCTTAATGTAAGCATATATGGGGGAATGTTTCATAAATAACGAAAGCAATTCATTGCTCTCCCTGAGGGCATCCTGAATCCGTTTACGTTCTGTGATATCAAGTACAAATCCAAGAATCTGTTCATTCTGCCCAGGCAGGAGGGCATCGGTAATAAGAACTGCTTTGCGTGTTCCGTCGCGGAGAAGATATTCCTTTTCATACGGAGTGCATATCCCTTTTTCGCGCAATTCCCGTATTGCGTATTCGTCACTCGGCAACCATTCGGTAGGGGTAATGCTGCGCCAGTTCACCTTGCCTTCCAGGAACTCCTGGCGGGAATAGCCTATCAGGCCCAGATAGTAATTATTGGCATCGATAACATTTCCGTCGGCATTGGCAATAATTACACCGATTACATCCAGGTCGATAATGCGCTGCAAACGGGCCGCCGCCAGGCGGGTTTCCCCCTCTGCTTCTTTACGTGTGGTGATGTCAACAGCCGTGACCAGGCATTCTTTCCTGCCTCCGGCAACCACCCCGGTAAGGTGAAGGTATACAGCTGGTTTTCCCCGCTGTACAACCAAAGCCACTTCACATGAAACTTTGGTTCTGATTGAAAAGACCTGGTCCAGGAATTGATTAAAAACAGGTTTAGATTCTTTAGATATATATAAGTCGAACCTGCTCTCTTTTGAGATGGAGTGAACAGAATCCATCATTTGCACCGCGCACAGGTTTTGTTCAAGGATAAAACCTTTGTCAGAAATCGTAAAATATCCTGAGGGCGCCAGATTGTACAACTCAGCATATCTTGCACTGGCCAATGCATCGGCTAGTTTTTTAGTCTGTACAAGTTCTTCATTCTGCAATTCCAGTTCAATCTGGTACACCTCAAGCTCATGTATGAGTTTAAGTGTTTCTATTTCTGTTAGTTTCACATCCAATTTGCTGTGTTTCGTTGCCCATAATGCTTCAGCCTTTTGGTGAAGGCTTAACAGTGAGGATGCTGAGCTTTTTTTGTTTTTCATGTCGGTCAACGAGTTTTCCAGATTATTTATCTTTGAAATGTTTTTCAATCAATTGCTTTAATAAAGCAACATCGAGCGGCTTTGAAATATAATCATCACATCCTGCTTCCAGTGCCTTTTCCCTGTAGCCCGTCAATCCAAATGCTGTTTGAGCAACAATGACCACGGCCTGGTTGAATTGCCTTATCCTGCGGGTGGCTTCATACCCATCCATACCGGGCATTTTAATATCCATCAGTACCAGGTCGATGTCAGGATGCTTAAGGCAGGCTTCAATTGCCTCAGCCCCGGAGCGGGCTTTCAGGACTTCTTTTCCTAAAAGCTGAACAGCCATATCTATGAGTCTTCCTGAGGTTTCATCATCCTCCACTATTAATACCTTCAGGTTTAACATTCCATTTCCCGTTGTAGCCGTTGAATGAGAATCAGAGAGTTGTCGTTTATCTTCCAAAAGAGTTTTTTGAGGGATATTAAAACCAATGGCGCTTCCCTTTCCCTCCTCGGATTTCACGCGGAGCTTTCCTCCATGTTTTTCGACAAACTCTTTGCACAACAGCAATCCCAAACCGGTACTGGGCTCGCCTTCGGTGCCGGGCCGGCTGTTATGTACATCGATGCGAAAAAGTGTATTTAATCGTTCGGTGCTCATCCCTATACCTGTATCCTCTACCTCCACAAAAACCGAATTGTCCTGGCTCCTGTGGGCTGATACGCTTACCCGGCCTCCATGCCGGGTGAACTTGATTGCGTTTGAAACCAGGTTGCGGATGACGGTCTGAAGCATATTGGTATCGGCAAAAACCACTAATTCTTCAGGGACATTAACCGCTATTTCAATTGCCTTTTTCAGGGCTGATTCAGCCGCTGTTTCAGTGCACTCATTAACTATTGCTTTTATGACCAGTTTCTGCGGATTGAACATGGTGCCACCCCTTTGCATCTGCGACCACTCCAGCAGGTTTTCGAGAAGATTGAAGATATTCCTTGCCGAATTGCTCAGGCTGATGATCATGTTTCTTTCTTCTTCGGGAGTAAATGCTCCGGACTGGTCCCTCATCAACTCGGTTAAGCCCATGAATCCCCCGAGCGGATTGCGCAGGTCGTGAGCGATTATAGAGAAGAATTTGTCCTTCTCGGCATTCAGTAATTGAAGTTGCTCAACCTGGATCCGGATTTTCTCCTCCATCAGTTTTTTCTCGCGCAGCGATTCAATCAAGGTATTGAATGCAATGGAGAACTCTCCCAGGAAACTGACTTTCTGCTTCAAATCGCCTTTAGCGATCTGCTGTGCCTGCCAGGTTATATGGCGCAGGTTCGAGTGTAGCTGCTTGAATTGGGCAATAACAAAATTCTGCCGATGGGGGTCATCCGGCGGATCCACATCGAGGTTTCCATTGGTAATAGCTTTCAGGAAAACAGCTCCGTCGAGGTATTGCCTGATAAATTGCCTGAAATTGCGGGTAAATTCTCCGTACGGAGAATCATCAACCGATTCCGGTTCTGATTTATTGAAAAGTTCAGTAGCAGTATCCATATTCCCTTCCGCCAGATACACCAATATCCGGTTCAAGGTAGTTATATTGTTTTCTGCCAGGCTGCTCATCCGTAGGTTAAGGCCTAATTAAGTCTACAGTGAAACGGCAGGTACGATCGCCGGTGCCCCAGCAATCCACTTCTTTGACATGGAAGTTTTGCTTCGTATAGCAGTGCATGATGCCGGCAATAAATCCTTCGTCGTAATCACAAAAAGCAACCCCGCTATATGGGAGTCCTGAACAGTCCAGGTCCTCGGAAACAGTTAGTACAAACGAGAGTTTTTCCAGATCCGCTTTTTCGATACGAAGCAGGCCCATACCGAATTTTTCGAGTGATTCAGCCAGGTTAGCCGCAAATCCATCAAAATCGAGGGTGACATCAAGAACATTTTTGCAAAATTCAGCCCCGGCTTTATAACCTGCCTCTATAAAGAAATCGTTTGTTTTTTCTGGCCCCCAGTGTTTCTCAAGCACATCACGCATGGTATACTGCATCAGGCGGTAAACGATAACATGGGTATTTGTACCCAGGTTAGGACGGCCCAGCGCAATGTCCCCCAGGTCCTTCCATTCAAAATTATATTTGGCGTTCAGTTCCATGTGAGTCAGTTTTAAATATTACCTCAATGAGCAGCCTTTTAATGCATAAAAGTACTGGATTTTATTGAACCATCAAACTTAATCCCGGATAAACTTATCTTGGTATGCGTTGATTTATACCTGAACCGTTTTAACCTGTGCGAGATTTACTGACCTGCCGGTATCCGGAGTAGCGATGTAAAGAACCTGATTTCACAATTATTGTCCGTCTTCCGACCAGCTTTCAAAGCAACTGCAACTTTCAATAATGAAGCCTTCCTGATCATATAAATCAGAGGAAATCGTTCAAGTAGTGGGGATTCTTAAAGGATTCCAAACAGGAACTCCTAAAAGTTGATACAAGGCGTCCTTAGAGTTCAAAATGTTTTTCAATCATCTTCCTTAAGGCTACAATATCTAAAGGCTTGGAAACATATTGATTACATCCGGCCTTTATCGCATTTTCATTCTCGTCATTTAATCCGAATGCAGTCTGCGCTATAATAAAAACACTTTTATTGAACCTGCGGATTTGCCTTGTGGCTTCATACCCATCCATACCGGGCATTTTAACATCCATCAGTACCAGATCAATATCAGGATTATTGCGGCAGGCTTCAACAGCTTCGATGCCGGTCTGAGCCATAAAAACCTGTTTACTGAATGTTCTGACAGCCAAAGCAATAAGAATTGCCGATGTTTCATCATCTTCGGCAATAACGATTTTGAGTTTCTTAAGCCCCACAGCAGGAATTTCAGTAGAAATAACGGTGTTGGCGTTTGCTCTGTTTAGGTGTACTGAATTGTACGGAAGGGTAAAATAAAACACAGACCCTTTTCCCTCTTCACTTTCGACCCGGATTTTACCCCCCAGCATTTCTAAATAGGCTTTGGTTATGGACAAGCCCAGGCCGGCTCCTTCGAAAGCTCTTGCATCGGAATTATCAGCCTGCACAAAACGATCGAAAATGGCCGACTGTCGTTCACGCACTATGCCAATTCCACTATCTTTAACAAAAAACTCAAGTTCAGCAGGTCCAGCCGGGAATGATGCGGAATCAGCTTGCACATCAGCCTTATTTTGTGTTTGTTGACTTTCAGGCTTTAGAATATACCCGAATTCAATTGAACCTTTATCGGTGTACTTAATGGCATTTTTAACCAGGTTGATCAGGATGGCATATAGTTTTTCGCGATCGGTGGTAATGATGGCTTGCTTTGCAGGCAGATTGTTCCTGAAGGAGAACGAAATTCCTTTATTCTCGGCCTCCGGCTTAAAGAAGGTGTACACATACTCAATTTGTTCATTAATATTTGTTTCGGACGCCGAAATTTCCATCAGGCCAGCTTCAATTTTCGAGATGTCGACAATATCATTGATTATATTGAGCATTCGCTCACCGCTCTTTTTTATAATCTGAATGTACTCCTGTTGCTGTTCACCCGTAAGATCAGGCATTTTCAGCAGTTCAGTAAACCCAAGAATCCCATTCATAGGGGTCCGGATTTCGTGGCTCATATTGGCCAGGAAGGCTGATTTAAGCCTGTCACTTTCTTCGGCCCGTTCTTTAGCCAGGATTAATTCTGCCTCATCCCGCTTACGCTTGCTTATATCGTGAACAAACGACACAAAACGCCCGCCTTCAGCCGGCTGGTATTGTATGCTGACTTCCAGATCAAAGATACTCCCATCCTTCCTGCGGTGACGGGTTTCGAAACGGTCTTCACCCTGAACCCTGATTTTAGGCATGCGGGCGACAATTCCGTCCGAAAGTGGAGACGATTCAAGATCGGTGATACAGGTATTCAGCAATTCCTGTTCGGTGTAACCACTCATCCTGCAATAGGTGGAATTTACTTCTAGCATTTTACCCTTCGTATCTACCAGCAGGAAGCCGTCCATGGCCGTTTGAAGAATCGTGCGGTGCCTCTCTTCATTTTCCTTCAGGTCTTCTTCCACCCGCTTGCGGTCGGTGATATTGCGGCCCATGCCTACCAGCCCGATAATATGGCCATCTTTATCGCGCAAAGGCAGTTTCGACGAAAGCAGCCAAATCTTTTGTCCTGTTTCGTCGAGTACATATTCTTCCCGGTTGAGCACCGGTTTACCGGTTTGTATCACGCTCTGGTCGTCGGCATAGAATTTTTCGGCAAGTTCCCTGGGGTAAAAATCGAAATCATCCTTCCCCAATACTTCGCTTTCGGATTTTGCTCCCATGAAACGCAATTCAGCCAGGTTTACGAGTGTTTTGCGACAGGCCACGTCCTTGCAGTAGATAGAATCGGGGATGTTGTCGATAAGTGTGCGTAAAAGCAGTCTTTCGTTCCTGAGGCTCTCCACAGCCTTGTTCCCATCGACTTGTGCCGACATCTGCCGCGTAATATCATGGACGAGCACATGACGCGCTTTCCTGCCTTTATATTCGACCGAATAAGCAGTTATTTCAACAAAAATGATTTCGCCATTTTTTTTCTTATGCCTCCATTCATTCAACGGATTATTGGTCAGCCTGGCAATTTCCAGATCTTTCAAGAGTTCCGGAATATCCTCGGCCGGGCGAATATCCTTGATGGTCATCAAGAGGAATTCGTCTCTCGAATAACCGTAGTGATCGACTATAGCCTGGTTGACTTCAAGAATAGCAAGGGTTGTGAGGTCGTAAATCAGCATAGGCTGGGGATTGTTCGCAAACAAAAAGTTATATTTTTCTTTACTTTCATCCAAAGCCTTTTGTATATGGCTGGTTTCGGCAAGGTTTTTAACGCTTGCTTCCTCCAATATAGAATTTTCCTTTTGTAATTCTCGCATGGCTTCCAACAGTTGTTCGCTGGTACATTTCCCGTAGTTCATTTTTCTTATACTAATTTTGAAAATGCAGCTGAATCAATCCTTTTAGCAGAGCTACATCAATTGGTTTGGAAATATAATCGTCACATCCTGCCGCAAGGGCTTTCTCCCTGTCATCAACCAGGCCAAAAGCCGTTTGCGCAATAATGACAATTGCCGTGTTGAATTCCCGTATTCGCCGCACGGCTTCGTAACCGCTCAATTCGGGTAATTTTATATCCATCAGCACCAGGTCAAGGTCCGGGTTATTCCGGCAGGCTTCAACTGCTTCTATTCCGGTGCGTACCACCAGGATTTCCCTGCTGATAAACCTAACGGCAAAGGCTATCAGCATTTCCGATATTTCGTCATCCTCGGCAATCAGGATTTTTAATGGTTTCGGGGTTGGAGTTCCTTCGTCCAAAACCAGGTTTATCCTATCTGTTGCGCTTTCTGGTGCTGGCTGGTACGGAATTGTAAAATAAAAAGCCGATCCGATTCCCGCTTCACTTTCAAACCTGATTTCACCTCCCAGCATGTTGACATACGCATCAGAAATTGACAGGCCCAGGCCTGCTCCCTCATAATTCCGGGTCAATGACTCACTGCCCTGCCGGAACCTTTTAAAAATAATCCCTTTTTTTTCATCGGGTATCCCAATACCTGAATCTTTCACGAAAAACTCAAGAGTATTGCCTTTTTTCGCATACCCGAACTCTATATAACCCTTGTGGGTAAATTTTATTGCATTCTTAACAAGGTTGGTTAGAATGGCGTATACTTTTTCGCGGTCGGTGACAATATTGGCTTCTTTCGATGGAAGTGTATTGCAGAACTGGAAATTCAATCCTTTCTGGGTGGCCTCGGGTTTAAAGAAACTATAGATGAACTCGACCTGCTCGTTGATATTTGTTTCCGAAACGGTTGTCTCCACCTGCCCCGACTCTATTTTTGATATATCGATAATGTCGTTTATAATATTCAGCATGCGTGAACCACTTTGCTGAATTACACCTATATATAAATCCTTTTGTTCCCCTGACAGGTCAGATGCTCTGAGCAGGTCGGTAAAACCCAGTATTCCATTCATCGGAGTACGGATTTCGTGGCTCATATTGGCCAGGAAGGCTGATTTCAGGCGGTCGCTTTCTTCGGCTCTTTCTTTGGCATGTATTAATTCTTCTTCCGAAAGCTTACGGTCGGTGATGTCGTGCAGGAAAGCGACAGCCCTGCCGTCTTCATTAGGCTGGTATTGAATACTGACTTCAACATCAAAGATGCGTCCATCTTTGCGAACCTGCCTGGATTCGAAACGGTGCTCCCCGTTTTCTATTACTTTATGAATCCGGCTGGCAGTTTCAATGGCCATGTCTTTTACCTCAAGATCGGGAATTCGCATCAGCAGCAACTCTGCTTCACTATAACCGCTCATTGCGCAGAAAGTCTCATTCACTTCCAGTATGCGGCCGTCCATATCAAGCAGGAGGAAGCCATCCATAGCTGTACGCAGAATGGTCTTGTTACGTTCGGTACTTTTAATCAGTTCCGCTTCGGCCTGTTTACGTTCATCAATGTCGCGGAAATTTATGACAATAGCTTCCACGCTTGTATCTGCCAACAGGTTACTCATGGTACTTTCGACCCATTTCCAGTTGCCTTTTTTATCCGTGAACCGGTATTGAATGGTCGGGATATACGATGGATCCTGGAATAACCTGCCCATATGTGTCAACACCATTTCCAGGTCATCGGGGTGTGTATATTCGGCTGGATTACCCGTAACTTCATCGTTAACAGCATACCCAAACATTTTTTTAGCAGAGGGACTGACAAACGTGAAGTTACCCAGCGCGTTGATAAGCACTACCCCATCGGGCGCCTTTTCGATCAGTGCCTGGTAGTGCTGTCCAATTTTCCTGATTTTCTCTTCTGCCAGCTTACGTTCCGTTATATCCCTGATGGATCCGTCGATGTGGTGAAGTTTACCATCCGAATCGGTTATCATGCTTGCATTTAAAGAAACAAAGCGTTTTTCGCCATTTCTGGTTCGCAGCCCCAGTTCGTAATCCCTGAGTTCCCCTTTCTGCTTAATCTCATGCAACATAATGGGCCTGTCTTCTTTTTGATAATAAAGTTCATCAACATGGGAGCCAATAAGATCAAAGCGGTCGAATTCGGAAAAATGTTTAATAGATGGACTGATTTCGGTAATTATTCCATTCAGGTCGGTTTGAAAGAAAACGTCCTGAACATTTTCGAAAATATGGCGGTATTTCTCTTCGCTTTCGCGCAAGGCATTCTCGGCCCGCTTACGGTCGGAAATATCGCTCACAGAGGTAACCCTGACACTTTTCCCCTTATAATGCATCATTTTCCCCGTCAGCATGCACGGAAAGGTAGTTCCGTCTTTTCTCAGGGCAGTAGATTCA
>JBAXXB010000163.1:0-10011 GCA_037128115.1 Bacteroidota bacterium
GTGCTGGGCCAGGGGATCCAAAAAAAAGTAGTTTTAAACTGGAAAGGGATACAGGCCATAGAAGGGATCAACTATGAACCTGTCAAGGCATTGTGTGCCGACGGCCTGACCAACAATTCGGCAAAAGATTACACACCCGAATATTTCGAAAAATTTGCCTTGCCAGCCAATGCCGGGAGTTGTGATATACTGGTTACCCATACCGAGTGGGAGCCTGTGACCAACGACCTGCTCAGTTTGCTGACTTATAAGCTTAAACCCGCTGATTCTCTTTCTCCTGTCATCCAAACCGGGACAGAAAGAGGTGTTAAAATGGCTATGCTCACCCTTGTTCCCCTGGTTGTGAACCCCGAAGGAGGAATCATGCGCCTGAAATCATTTACAGTTGATATTGTTTACCTGCCTTCCAAAACCGGCGTAACATCTTTAAAATCAACGGCTTTCGCTTTACATTCTGTTCTTGCCCAGGGAAACTGGTACAAAATACAGCTTAATAAAACCGGAGTTTATAAAATAACTTACTCTGATATCCAGGCTATGGGTGTTGATATGGCGACTGTAACACCAGACCATATCAGGCTTTTTGGGAATGGTGGCGGACTTTTACCTGAAGCGAACAGCATTTTTCGTTATGATGATCTTACTGAGAATGCGGTTAAAGTTGTTGCAGTCAACCCGAACGTATTTGCCCAGGGTGACTACATTTTATTTTATGGTACCGCCCCCGATAAAATTGTTTTCAACAAAACTGCGAGAAAATTTGAGCACATCAAGAATATTTATTCGGACTTCACCTATTACTACCTGAATTTCGATGGGGGCGCTGGATTAAGAATCGAGGACCAGCAACAATCTGCACTTACTCCCACATATACCTGTTCCAGTTTTTTTGAGGGATTGTTTTATGAGAAGGATCAGCTGAACTTCATCAATTCGGGGAAAGATTGGGTAGGGGAGCGTATGGACGCGAATAACCCGGTATTTGAACTTCCTGAATATACCTTTCAGAACTTAAACCCGGGGAAACAGGCCTGGATCCGTTACAGGCTCACTGCCAGGGCAACCGCCACCTCAAATTTTGCGGTAAATATTAACGGAGCCAATGTTTCTAATCCTGCGCTCAGTTCCTATGGCAACTACAATTATGCAAGCGACAAGGTAGAAATAAAAAGTTTTTATCCCGATACCGACAAGATAAAAGTGTCTTTCCAGTACAACGGGGGAGGATCTGACATTGGATGGCTCGACTGGGTTGAACTTAATGTTAACCGTATACTCAAATTTACAGGCGGCCAGATGGCTTTTGCCGACCCGGTCTCGGTAGCTACAGGAGGAGTGACTGATTTTAAACTCCAGGGCTCTGCTTCAAATGTGACAATATGGGAAGTGACCAACCCTGTTAATGTTAAACGTATTGCCGCTAACCTCCAGGGTGATGTAAGCGATTTCGTCCTGAAGACCGATTCGCTCAGGCAATTCGTGGCCTGGGATAATACATCTTTCCTTTCGGTAAGTTTTACGGAGAAAGTAATCAACCAGGATTTGCATGGAATTGCCTCGGCCGACCTGCTTATTGTTACCCATAAGGATTATCTTGAACAGGCTAACCGTTTGGCTGAGCACCATCGCACTCTTGACGGGATGAAAGTTACAGTAGCAACCAACGAGCAGGTGTTTAACGAATTTTCATCCGGATCGCCCGATATTGTGGGGATACGCGATTTTGCACGAATGCTCTATAAACGGCCTGATAGCGCCAATAAACTTCATTACCTTCTCCTGTTCGGCGATGGTTCGTTCGATTTTAAAGACCGCGTGCCTTCCAATACTAACCGGGTACTGACTTTCCAGACCAAAGAATCACTCAATACCGTATATTCCTATGCAAGTGATGATTTCTATGGTTTGATGGATGACAACGAAGGAAGTGATGCGGTTGGCCTTATTGACATCGGGATAGGGCGTTTCCCGGTGAGTACTTTGGAGCAGGCTAACACGGTTGTGGACAAAAGTGTTTACTATGCCACCAATAGCGAAACTACCATGGGCGACTGGCGTAATAAATTATGCTTTGTTGCCGACGATGGGAACGGAAACACACATTTTCGCCAGGTCGAAAGACAAATATGTCCCCTGATTGAAGAAATTGCCCCGGTTTATAATTTAAACAAGGTATACCTGGGTGCATTCAAACAAGTTTCCACTCCCAGCGGGCAGCGACGTCCCGATGCCAATACGGCAATTAATTCCAACGTCGAAAATGGCGTGTTGGTCATGAATTATACCGGTCATGGCGGGGAGACTGGATGGGCTGACGAAAGTATTCTCACCGTCCGTGATATTGATGCCTGGACCAACTATTCCAATATGCCGGTCTTTATGACTGCAACCTGCGAATTCAGCCGGTACGACGATCCTGCCAGGATGTCGGCCGGAGAACATGTTTTCCTGAACCCGGTGGGTGGTGGCGTTGCTTTATTTACAACGACCAGGCTGGCAAATGCGGGTACCAACATCGGGCTTACGCTTTATTTCTATGATACGCTTTTCGCAAAATTTAACGGTGAATACCCGCGTTTCGGGGATGTTGTAGCCTCGGCTAAAAATAAAATCGGGAGTAATGATGCGGCTCTCATCCGTAACTTTCTATTGCTGGGCGACCCGGCGTTGCGCCTGGCGTATCCGAAGCATAACGTAATTACTACACAGATCAACGGTCATGACCTCGGCACGGAAACAGATACCATTTCAGCCATGTCGCCCGTTGAGATCAAAGGTATAATAGCTGATGGCTCAGGGAATAAACTTACCTCGTTCACCGGGATACTAAATGTGAAAGTTTTCGATAAGGCACGAACGCTTACTACTTTGGGCGCGGAAGTCGAAGCCGGTGATTTCCCGGATACCTATGCAGTGCAGGATAATTATATATACCAGGGAAGAGCCACGGTTACCAACGGCGATTTTACTGTAAATTTTATTGTGCCCAGGGATATTGATTACAGTTACGGTCCCGGTAAAATATCCTATTATGCCCACGACGGGACTAGCGATGCCAATGGTTTTTGCAAACAGATCATAATCGGGGGTTCAGGTAATGCGAGCACGGATAACACCGGCCCGAAAATTTCGTTGTACATGGATAACCTGAATTTCAAATCAGGAGGAATTACCGGTGATACCCCGACCCTCATTGCACAGTTGAGTGACGAGAGTGGTATTAATACCATCAGTAATGCCATTGGCCACGATATCGTAGCGACCGTCGATGGCGAAAATGCCTCTTCGATAGTACTGAACAGCTTCTACAGTGCGGATCTTGATAGTTACCGGTCAGGCCTGGTGCAGTATAAATTTGCTCAACTTGCAGAGGGACCGCACACGCTTACTCTTAAAGCGTGGGACGTTTTTAATAATTCGTCGGAGGCTACCATCAGTTTCGTGGTTACGAAAAACATGCAGATCACTATCACAAACATGAATGCCTACCCGAACCCGTTCCGTGATGAAATAAACGTAGGATTCGAAATCAACCTGTTTGATGCAGCTGTAGACGCTTACCTTGAAGTATTCAATATTAATGGTTCCCTGGTAAGTTCAACGGAGACAAAGACCCTTCTAACGCAAGGGTACAACGCTGGGGTGCTGACCTGGGACGGGCTCAGTAATTCCGGCGAAAAAGTAAAGCCCGGTGTGTACCTTTTAAGTATCAGGGCAAGCAATGGTACATCCAAGACTGTAAAGGCAACACGAATAATAAAAGTAAACTGATGATCAAGTTACGGTTGTTAAAACCAGATATCTCAACTTTAAACTTTTAAATAAACATCTTGTCTCCGGTATTTGTTATTATGCTAATATGTTTTCACAAACCGTTGACCCCTTGTGCGCTGAAGGCTTTGGGCTTTTTTATTAAAATGATCTGATGAACATTTTTTCGTGGCAGGATATTGCTCACGTTCCTTACAAAAAATACACATTCATGCAATAACATTTCATAACTCTCGTTAATTACTCGGATAATAATAATTTGTAAATTAGCGACTTTATTTTTTAAAGCTTATGACACATAGAAAACACGCGTTCCTGACACTTTTCCTGCTGATTGCGGTAATATTTACAGTAAGAGCCCAGACGCCAACAAATTACATCGGCCAGTTTAACCCAATAACCACTGCGGTGCCTTTTCTGAGTATAGCCCCTGATGCCCGTGGAGGTGCTATGGGTGATGCAGGTGTGGCTTCTGAACCGGATGCCTTTTCGATGAGCTATAACCCGTCGAAATACGCTTTTATTAAGAAGGATATGGGCGTAGGTATTTCCTATAGTCCATGGCTCAAAGGCCTGACCAACGACATAAACCTGGCTTATGTCAGCGCTTTCAAGCGGATTGACAAGAACGAGGTTGTAGCTGTGTCGCTGCGTTATTTTAACCTGGGTGATATCAATTTTACGGATAACAACGGATGGTCAGTAGGCAACTACCGCCCTAACGAATTCGCCGTCGACGCAACTTATGCACGTTTTCTTACTCCCACTCTTTCGATGGGTGTGGCCGGCAGGTATATACATTCGAATCTTACACAAGGACAGGATGTTGGCGGGCAGGCAACCAAACCGGGTAACTCGGTAGCTGCCGATGTTTCCATCTTCCAGCGTCTTCCAGTGCAGTTTGATAAAATTGAAGGTAATTTTTCATGGGGTGTAAATATCTCAAATATAGGTACCAAGATATCTTATAGTGACGACAACACCCGAAAGGATTTTATTCCTACCAACCTGAAAATTGGCCCATCGCTGACGCTCAACCTTGACGATTTTAACCAAATGACCTTTATGGTCGATTTTAATAAATTACTGGTGCCTACCAACGCGGTAAAAAGCGGCGATACCATTATCAGTGGAATGGATCCGAATGTATCAGTTCCAGTCGGTATGATTCATTCGTTCTATGATGCACCAGGTGGATTTAAAGAAGAAATGAGCGAAATCAATATTTCAGCAGGCATGGAGTACTGGTATGCGCAGCAATTTGCATTAAGGGGAGGTTTCTTCTACGAAGATAAAAATAAAGGCAACCGTAAGTTCTTCACTTTAGGAGCTGGGTTCCGTTATAATGTATTGGGTATCGATTTCTCGTACCTTATCCCTCTCGAAACAAAGAACCCTCTTGAGCATACACTCAGGTTTTCGTTGCTGATCAATTTCGATGCACCTTCGGTTGCAAAGTAATACGTAAGAGCTTGAAAATTAAAAAGGTTGCCTTTAAAGGGCAGCCTTTTTTCGTTTCAGAAAGAACCTATTCTTTCTGATTTCCCCAATAAATGTGTATTAGCTTTTTTCGAGCAGAACTACAGCATAAGCCGAAACTCCTTCTCCACGTCCTTCAAAGCCCAGGCGTTCAGTTGTGGTGGCTTTTACCGAGACCTGGCCCGGCTCCAGGCTTAGAATGGCACTCAGGGTAATGCGCATTGCATCAATAAACGAGGCAATCTTTGGCTCCTGAAGAACCAGGGTGGAGTCAATATTTTGAATCCTGAATCCGGATGAATGAAGCAATTCCCCTGTTTTGCGCAGCAGGATTTTACTGTCGATGCCTTTATATACGGGATCCGTATCCGGGAAATGCTTTCCTAAATCTCCCAGTGCCGCAGCACCCAATAATGCATCACAGATAGCATGTATGAGTACATCTGCATCAGAATGGCCTAATAGTCCCTTGTAATGAGGTATCTGAATCCCCCCGAGCCAGAGTTCACGGCCTTCGGCAAAGCGGTGTACATCGTATCCGAATCCTATACGCATGGGTGTTGAATTTTATGGAATGATTTAACTTTATTGAAAATGGAAATGAAGAGGATAGATTTCAAAGGGCAGAATTAACTGTCGAAAAATCGTTCCTCAAAGTTAATAAGAAAAAGTTTCCGGGTAGCACGTGTCACCGCGGTATACAGCCAGCGGAGGTAATCGTTATCGATCATCTCATCTTTCAGGAAGCCTTTCTCTATAAATACGGCATCCCACTGCCCTCCCTGGGTCTTATGGCATGTCAGGGCGCTGGCATGTTTAACCTGAAGGGCATTGAAGTGCGGGTTCTGCCTTATTCCTGCCATACGCTTACGGCGGGAACTTTCGTCCATAAAGTCTGCCATTACCTCGTTGTAAAGCCTCTGGTTTTCCTGGTAGTTTAACGCCGGACCTTCTGAATTGATCGTATCCAGCAATAATTTCACGTCGAACGATGGTTCTTCCGGGTAATCAACCATTCGTACTGTAGCCTCGGCAAACCTGAAACCATAGAGTTCCTCGGTTTTACGCAGGCTTTGTACTTCAACAATATCGCCATTGGCTATAAACCCGGCTTTTGATTCTCCAGGCAGCCAGAAATAATTATTACGGACCACCATCAGGTGATCACCTGCCGCCAGTTCGTTTTCATGGAACAGTATCCGCTCCCTGATTGCCTGGTTAAAAAGATTGGCGCGCTTGTTCGAACGGGTTATCACAACGGTATTTTCACGCCCGAAATTATGAAAGGCTTCCTGCATGGAATCAGGCATGTCGACCCCGCTAATACTGACCACATCGGGAAATATGTTTTCCTTGCCGAACAGGGGCAGAGGGAGGGTTAATCCCGTATGGTTTATTTTTGCCCGTATGGCTGTGGCTACCGACAGAATTCCGGATTCGAGGGATTGCCTGACCACATCTGAGAGAATAAAAGTATCCAGGTCCAGGTAGAAGGATTGCCGAAGTAATTCAACATCCAGTGCCGGGCTTTGGTTTATGCCTACCGGCGGTAACTGGCAGGAGTCGCCCAGGAACAGCATTTTGCAGTTTTCACCCGAATACACATGGCCGATAAGGTCCTCGAGCAGGTTACGCGATTGGAACGAACTGTTTTCATTCGATTGCCGCCCATCAGGGATCATCGACGCCTCGTCGACGATAAAGAGTGTACGCACTGCCTTATTGGGCAGCACCTGGAAGTGCACCTGCCCATCGCCGTCCATGGCAGGCCTGTATAAGCGTTTGTGTATGGTGTAGGCTGGCATCCCGGCATAGAGGGAGAGTACTTTTGCTGCCCGCCCGGTAGGCGCCAGTAATACTGCGCTATACCCGGCCCTGGGTAAAGCTTTTACCAGTGTACTCACTACGGTTGTCTTTCCGGTTCCGGCATACCCTTCGAGCAAGAAAAGGGGGAACTGGCCTTTATCGGATACGATAAAATCAGCCAGCCGTTTAATAAGGTCTTGCTGCCCGGGAGTGGGGGAGTAAGGGAATTCACGGAAGATAATGTTGCTGAAATCGGAAACCGTTATCAAAGGATAATGATTTTAAAGAGTTGGTCTGTTCCCGGGTGCAGGGAGGAGTATTTTGCATGTCCTTTAAATCGGGTAGGATGGGGTGAGTTTGATGTAAGCATCAGAAGGGATATCCTATTCCGAAATTCAGGATTGATTTCTTGACTCTGAAGTCTTCGGGATTGAACCAGGCATCTGCACGGGCTGGATTGTGAATGGCGACGGCTGCGTCGAGCCTGAAGATGAAGAAGGAAAAATCGAATCTCAGGCCAAAGCCTGCATCCATGGCAATTTGCTTGTAAAAAGTACCCAGTTTGAACTCTCCGTCAGGAAAATCATTACTTTTCCGGCGAAGCCAGATATTACCGGCATCAACAAAAAAGCTACCCAGGAGAAAACTATAGATCGGGAAACGATGTTCGAGACTCGACTGTATTATGACATCCCCGGTTTTATCGTATTGCTGGTTTGGTGACACATAGGCTCCCGGCCCAAGAGTCCGGAGTCTCCATCCGCGCATATCATTTGCCCCCCCAAGCCAGAAACTCTTTTCAAACGGCACTGATTCCGAATTACCATAGGGCTTGGCAATGCCAGCCATAATACGGAAGGCAAGGGAGTTTTGGTGATATAATTTCCAGTATTTCCGGTAGTCGGCATCAATCCTGAAATATTCGGAATATCGCACACCCAGTCGTTCATAATATCCCTGAGCCGTGGCAACTCTACCAGTCATTTTGTCAAAGAGGTATGGCACATTCCCGGATGTTTCGGCATTTATCCTTAGGAAAAACTGGTCGTTTTGCTTGGTAATCCCCATATTGCTGATAATTATGCTATAACGGATCATGGTAAGCAAGTGATCGGTATATTGCGATTTATACACAGGATCAGTCAATGAATCGAGATGAAGCTGGAAGTCAGCACTTGGGAATATGTTAATATAATTTAGTTCCAGCGGGGTGAAAATATGCTTCACACGTTCATTCTTGCTCCATTTGTATGACCAGGCTGAAGTGGTAATGGTTCTTTTGTATTCCGGTCTCATTTCAATACCACTGCCTGCACTCAGGGAGGTGTAACCGTTTTTTGAGTTCTGCATATATTTCGAACGATATGGCAGAAGGAGCCTCGGGAAATCAATACTAGCCTCAACTCCACCTTCGAGGGTATTAAAAATGAGAAAATAGTTCCCCGAATTCTGAGACTGGTTATTTAGGCTTCCCTGTAATTCGGCACTTCCATGCAGTTTCAGCGACAGTACTTCGGCACCCCTGAAAATATTCCTGTTCTGGATCGAAGTGTTTATACCCATTCCAAACCGGCCTCCGGAGTTAGTCCCTTCAGTTCCCAGGTTGAAAATATTAAGCCGGTTTTTAATCAGCCTGATGTTGCAGTCAAGCCATTGCTTCTCAGTGGAATTGATGTTCTCAGGATTTAGTACCGACATGCTGATATTAGCGGAACCAATAATGGGCTGGCTGATCAGTTTTTTGTAGGTTCGGTTTGCGGCCAGTTGGCTATATGCATCGCCACTCGAAAACTGGAGGCTGGATGACAGAAAGGACGGTCTTAATGTGAGTTTTCCGCTGTGAAGTATGTATATGGTTTTGCCTGTAGTGTCAGCCTGGCTGAGGTGATACTGGTAGGCAAGGGTATCATAAGATCTTGCCTGGGATAAAATATCAGCGTTGGATATTATGTAGATATTGTTGATGTAAAAACGTGGATGCTGGATCTCTTGCGTCGAATCGCCGGTTCCGCTTATACTGATTTTGATTTTTTTTATATGTAGTTCCACATCGGCCAGCAGGCCTGCATTTGTAGTGTCAACCATGTAGTTGATATCGCTGAGCGAGAAATTGAAATAGCTGTTATTCCGCAGAACGCCTGCGATTCTTTCCCGCTCATCGTCGAGAACATAGGTGTCATAAATCATTCCTTTGCGTAGTTTCCCATTGGCTGTATCTGCCATGATTAAGCTCAGCATCATGGTATCCGGGACAAAATATGCGAAATTCCTGACAATACATGGAGGCCCGGAATTAACCAGGTAAGTTACACTGGCTGTTTTGTGTTTGTATTTTATCGTTTTGTTTACAGTAGCATGATAGAATCCCTTGTTTTTCAGGTACAGCTGTAGTTTTTCAACAGTGTTTTGTGCCTGAAGGGTATCCAGTATTATCGGTTTAGTCCCCAGGGATTTACGTTGAAATGCTTTCAGTTTGGTTTGTTTGCCTTTAAGGCTGTTTTCGTAAAAGAATATTCCAGGCCTGAAATAAGGTGCCAGACGCCCGCCAAGGGAACCCTGCTGGATGAATCCTTCCAGTTCATCCGAAGGCAGGTAGGCATTTTTATTTTTGATCGTATTTTTAACCAGCAGGTAACCGCCCCTGCGCTCGATTCGGAGTGCGGGATTGCATGCTGTTAATGAAAATAACAACAATATCAGTAAAGGAATATGATTTTTCTTTATTTTCAAAAGGATATTAGTGCTTCAATTGGTAAAGCAAAGATAACAGTAAGCGTGAGACGAAAGAAATAAAAGTGGGAAGTTGAAAAAAATGAAAAAACTTGCCTTTGCATTTGGCCATGTGAAATAATTGATTACTTTTGCATCCTCTTAAACAAGGGAGCATAGCTCAGCTGGTTCAGAGCATCTGCCTTACAAGCAGAGGGTCCTTGGTTCGAATCCATGTGCTCCCAC
>JBAXXB010000164.1:0-9977 GCA_037128115.1 Bacteroidota bacterium
TGATTGGTTTAATGGAAGGCGTTGTTGAAAGCGGCACCGGTTCACGCCTCCGTGGAACCTATGGCATGACAAACCCCATTGCCGGTAAAACAGGCACCACGCAAAGCAACTCCGATGGCTGGTTCATGGGCCTGACGCCTGACCTGGTAACGGGTGTATGGGTGGGCGGCGATGACCGCACTATACGTTTTCGTACCACGGCACTCGGGCAGGGAGCCAATATGGCTTTACCCATCTGGGCCCTATATATGAAAAAAGTATACAATGATAATCTACTGCAACTTACCAAAGGCGATTTCGAGAAACCAGAAAATATGAAAGAAGATTATTTTGATTGTGCAACCTTCGACGATAAAAACTCTGGCGGTAACTATGGATCTGATGATCAGGATAAATATTAAGATCATAGGCTTATTTTCTTTGAGCACCCTTAGCAACTAATTATGAAGGCTTTAGAAATGTGGAATAGCAGCTCCATTTTCACTGCCCTACTACTTTCCTTTTCTCAGTTCTCCAGATGCCATCACATGCATTTCCGCACTTTGCTCCCATGGTATTTTCTACTCTTCTCCACTGACTACCTTTTCAGACAGATAAAAACTGCATACCCGATTTACGTGTATTCAGGGCTGAATCCAATCCTAACTAATTAATAATTTTTCCCTCATCATGAAAAATCTCTTACTGCCATTAGCTTTCATCTCACTGATGGTGATTGCATTCTCCTGCACCAATCCAGGTAAGGCCCCGGGCCAGGATCCATTGCTCTCGCATATTGATTCCACGGTAAAACCAGGAGATGATTTCTTCCAGTTTGCCAACGGAAAATGGTTCAAACAACATCCCATCCCGGCCAGCGAGCAAAGCAACGGCCTGTGGCAGATGATACAGGATACCATTAATGACCAGGTACTCTCCATCTGTAAGTCCTCGGCCGCGCTTAAGGATGCAGCTAAAGGCAGCGACAAACAGAAAATCGGGGATTTCTATTACTCGGGTATGGATAGCATCATGCTCAACAAGAAAGGAATAGAAGATATACGGCCGCAACTCACTATAATTGACGGGATTAAAGATCTGGACGCTTATGTTAAGGTGGCAGCTGAATTCCGGCCTGTCACGGGGTCGGCTTTGTTCGGCTTTTATATAGGCCAGGACGACAGGAACAGCAGTAAAAATGCAGCACGCCTCGATCAGGGTGGATTGAGTCTTTACGACCGAAACTATTATTTCGATACCGACAAACGAGCCGTTCTGATCCGGGGCAAATTTGTTGAGCACATGACTAAGATGTTTATAATCATGGGATACGACGAGCCCAAAGCCCTGCTGGCGGCCGAAAATACCATGAAACTTGAAACAGCCCTGGCAAAAACATCACGTAAACGCGAAGATACCCGTGACCCTTTAAAGAACTATACCAAACTCAGCTTTAAGCAATTACAGGATCTTACCCCGAAATTCAACTGGTCGCTCTTTACCCAAACGGCAGGACTGAAAACGGTAGATAGTGTTATTGTTGGCCAGCCTGAATTTATACGCGCCCTGAACGGGTACCTGGTATCCTTTCCCCTGGAGGACTGGAAGAACTACCTGAAATTTCACCTGTTTAGTAACCTGGCGGCCTATATGGACGACAAAACCTATAAGGAATCTTTCGACTTTTATTCAAAAGTGCTTGATGGTGTAGAGGAGCCCAAGCCACGCTGGAAGAGGGTTGTGGAAGAAACCAATGGCTCGCTGGGTGAACTCATCGGCCAGGTTTATAGTAAAGAATACCTGCCGGCAGGCACTAAGGATAAATTGCTCGAAATCGGTAATGCCATAAAGGATGTTTACGCCGAACGTATCCGTTCGCTGGATTGGATGAGCCCTGAAACCAAAGAAAAAGCCCTGGTTAAACTCAAAGGCATTATCATGAAAGTGGGATATCCTGATAAATGGAAAGACATGAGCGCTCTTCAACTCGACAGGACTTCCTACCTTAAAAATGTTATGAGCGCTGCCCAATGGAGGTTCAACTTCATGATATCCAAATACGGGAAACCGGTCGATCGGACGGAATGGGACATGTATCCCCAAACCTACAACGCCTATTATAACCCCTCTAACAATGAAATCTGTGTGCCTGGTTGCAATATCCTGGTACCGGGTTTTGAACATGTGCTTGCCGACGATGCAATTCTTTATTCCGTCATAGGCGGTTCGACTTTCGGGCACGAAATTACACACGGTTTCGATGACCAGGGATGCAAGTATGATAAGGAAGGGAACCTGAACAATTGGTGGACTGCCAGTGACAGCTCAAAATTTAATGCCCGCACCAAACTAATTGTAGATCAATTCAATACCTATATACCGGTTGACAGCCTGCATATAAACGGTGCCATGACCCAGGGAGAAAATATTGCTGACCTTGCCGGGATAAGCATGGGATTTGAAGCCTTCAGGAAGACAAAGCAGTTTAAAAACAACGAAATCGTTGGGGGCCTGAAACCCGATCAACGGTTTTTCCTGGCTTATGCACTGGCATGGATGATCAATACCCGGCCTGAGGCTACAGCTAACCAGGTGAAAAGCAATGTACATTCCCCGGCCAAATTCAGGGTGATAGGACCTTTGTCGGATATCCCCGAATTTTATACAGCCTTCGGCCTGAAGGAAGGCGATGCCATGTGGAGACCCGAAAACCTGAGAGTGAAGATTTGGTAAAAAC
Source organism: Bacteroidota bacterium (assembly GCA_037128115.1). Taxonomy (GTDB): domain Bacteria; phylum Bacteroidota; class Bacteroidia; order Bacteroidales; family UBA4417; genus UBA4417. The sequence continues at coordinate 2,717 of JBAXXB010000164.1, forward strand.
AAGCAAGCCTTATAAGAACAGCCCTGCCACGGATTGAACGTTGGCAGGGCTGTTATGCTATAGGAAGCAGTCGTTCGATTTATCGAAATGAATTGGGAAATGCGGGCTGCCTACTCAACAAAACTCTATTATTTCACAATCTTCATTTCGTCAGCCAGGTAACCCGCCCCAGCAAATTTATCAACTACAAAAAGCACGTAGCGTATGTCGACGCAGATGGTGCGTTGCAGGCTTACATCAAACTTGATGTCGCTGCTCATGGCTTCGGAGTTCCCGTCGAAAGCCAATCCTATTAGTTCGCCATTGGCGTTCACCACGGGGCTTCCTGAATTGCCGCCCGTAATATCATGCGTGGTCAGAAAACAAACATGCATAATTCCGTTATCGGCATACCTGCCAAAATCTTTTTTCGCATACAGCGCTTTCAGCTTAGGCGAAACAACGAATTCTTCATTTGTTGAATCCTCTTTTTCCATCACTCCCTTCAGGGTAGTGTAATAATCTGCAAAAAGGGCGTCAGCAGGCCTGTAAGGCTTCACGGTGCCATAAGTCAGGCGCATGGTACTGTTGGCATCAGGGTAAAAAGTTGTTTCAGGGTGCATTTCGCGCAGTCCAGCCAGATACAACCTGCGGGCTTTCGAAAATTTATCTTCATCCGTCATCTGGGCCAGGCGGGCAATCATGTATGAGGCTATAAATGAATTTGCCGCAATATAAGCCGGGTCCTTCGTTATGGTTTTCTTCCTTGGGTCATCCAGGAATTTCAATAGTTGAGCCTCGGAAGCAAAAATAGAATGCTCAAACATGTAATCGGCATACTTGCTTACATCACCCTTAAATTTCTTGTTTATTGTTGAATAGCAATCGGGTATGTATTGCGGGGCAACATTTTTGGCGTAAAGCACCAGCATATTTCCCAGCAATTCCTTTTCCAGTTCCGGGTTGAATGTTTTGTAGAACTTTGCAGCCATCAGCTTGCGGCTACTGACCATTTCACCGAAATCAGCAGAGTCGAACCTGTTCACCAGTTCACCGGTCTGAAAAGCTACATACAATATCTTGGCACCCATCAGCAGTTCACCGGCATAAGTTGTTGCCTCGTTGGCCCGGGTTTGTTCAACAGTACTGTATAGAGACCTGAAGTCCTCCATGACAGTCGAATAACGGGTTTTCCGGCTTTCATCCTGGTTTACCCAGGCCTGGAATTCTTCTTCCGTTTTATTCTTGTCATCATACACCTTCAAATGCTGCAGGGCCTTGCTTTCCTGTAGTGATTTCTTCCAGAAATTAGCCAGGTAGGCATAGTCACCGGCATAAGCAATACGGGTTGCTTCGTCAGCATCCATATATTTTTTCATCACGTCCATCTTGGCCCATTTGGCTTTGATATCGGCGGGATTGCTCTGGGTAAGCTTTTCCCTTATGCCATAGGAAGTAAGATAGCGATCTGTGGCACCTGGATAGCCCAGGATCATAGAAAAGTCACCTTCTTTTACTCCTGCCAATGAAACCGGGAGAAAATACTTTGGCTGATATGGCACATTTGCTTTCGCAAAAACGGCGGGTTTCCCATCGGTTCCCGAATATACACGCAACAGGCAAAAATCGCCGGTATGGCGTGGCCACATCCAGTTATCCGTATCACCTCCAAACTTTCCGATTGACGAAGGAGGCGCGCCCACCATTCGCACATCGGTATAGGTCTGATAAACAAATAAATAAAACTCGTTCCCCTCAAACATACTTTCCACCGACACCTCGAAACCCGTTTCGGCTTCAGCTTCTTTTATGATCTGTTCCGTTTCTTTCTGAATTGCAATTCCCCTGTCACTTTCCTCCATTTCGGGCGTAACATGGGCCAGCACCCGCGACGTAACATCTTCCATCCGGATAAGGAAAGAAACTGATTTACCAGGTATGGGCAATTCCTCCTCCGGGCGCATGGCCCAGAAACCATCTTCCAGGTAATCACTGCCTACCGAGCTCTGGTCGGCTATAGCTTCATACCCGCAGTGATGGTTGGTAATAAGCAGGCCTTTGGGGGAGATGATCGATCCTGTACAACCTCCATGGTCCAGCGAAACCAGAGCATCTTTCAGGCAAGCCTGGTTCACGCTGTAAATCTGCTCAGCCGTGAGTTTGCACCCCATTTGCTGCATAGCACTGATATTGTATTTGCTGATAAGCATGGGTAGCCACATGCCTTCGTCGGCCCTGGCAAAAAGGCTTAAAACGGTAATAAAAACCAGGAAAAGGGAAACTCTGATCACATTCATTTCAAAATACTTTATAAATGATTTATACTGTAACCGAAGAGGTGAGCGGCCAATTTGAAAAATGAGATTTTCAGTATTTCTGAATCTCACCTCTCAAATGTAGTCTCTCACCTCCATAAACTTTAATTAAGAAAATTTATTTTGTGGTTTGCCCTAAAATACCAGGACATCTACTTATTTTGACATCCGCTTACGCTCGTGTTCTTTAAGGTAAATCTTGCGTAAACGCATCGACTTAGGTGTAATTTCCACCATTTCATCGATTTGTATGTATTCAAGGGCTTCCTCAAGGGTAAACTTAACTGCCGGCGGCATACGCACCGCTTCGTCCTTGGCGGTAGTACGGAAGTTGGTCATCTGCTTGGCTTTCGAGATATTGACACCCAGGTCGTTGTCGCGGGAATTTTCACCTACAATCTGCCCTTCATAAATTTCATCGAAAGGTTCCACAAAGAACCTGCCCCGGTCGGTAAGTTTATCAATACTGTAGGCAGTTGCCATACCCGTATCAATGCTGATCAGCACCCCGGCCAGACGTTGAGGCAGGGCTCCCTTCCAGGGTTCGAAGGCTTTGAAACGGTGAGCCATGATGGCTTCGCCGGCGGTAGCAGTAAGAACTGCGTTACGCAACCCGATTATACCCCTCGAAGGAATAACAAATTCGAGGTGCATCAGATCACCCTTTGGGCTCATGGCAAGCATATCTCCACGACGCTGGGTTACCAGGTCGATCACTTTTCCTGACACTTCCAATGGAGTATCAACAATGAGTGTTTCAATAGGCTCGCATTTTACACCATCAATTTCCTTAATAATTACCTGTGGCTGGCCAACCTGTAGTTCGTAACCTTCGCGGCGCATGGTCTCGATCAGGATCGAAAGATGAAGAATACCACGTCCGTAAACGATGAACTGGTCGGATGAGCCCGTTTCTTCAACACGCAGGGCGAGGTTTTTCTCTATTTCTTTTTGAAGCCTGTCGTTCAGATGTCGCGAAGTAACAAATTTGCCTTCCTTACCAAAGAATGGTGAGTTGTTAATCGCGAAGAGCATGCTCATGGTCGGCTCATCAATATGAATGTCCGGTAAACGTTCCGGTGTTTCGGGATCGGTAACCGTGTCGCCTATATCGAAACCTTCGAGGCCCACCAGGGCACAAATGTCGCCCGAATGAACAGAGGTTACCTTTACGCGGCCAAGACCCGAAAATGAGTACAATTCCTTAATTCTCGACCTGGTAACCGAGCCATCTCTTTTTAAAAGAGTTACGTTCATGCCTTCGGTTACAACTCCACGCGAAACACGACCGATTGCGATACGTCCGACATAGGAACTGTAATCGAGTGAGGTGATCTGCATCTGCAACGGGCCTTCGGGTGTCGGGGCTTCAGGAATATATTCTATAATTGCGTCGAGCAGCGGCAAAATATTATCTGTTTCTTCGAGCCAGGAAGTATTCATCCAGCCGTGTTTGCTCGAACCATATAGAGTCTGGAAATCAAGCTGTTTATCAGTAGCTTCCAGGTTAAAAAACAGTTCGTATACCTGCTCCTGCACTTCGTCGGGACGGCAGTTTTCCTTATCTACTTTATTGATAACTACAATCGGTAATAAACCTAATGCGAGTGCTTTCTGGGTTACAAAACGCGTTTGCGGCATAGGCCCTTCAAACGCATCAACCAACAAGAGCACGCCATCAGCCATTTTTAGAACCCTTTCAACCTCTCCACCAAAATCGGCGTGGCCGGGGGTATCAATTATATTAATTTTTACGCCTTTGTATTCAACTGAAACGTTCTTGGAAGTGATGGTAATACCCCGCTCACGTTCCAGGTCATTGTTGTCAAGGATCAGTTCGCCGATTTCCTGGTTGTCGCGGAACAGGTTACAGCTGTGTAATATCTTGTCAACCAGTGTTGTTTTGCCGTGGTCGACGTGGGCAATAATTGCGATGTTTCGGATACTTTGCATGAAAAATTTGCTTGTGAAAAAGTGTGCAAAGGTACGGTTTATTTGCAGAGAATTTACATATATAGAATTTTAGTTGGAAGTAAGCAGCTATCTGAGAAGGAATTGATCTTTAAATGTTTCTTAGTACAAAGGCATAAAACAGCAATGCTGTCTAAACAGAACGTAAACAGCTACAGATGTTCCGCATTACCTGACTTAATAAGCTGCAAATAGTAATTACAAGGATACCCGTTGGGTTCCAAAAAAATACTGATAACTAAGAAGATAAGAAGAGCATCAATGAGCCAAACCTGATGCAAATCAAAGACACGTCAAGAGCGTTAAAAGGCATAATTATGCTTTTAATATCCTGAATAACAAGCGATAATACCAGAGCTTAATTATGAATGGAATATGCCTGGAATATGATGTCAGTGTAATGCCGGGAGAAAGCCGAAGATTATTTGAATTATTGTAACTAATCAGTGCCTAGAGTTTAAAGTGCCTAAAATGCCTAAAGTTCCTTGATAATTTGATTTGCTGTATTTTACATGCACTTAGTCAAAAACAGATTTGAAGATTTTTCGGTTTTTGGGATTAATGATAGTAACATTTTGTTAATTTTTATGGTTAAAGGTGTTAGTCGTATTAACGTTAGGCACTTTAGGCAATCAAGGCACTTTAAGTACTTTCAAAATAGCATCACTTTAATAGGGTGAATAGTTACGGATTATTTACCCCCCAGCAAATAGGCTACCGAAATTCCAAAAACCTTATTTTTCATCTCCGTGTCACTTGAACCATCAGTGACCAAATTGGCCATACCGAGTCCATACTGGATAGAAATCTGGAAATTGCTAATTTCGGCCCCTGCCCCTATATTTAACCCGAAATCAAAAGGTTTCAGGTCATTGTCTGACCCGGTACCCCAACTAATATCGAATGATTCGCCCCCCGATTTAGCTGTACCGCCTATTCCATATCCAAAATAAGGTCCGGCAAAAAACCTCAATTGAGCAGGACTAAGATCTAATTTATAGACAACGTTTATAGGTACTTCAATAAAACTCGGGGCAATTTTAAAATCTTCTCCATCAAGTGAGTATTTAGACCCCTTTGCAGAAAACAATAAGCCCGGCTGTATAGCAAAGTTGTTTCCCACGGGGAACTCTGCAATCACTCCGACATTAAACCCCACTAAAATTTTGGGGTCGATGCTGACACCTGCACCTTTTAAAGTCATTTTAGATAAATTCATCCCAATTTTAGGCCCAAATCTTACCTGGGCTGTAGCCTGCATAAAAAAACAGACCAAACAAAAAGCTACTGCTGATTTTAATACATTTTTCATAATAGTTGAGGATTTAGAAATACCTACTCTTCAGATTTTCGGTTGACTCTCCATACTCTTTTACGGATTTTCTGGATACTCCATGAGACAATACTATTAGTATATGTGAACGGAATACGATAACGTTCGTGATGCAGTCAGAATGGATGTAAACGAGTGGTTTTAGGATGTATGAGTGCAATAATTAGTCAGGATAATAAGCACTTATATATTAGTAACAGGCGAATGCAAGTGCTTTTGTAGTCAAATGCAAGCAGGCAGAAAAGTATATGGGTGTAAAGATAATGAATAAAACGAGGAAATCCTACCGGACAGAATACAAAATACTTAAACCAAGGCAGTTCAAGCTCATCTTTTTTGTTTTAATACAATAAACGGGTGCTTTACAAAAACCATCTCCAATGAAAATACAGCTGCTAAATCAATATATTTGGCTATAAAAAACATAGAAAATGCTTGGACAATACCTATCCCTCATTGGGAGCTTATTCTCATTCAATCAGTAATTATCTTTGAAGACAGGTGTAGGCTTCTGTATTTACTTTTTATATTAGGATTACAGCTTAGAGCAATCCTGTCTTTCTTAGATGTATGTATAGATGAAAAGGTTTAGACAAAAAAAAAGCCGGTCCGCTTTCCCGCTTCCCGGCTCTTTCTATTCTTCATTTTTCATTTCATTTCATTCTTCATTTTTCATTTTTCATTCTTCATTTAATAAACCACCAGTCTCCTTGTTACCACTTCTCCCTCCGAATCGAAGCGCAGAATATACACGCCCGGTTTCAGGTAACTTACATCGACCTGCGTAGTTACCTGCTCAATCATCTCCGAATGAATCAATTTGCCATCTGTTGAATAAACACTGGACTTTACGTTATGGGTGATATCCGGTATTTCGATGGTAACATAGCTGCTGGCCGGGTTCGGATAGATTTCAATTCCTTCTAACGAATTAGTTCTGACATTCTCTGTTATTCCTGATTCCGATGCTTTAGTCGGTGTGCTCCCGGCGACAGATACATGCTCGAATTTTGCCGTAGTGGTGGAAGTGAAATTGATGGCTTCCGAAATGATGCCGAACTGAACCGTGGCACCCATGGTGATGGTGGTGCTGAATGCCGACATCCAGCCCACACCGTCGGCAGAAGTAAAGGCATCGAAACGGTTGCCCGTGCGCGTTATTTTCAGCCATTTTACCCCGGCCCTCAGGATTTGGGTCGAAACCGTGGCTCCTCCCGCCGTATTGCGGATGTCGGATCTGAGAAAGGTTTGAAGCTGCGTCTTTATGAGTACTTTCTTAGCCGATGGGCTGCAGCTCTCGCGAATCTGCACTCCTGCCCATCCGTTTCCGGCCAGGCTGTATATATTGGCAATAATGGTCCCATTCCCCGTGATATTCTGGTACACGAATTCCTGCACATCGGCCGGGGGTGAGGAATAGCCGGTGGATGTGAGTGTAAACCTGCCCGGACCGGTACAAGGAGTGTAAATTCCAATACCATTGGAGGCACCGAGTACACACGAAGCCCAGGGTGAGGGCAATGCCGTGCCTTCGACCACAGTAATTTGAGGAGTAACTACAGTTTGGTTATTGCAATTATCTTTCACCGTAACAGTAATTGTCTTAAGTCCAAGATTGGCGCAATTTACTGTGGCAGGAACCATGGTAACTGACTGAATGCCT
>JBAXXB010000165.1:0-9961 GCA_037128115.1 Bacteroidota bacterium
ATTTCATATTTGCCCGCCAGGCTCACCGTATAGGGGATGACCATAAACATGATAAAGGCCAGGACAAAGAACGAAATCGCCAGGGTAAATACAACGCCTTTCCACGTGGTTTTATATTTCCTGAAATAAAATACCAGCGCTATGGCAGGGATGGCCAGGAGGTTGAGCAGGTGCACCCCTATCGAAAGACCCATCAGGTAAGCTATGAGTATGAGCCAGCGGTGCGAATGGGGTTGGTCGGCTACCTGGTCCCACTTCAGTATGGCCCAGAATACCATGGCTGTGAAAAGCGACGACATGGCATACACCTCACCCTCCACTGCTGAAAACCAGAAGGAATCACTGAACGTATAGGCCAACGCTCCAACCAATCCACTGCCCAATATAGCATATATGCGTCCCGGTGAAAGCTCTTCGTCTTTGCTGAATTTAAGTCCAAGCATAGTAATGCTCCAGAACAGGAATAAAATAGTCCCGGCGCTGCTTAAAGCCGACATAATATTGACCATCATAGCAACTTTGCTGAGGTCGCCAAATGCAAACAGGCTGAAGAAACGTCCCAGCAGCTGGAAAAAAGGCGCTCCCGGCGGGTGTCCGACCTGCAGTTTAAAGGCGGTTGCAATGTATTCGCCGCAATCCCACCAGCTGGCAGTAGGTTCAATGGTCGAAAGATAGACCCAGGATGCAAAGGCAAAGGTGATCCAACCCAACAGGTTATTCAGTTTCCTGAATGTTTTCATAAAGAGGCGATTAAAGGTTAAACGGAAAACAGGAACGAAATTAAAAATTAAATGCCGGCTGCTGAAATATTTAAGAAATGTTATGAAAATACAATAAATGGCATATGTGTTATCTGTTTGTATACCAGTTATATGTGAATAATTTATTCCTCGGTCCAGAAGGTTGATCAGCTACTTCAACATTGAGGGAAAACGATTAAAAGTAGGGTGGATGGGTTGAAATCTCTACTTCGGTTAAGAAGGTAAATTTGTGTTTTCAATAGCTGCTGACTTGTGTTTTAAAGTGTGCCAGCGAAAAAAATAAATTTGGTAATAATGGTGCCTGGTGAAGCTGCATTTTTTTTTTGACTGGTATTGTGTACCTTTGGTTGCCAGAGAAATTCAGAGCTGTGATTTTCCGGCCAATACGTAGTGAACATTCGGCACAACTGTATGTTTCTAAAATCAATCGAAGAAGGGACTGAATAGTAGTAATTTAAACACTCACATAATCCAATGAAATACAATCAACTAGGTAAAACCGGCGTGCTGGTTTCGGAACTTTGCCTCGGCACTATGACATTTGGAGGCAGAGGCTATTGGAAATCAATAGGCGAATTGCCCCAGGACGAAGTAAACAATATCACCAAAACCGCTTTCGACAGCGGCATCAATTTTATAGATACAGCCAACGGCTATTCCGAAGGTCTTTCGGAATCCATGCTGGGTAAGGCGCTGAGTAGCCTTGGCATTTCCCGGCAGCAGGTGGTAATAGCCACCAAGGTCCGCATCCGCATGGGCAGCGGTGCCAACCAGGTAGGACTTTCGAGGCTTCATATTGCCGATTCGGTCGACGACAGCCTGAAACGACTGGGCCTTTCCCACATCGATTTGCTGTACATCCATGGCGTCGATCATCTCACCCCGCTCGAGGAAACCATGCGCGGACTCGAGGATGTGGTGCGTTCGGGAAAGGTGCGTTACCTGGGCATCAGCAACCACCCTGCCTGGATGGTCGCGAAAGCAAATGGCGTAGCTGACAAAATGGGCTGGACCAAATTTGTAGCCTTGCAGAATTATTACAGCATAGCTGCCCGTGATGTGGAGCGTGAACTGGTTCCGCTGGCACTAAGCGAAGGACTTGCTTTGATGCCATGGAGCCCGCTGGCCGGGGGATTCCTGTCAGGAAAATATACACGCAACAATGAAGTAGCTGGCGATAGCCGCAGAGATACCTTCGACTTCCCCCCGGTAAACAAGACAAAAGCTTATGATATCATTGATGTGCTCCTGCAGATTGGCACAAACCACCAGGTTTCAGCCGCCCAGGTCGCTTTGGCATATATCCTGAGCAAACCGGCGGTTACCAGTATCATTATAGGTGCTAAAAAGAACGAACAGTTACTTGACAATATTGCCTCTACCGAGCTTAAACTTACACAGGACGAACTCCAGCAACTGGATGCTATCAGTGCGTTGACCCCCGAATACCCGGGATGGATGCTTGAAAGACAGTCGCAGGGTAGGATGCCCTAGATTGTCGGGCAATACAAACAGGGTACAGTTACCTGGGTTTAGAGTATCGAAAAAAAAGACAAATGATAAATAGACCATTGAATAATGGTTGTTTGGATAGAGTCTTTACCTGGCTCAATACAGGGGTTGATGCATTCTGAAAAAATCAATGAATCATTGATTTGACAAGGCCGTATCGACCCTCACTTCCTGACATTTTTACCGTGGTATTTTTGAAGGTAATTATGAAAACCAATCTATGCGTTTGCAGAAACCTATAGTTGAGTTGCGAATTTTAACAAAACCAGCTTGCTTTTAATGAAACTATATCCTGAAGTAGCTGGCTGAGGCTTGTTTTACGAATTCAGAACTTAGCTGAAATACTTTTTTTGCCGTTTACTACTTATGTGAAGAAAAAATACTACTTTTGCAGTCCTTTTAGGAAAGAATATTAAGTTTGTCCGATGGTGTAAAGGCAGCACGAATGGTTTTGGTCCATTCGGTCTAGGTTCGAATCCTGGTCGGACAACATTGACTCAAGTAACTGACTGAAAGTGCTTTTTATCATTTCCCGATAAAAAGTTTTCCTTGCCAAAATAAGTATCTTTTGGTCAGGCAAGCGAATTCAACAGTTTGAATACAGATCATCGTAATCAGGCTTGTGGCGACTAGTGGAGGGGACTTATTGTCCCCTCTTTTATTAAAACTGACTTTTAAAACAGCATTATTTCAATGATCAGCGAACAACTCATAAAAGATCTGACCAACACTCACCTCGAGGGTTCAGACCGTTTTGCGGTAAGCGTTGCAGTAAGATCCGATAACCGGATCCGAATATTTATTGATAGCGACACTCACGTGCTGATTGAGCATTGCATTGAGCTGAGTAAATTCATCGAATCGCAGCTGGACAGGGAAAAAGAGGATTTCGAACTGAATGTTTCGTCTTCGGGCCTGGATCAGCCGTATAAGCTTCCACGACAGTACATGAAAAACATTGGACGCGAAGTAGCTGTTTTGATGAAAGATAACAATAAGATTGAAGGTGCTCTTATAGCGGCTGATGCGGAAGGATTTACCGTTAAAGAGATCACCAAAGTAAAGAAAATTAATACCGAAACCATTCATAGCTTCCTTTATAGTGATATTAAGGAAACGAAAGAAATCATTAAAATCTGAAACTCAAATATTGATTTGCCATGGGCGAAATGGAGCACATCAACCTGGTCGAGACCTTCTCTGAATTCAAGGAATTCAAGAACATTGATCGTGAAACCCTGATGCGTATTCTTGAAGACGTATTCAGGCATATGTTGATCAAGAAAAATGGTACCGACGAAAATATCGATATCATTGTGAATGTCGACAAAGGTGACCTTGAAATCTGGCGTAAACGGACGATTGTGGAAGATGATGAACTGGAAGACGAGAACCTCCAGATCAAGTATTCGGAAGCCATCAAGATTGAACCGGACTTTGAAGTCGGCGAAGAAGTGGTTGAACCCATCAAGCTTGCCGATATCGGTCGCCGGGAGATACTTACCGTCAGACAGAACCTGATCTCAAAAGTCCAGGAATACGAGAAAGACAACATTTTCCGTAAATATAAGGATCGTATAGGCGATATAGTTACCGGGGAAGTTTACCAGGTATGGAAAAACGAAATCCTGATCCTCGACGACGAGGATCTCGAACTTACCATGCCCAGGATTGAACAGATACCTGGCGATTTCTACCGTAAAGGCGATACAATACGTGCCGTTGTTGCCCGTGTTGATATGAAGAAAAACTCACCTGTCATTATCCTGTCGCGTACGTCTCCCTTGTTTCTCGAACGCCTGCTTGAAGCAGAAGTTCCCGAAATTTTCGACGGGCTGATCACGATCAAGAACATTGTACGTGTTCCGGGTGAAAGGGCTAAAATAGCGGTGGAATCCTATGATGACCGTATTGATCCTGTAGGTGCCTGTGTAGGTATGAAAGGCTCGAGAATTCATGGTATAGTCCGCGAACTGCGTAACGAGAATATCGACGTGATCAATTTCACGGCAAATTCAAGTTTGTATATCCAACGTTCACTAAGCCCGGCTAAAATCACTTCCATTACCCTGGATGAGGAAACCAAAAGGGCAGAAGTGTATATGAAACCCGACCAGGTTTCCTTAGCCATAGGAAAGGGTGGACATAATATTAAACTTGCCGGCAAGCTTACCGGTTACGAAATCGATGTTTACCGTGATACGGATTCCGATTATGAAGATGTGGATCTCCAGGAATTTAACGACGAAATCGACCAGTGGATCATCGATGAATTGAAAAGTATAGGATGTGATACCGCCAAAAGTGTGCTCGAACTGAGTGCCGATGAGTTGGTGCGGCGTTCGCAACTTGAAGAGGAAACCATACGCGAAGTGTTACGGATTTTAAAAGCCGAGTTTGAATAACCATAATCACAGTTGGTAAAAGCCCGGTACTCCGGTACCGGCTTTTCATCAGGGAATTGCATTATTATGTGTGCATTTTGTTATCTGTAACCAATAAACATAAGTTTGAAAATTAAATCGTACTTTTACTCACTTATTCCGAGCTTCAGGCGAAATTTCGAAAAAAGCATGTCAGACGGACCCATATCAATAAGGCTTGGAAAAGCCGCAACCGAATTTAATGTCGGTGTTACCACTATAGTTGACTTCCTTCACAAGAAGGGATTCAAGATCGATAGCAATCCTAACACCAAGTTAAGCCCGGAAATGCATTCACTTTTGGTAAAAGAATACCAGCCCGATAAGGCTGCTAAGGATATTGCCAAACATATTGAGTTAGAATACCAGGCTCAGAAAGCTGCCAAGGCAGAGGAAAAGAAACCTCTCGTCAAAGAAGCCGTAGACGATAAAGTGGTAAAAGAGGTAGAGGTAAAACCTGTAGTACAGGAAAAAGCCGCTATGCCTGCAGTTGAAGTTCCCAAACTCCCTGTTCCACCTCCTGTTGTTGAAAAAGCTCCCGAAAAACCTGTTCCTGCCCCGGCCGAGACTGTAGCTGTGACACCTAAGGAGATGGCAGGTACGGTCGTTGAGCCTGTCGTTAATGTTACAGTTGAGCCTGCCATAGTGCAGGAAAAAGTACAGCTTACCGTTGAAATCGAAAAGACGGGAGTTCCAGCTGCCATTGTTGAACCTGAACCTGCTGTAAAAAAGCATGAACCGGAAACACCTGCCGTTTCGGCCGAAGTTCCTGTTAATCTGGTTATTTCGGAGCAGTCAGTCAAAACCGAAACCGAGGAACCTGCATCAACGGGGCCTAAAGTTCTGGGGATGATTGACCTGAAACAATTCGACAAGAAGCCAAAAAAGAAAGAAAAACCCGAGAAAGCCGAGAAACCTGCTGCTAAAGAACACAGGAAAGATTCCAAGCCAGCTCAGGGAGTTGTTGAAACTCCGGCGGTAATCGTGGAACAAGCGGAACCTGTTGTAAGCGCGCCATCACCGGCTCCAATTGTTGAAACTCCTGCAGTAACTGAGGCTGCCGCGTTTTCTCCGGCCGATGTTTCACTGGCACGTCCGAGCGACCAGCCTTCGTTCGACGGGATGTATAACAAAACGGATTCCAATTACCTACAGACGAAGTTCACCAAGCTTGAAGGACCCAAAATCCTGAGTAAGATTGAATTGCCACAGCCTTCGCGCCCCGAACCCCGTAAACCGGTGGCCTCTTCGAGCGATGAAGACAGCAAATCAAAGAAACGCAAACGCAAACGCCTCAATAAAGGGAAAAACGGTGTGGCGGATACTCCAACGGGTACTCCTGCTGCTCCACAGCGCACCGGTATCGGTACACCTGTGAAGGTAGGCGAAAGACCCAAGGCCAGGCCAGTGGCAGCCAAAGGCGGACATGTACGTCATAACGAGCCAAAACCTGAACTGACAGAGGAAGATATCCAGAAACAGATCAAAGAAACACTGCAGCGTTTAAGCGGAGCGGGAAAATCGAAAGCCTCGAAATACCGCCGCGAAAAACGAAATGTTGCCAGCCAGCATATGCAGGAAGAAGTTGCCAGGGCCGAAGAAGACAAGTTGGTACTTAAAGTAACCGAATTTGTTACGGCCAATGACTTGTCGGTGATGATGGATGTACCGGTCACAAAAATCATTGCGACCTGTATGACTTTGGGAATGTTTGTCTCGATCAACCAACGTCTTGATGCCGAAACAATTTCTGTTCTCGCCGATGAATTTGGTTATAAAGTTGAATTTGTGAGCGTTGAAGTCCAGGAGGCCATCGATAATTCTGATGAAATAGACGATCCGGCTCTACTTAAACCCCGTAATCCGATAGTCACCGTAATGGGACACGTGGATCATGGTAAAACATCGCTTCTTGACCATATACGCAGTGCCAATGTAATCGCCGGGGAAGCCGGAGGTATTACCCAGCATATAGGTGCCTACGAAGTACAGTTGGAAGATGGTCGCAAGATCACTTTCCTTGATACTCCTGGTCACGAAGCTTTTACGGCTATGCGTGCCCGTGGTGCCCAGGTTACCGACCTTGTTATTATCGTTGTTGCAGCTGATGATACTGTTATGCCTCAAACCAAAGAAGCTATCAACCATGCTCAGGCTGCCGGCGTTCCAATGGTATTTGCCATCAATAAAATAGATAAAAACGGGGCTAACCCGGAAAAAATTAAGGAAGAACTTTCTAAACTCAATATCCTCGTAGAGGACTGGGGCGGAAAATACCAGAGCCAGGAAATATCGGCAAAAAAAGGTATCAATGTTACCGAACTGCTTGATAAAGTATTGCTCGAGGCTGAATTGCTCGACCTTCATGCCAACCCTGATGCCAGGGCTTCAGGAACCGTTATAGAATCATCATTGGATAAAGGCCGTGGTTATGTTGCCAAACTCCTTGTTCAGAATGGTACGCTCAAACTGGGTGACTTTATTCTTGCCGGTTCAGTTTATGGAAAGGTTAAAGCCATGTACAATGAACGTAACCTTCCTGTTAAGGAAGCAGGCCCTTCGGCTCCTGTACTCTTACTCGGTCTTACAGGTGCGCCCCAGGCTGGTGACAAGTTTAAGGTAATGCTCGACGAACGCGAAGCCAAGCAAATTGCTACCAAACGCCAGCAATTGCAACGCGAACAAGGCATACGTACCCAAAAGCATATTACTCTCGACGAAATCGGTCGCCGTATTGCCATCGGTGACTTCAAGGAACTCAATATTATTGTGAAAGCCGACGTGGACGGATCAGTTGAAGCCTTATCGGATTCATTACTCAAACTGTCAACGCAACAGGTACAGGTGAATGTTATTCACAAGAGCGTGGGTGCCATTACCGAAAGCGATGTGCTTCTTGCTTCTGCTTCCAATGCCATCATTGCCGGATTCCAGGTACGTCCAAGCATGAGTGCCCGCAAATTGGCCGAACGCGAAGAAATCGATATCCGGTTCTATTCCATCATCTATACTGCTATCAACGAAATCAAGCTGGCTATCGAAGGCATGCTTGCCCCTGAAATTGAAGAGAAGATCATTTGCAATGTCGAAATCCGCGAAGTTTTCAAAAACTCGAAGGTAGGAGCAATCGCAGGATGTATGGTATTGGATGGGAAAATTACCAGGAATACCCGTATACGGGTTATCCGCGACGGTATTGTCGTTCATACTGGCTCGCTCGGCTCCCTCAAACGTTTCAAGGATGATGTTAAGGAAGTACTCACCGGTTATGAATGCGGTTTGAATATCGACAACTTTAACGATATCAAAATAGGTGATATTGTTGAGGGATACGAAGAGGTAGAAGTAAAACGCAAGTTGTAAGTCATACATACTTTTTTAAACGGCTGCCTTTGGGCGGCCGTTTTCGTTTTTGGCAGATTCGAAGGTTGAGATGAAGCCAGGGATGAAGATTTTCAGAGGACCTTGTTGTTGAGCAAGAACCTTAGACGGCATAAAAAAAACACCGGTCGTTTATAGCCGGTGTCCTGATATTAGGATGTGTTGTTGAATATTCCGGACTAAAGTAGGCCACCATTCCGGAGCAAAGTAGGCCAGTCATTCCGGAGCAAACCATGCCAATATAATTTGACATGGTGTTGCTCAAGAGTAGACTGGCTTATTTTTTTTGCAGAAAACGGACTGACATTCCGGCGCAAAGTAGGCCACTTGATAGTGATGAAAGTTGAGTTAGGTTTGGAGGAGATAATTCTTCCAAAATGGCCAATAAAACAATCACTATGCTACAACTGCGCAGACTATTACAACTGAAGGAACAGGGATTTTCCAATCGCCAGGTAAAAAGGACGCTGAATTTGTCCCGACAAACGGTTGATGATTATGTAAACCGTTTAAAACAAACCGATAAGAGCTACAAAGAGCTCTTAAAGCTTGATGATGAGTCGCTGCAGGTTTTAGCTTTTCAGGAGCAGGCTTTGCCGGTTTTAACCGACAAGTTTGCTGATTTGCAAAGCAGGCTTGCTGGGTTTGCAGAAGACTTGAAGAACCGCAAAACTACCCGGATCATCCTGTGGGAAGAGTATCGGCAACAAGTTCCTGATGGATATGGACGTTCCCAATTTTGTGAGCACCTGAGCCGGTATCAGGAAAGCCGAAAGGCAGTCATGCATTTTGAACATCCGCCTGCTGAGTTAATGGAGTTTGATTTTGCAGGAGACCCGATCAGTTATGTTGATCCGCAGACAGGTGAAATCGTAAAATGTGTTGTTTTAGTTTGTCGATTGCCTTGTTCAGGATACACGTATATCGAAGCTTTGCCCTCACAACAACGCCCCTGGCTGATAGCTGCGCTGGGCAGGGCATTGCAGTATTTTGGCGGAGTCCCTTACATGGTACGTACTGACAACATGAAGCAGATTGTACAAAAAGCAAATCGGTATGAGCCTTCGTTTGATGATCTAGCTCAGCAATGGTCGGTGCATTATAACACCACACTTACAGCTAAGCGAGTAGCCAAGCCACGCGATAAAGCTGGGGTTGAAAGTAGTGTGAACACCGCTTATTATCGTATATATGCCCCACTTCGCAACGAGCACTTTCATTCTTTGGTTGAACTAAACAAAGCCATATTCGAGAAGACAGATAAGCTCAATCATAGTAAATACCAAGGCAGAGATTACAGCCGGCACGATAAATTTATCAGCCTGGAACAGTCCTTACTACGCCCATTGCCACAGGAAGCTTTCGTTCCCAAGTCCACCCGTTCAGCCAAAGTAGCCAAGAACTATCATGTGATGCTTGGCGAAGACCGGCATTTTTACAGCGTTCCTCATCAAAATATCGGCAAGCAGGTAAGCCTGGTTTACGATACCGATAACGTGGAGATTTACCTTAACCAACAACGTATTGCATCACACTGGCGGGATACCCGTAGCAATGCGTATTCAACCCTTGCTGAGCATATGCCAGCCAACCACAAGCATTATACGGAACTGCGAGGCTGGGATGAAGAATATTTTTTGAAGAGATCCACCACCATCGGTGAAAACACAGTGGCAGCCATCCAGGAAGTGTTGAAACAAAAAATCTTTAAAGAACAAACCTATCGCTCATGCATAGGAATAATACGCTTAGCCGACAAATACGGAAAGCTCAGGCTTGAAGCGGCATGTGCCAGGGCTTTGTCTTTCAATAGCAAAGTAAGCTATGGAACATTAAGCAATATCCTTGAAAAATGCTTAGACAAACAACCTCTGCAAGCAACCC